>JBBTXQ010000001.1:0-9426 GCA_038062165.1 Patescibacteria group bacterium
CTTCTGATAAATAATTTGAGCCTAAATTAAGGGCTAATCTTTCTGTCAGAGTTTCTCCCATTTTTGGGTCATAGGCATACGCATAAGGCGTGACAATACTTTCTTTTTTTTCTTGAGCCAATCTTTGAGATTCTATTACTTGAGCTTCTTCTTTGTCACTAACTCCGTCTCCGTCACTATCAGGATTAGTAATACTTGTGCCCCACAAGAGCTCTTCCCAATCAGCCAAGCCGTCTCGATCAGTATCTTTTTCGGCTATTTGTTTTGACTGCCCGGTTGTGGCGACGACAGATTCTGTGCTAGGTTCGCTTTTTGTAAACAAAAGAACAAGATATCCTCCTGCAATAATGCCAACAGCCACAAGAACGTATATAGTTCTCCTCATTTCCCTTAAAGTGTAGCACTTTAAAGGCTTTTTAAGCCTAATCTATGTGGATAAAAGTTATTACTTATATCCCGGGCGCCGCCGCCGCGCCGTAGAAGATCACAATTGCTTCGTAAGGGAAATAGGCCGCCGCAGGAGGTACGCCCAATATGCATATTCCCGGTATTACCAGTGACCGGCCAAGTATGGCATCAGCAATTACGTATGGCCCATATTTCCAAAGGAATGGATTAGCCGCCATGCCGGCATAAGTGAACAAGAAGATACCCCCACAAGGCGGGGTGATCGTCTCCACAATACCCCAATTACAAGGCAAATAGTAGGCAACCCTCCCCCCAAAATGATAGAAGTTGGGTGGCCGGAAAGCGCCACAAGTGAATGCCTCTGCCCTATTTACGAGTGTGAATGAAGTTGGGTCTTGTTTCTCTGCTTTTGTTATTTTCTCACTGAAAGCTTTCAGGTGCGCATTGGCACTGACTTCATATTCTTTGGCAAGTTTCTGCATTTCTGAAAGTTCAAGATCAGGTTTAGTGAAGCGTTCTGCCATTTGCCCATGATAAGCAAACCAACTAGCAAGTTCTTGCGGCGCATCTACTACACCACCCGTTACAGCTAGTTCTTGTAGCACGTCTGCCATTCTCTTGTCGAGATCCGCCCACATTAAGAGCGTGCGAGTAATCTTTTCACTCACAGTTCCTCCCAATTCGAGTTGCATTAACTCTTCAAGCGTCAAAACTCGCCCACCTCCCTCTTTGCCTTCAGTTAGAGCAAAAGTTATTTCTGTCTGAGGAAAAGTTACTTCTGTCGTGATTTTGGAGTAGGCATTATAGAAGTCACCGTAAGTCGCTAAACCAGATTTATTTATATTGAAGCTGTCTCGATCTAGTAATGGATAAGTGCTAGCTTGCAAGCTTTCTGTGGGTAAAGTTAAGGGCAAAGAAGGCGCTGTTTCTATAATCTCACTGATCTTAGTCAAAAATGAATTGTCAGGATCGCTAGAATTATTTGTGACAACTTTTTCAGGACTTTGTTCTATTAGTAATTCTTCCCAATCTTCTAGGCCGTCACCATCTGTGTCTGTATACGCCCTTATTAATTTATTACTGTCATTGCTTTCTGTCTTTTCTGGAAGCGCGTTTTTGCTCGTGATAAGAGTATTTCCCAATATAACTACAATAAACAGAGCAAGTCCTGTTGCAAATAGTTTAATAATAGAAACTTGAGGCATTCACCAGATTTTAACACTATTTGCTCAAATTAGTTTGCCTGTATAGTTTTCCCCACTCGACGAGACTTAATTCCTCTGCCCTCTTGTTCCCCAAATCAAGACCCAAATTACTGCCCAATTTCTTGCGTTTGTGGGCAAAGCCCTTGCGCACTAACTCGAAAAATTTACCCTCGTCAATCCTCAGCGGTCCGACCGCTGAGAAGAAATCTCTTGATATAGAGCCAATTAAGAGAACTGCAGAGTCTACATTTGGGACTGGATCAAAGTCATTTCTTGATACATACCGCACAATGCTGGGCGTGCCATAAGCTTTAACAGAAATTGAGAGAATAGACTCTTTTCCATCTTTCGCAACAATCCGTTCAGCCACTTCTTTTTGCAAAAGCAAAACAATTCTTTCGGGCAATTTCTCACTTTCAAATATATTTCTTAAGAACTTGCCTGTTATATAGTAGGGAATGTTGGCAACTATCTTGAATGATGAAATGTGTAATTTGAAATTTGCAAACAATGACGAAATGTTCAATGACAAAATGTCCCCATGAATTAAATCAAATCTCTTACCGGCAAACTTTTTATTTAACAGCTCGATTAATCTGTCGTCTTTCTCAATTGCAATCACGTGAGCCCCAGCATCAAGTAGAGCTTCTGTGAGCACGCCCGTACCCGGGCCGATTTCGAGTACTGTCTCTCCTGCTTTAATTTTTGAAGCGAGCAAAATATCAGCAACAACGTCTGGATTAGTTAAGAAGTTTTGCCCTAATTCACGCTTCGGCGTGAACGGGCGATCCCGTCTTTTAACGGGATTTAGCCCCAAAGATTTTCTTGCCTTCATGTGTCGATTCTAGCACGCTTGTCACATTGCGTAAGCTCGTGTAGATTAATTGCCGGAGGTGCTATGAGCGCAAAAAAGGAAAGCTTGCTTTACGGTGCGCGGATCGAGAAAGGCGTGCCGATTGTTTTCGGCACTTATCATCAGGCAATTCAATATGGAATGCTAAAAACATTTACTCGTAGTGTGAAACTAAAGGGCAGCTTGAATCAAGTAGTCAGAGAATTGCTTGAAATATATCAGGGCAGTGTCTCTGACTGGGCTGTTGATCTCCTCTTCGCCACTTCCAAAGAGCGTGAGAGGATGATGCCGAATAAGTACACTACCGAAGCCCTCATGCTCCTAGACAGACTACGCGAATCACGCCATCGTAAGCTCTTCGAGGCTCTTATCGGCGAGTTCCGCTGGGCAGATGACGATGTGGCCGAGAGTGCCCGGGACGATGAACTGGCCGTACTCGTGCACGTAGATCCCGAAATCGAGCCGGACAAGCATGGTCGCGAGAAAGTGCAAGTGGGCAACGAATGGGTGATTTTCAACCAGCCCGTGTCGCCCGCTCTCCGCGATCTTATTTTCTAGTTTCGACAACAAAAGCCGAGGTGGGGTCCCCCACCTCGGTCTTTATGTTTCGCGCCGTATCTAAGTTGTTACATTCATTTACGCTGTTAATTTTAGCATACTTTAACGCTATTTGTCAAGGACGACTTTTGTGCCTATTATAAATCGATGATGTCGGGCAGATAGCCGCTCGACTTAACTCGGGGCGAGCCCTTACTGTAATCAATATTTGGCAATACTTCGGCGGATTCGATTAGTTCGTTGGGGAGATCGCCTAGGTATTCGCTCTGGATTTGCACTCTTGTTTCGCCGTACATCTGACGCGTCTGGCACCAAGATAAATAAAGTTGCTTTTTGGCACGTGTGAGGGCTACGTAAAATAATCTGCGCTCTTCTTCATTTAACATGCGCTCTCCGCCAGCTGGCGGATCATCCATGGGTCTGTGTGGGAATAGATCTTGCTCTAGACCGACGATGAACACGTGTTCAAACTCTAGGCCTTTGGCCGCATGCACAGTCATTAATCTCACTCCCCTAAGCCGCTCTTTTGAGCGGCCGGGCGATCCCGCCTCTTGGCGGGATTTAGCCTCTTCCAATATAAGCGTATCTTGATCGCTTGCCAGGCCGGCATCTGTTAGGAATTTCTCTAGTGCTTCATCGTTGGGGAGGCTTTTGTACTTGCTTGATAAGTTCACAAGTTCCTGAATGTTTTCGAGACGCTCTTGCTCTTCACTCTGTTTGAGCATTGCTTCATAGCCGGAGTGGATTGTGATGTAACGCAAGGCTTCGGGTAATTGCAGAGTTTTGAGTTTGTTTTCGAAATCACTTAGCAAGTTTAAAAAGCTAGATATTTTTTCGCTTTTCTCATTAGTAACAAAGTAATTCTCAAGCGACTTCTCGCCTATCCCCCGTCTTGGCGTGCTCACTGCCCGAGCGAAGCTGGCTTTGTCACTTTGATTGAGCGCCGCTTTGACGTAAGCCAGAATATCTTTGATCTCTGCGCGTTCGAAGAAGCGTGTGCCCAGCACCGTGTAGGGTATGCCTGCTTCTAGGAATGCTTCTTCTAACGCACGTGATTGAAAATTCGCCCTGTACAAAACTGCTATCTCTTCATATTTAAAGCCGCCTTTTTCTACAGCGGTTGAACCGCTGTGTAATTTTGAAACTGTGCGCGTGACGAAATGCGCTTCGTCGCTTGGGTCGAACGCTTCGTAAACTGTGATCTTTTCTCCTGTTCCAATTGAGGTGAATAAGTTCTTGTCTTTCCTACCTTCATTTTTTGCTATCACCGCATTAGCGGCGTCCAAGATATTAGATGTTGAGCGATAATTCTCTTCGAGTATGACAACTTTTGCCCCCGGGAAGTCTTCCTCGAAGCCCAAAATATTTTCAATAGTTGCCCCGCGCCATGTGTAGATGCAGTTGTGAACCACAAGAGAGTTCGCAATATAGTTATGAACTTTACTAACATCTAAATCGAATACCTTACCTGAATAGTCGCTGGACTTAATGGACTTTATCTTTAACTTTGTAACATCGGCACCCTTTCGAACAGCAACCTCCATGCCGTTCCTTAACGAACTCGCTGGGAGTTGTCTGAACGACCCTTTCTCTGTGAGTAGTGCCGCCCGCTCTATTTCGAGGGAGGGGGCGAGAAGTGATATTTGCTCGCCAACCTTCTCTATTTGAGCATAATCAAGATTTGATATCTCAAGTCTCCAGTCTTTATTTTTTCCCTTCCTACTCATAAATCCTCCAAGCAGTAATTTGCTTTTTAGTTCTGAGCTCGAGGTGTTGATTGATAGTCGACTTGCTCCCCATGGGCTTTGCTTGGTTCTCCTGTTGTCACTAAAGAGTGTTAACCTTAATTTGGTTCTTTGTCGTTTTGTGTTTCTGGGCGTTGTTCCTTGAGGCAGGTAATGTGGATATTCGAAGTACAACCCTTCGTCAGCCATTAACTGTCTTGCCCCCCTTGAGGTATCAAGGGCTAAAAATATTTTGGCTATCAATTTGTCAGAAAGTGCTATTCTTCGCCCAATATTATGGAAAAGAGTCATCGGAATTCCGTAGCGGAAAGCATAAAACTGCTCCCAATATATTGCCTCAAGTCTATTTTTACACACTCGCAAGATCCATATGCGATCAGCATGTTCTTGGTTGCCCCTGACAACAAGCCCGTGTTTTTCTTGTCCATCGTGACCCGAACTTCTTGAACCTTTCGCAATTCCTACGCGATACCCGCGATCTTTGCGATACATGAGATAAACGTAAACAGACATGCTGTGTTCCGGCAATCTTCCAAAGACAATGTGATCTTTGGTAAGTTGGATTTTTTTGCCATTTTCCAGATTTAACACCAAGAGCTTGCCACTATAATTTTTGCGGTGTATTTTGGTTATAATTCCTTCGCAAACTTTTCCTCTACCTGCGGCCGTGATTATTGTGTCCCCGGCCCTTAGCTTTTCTATGAGACTTTGACCAGAAGGAGTATCAATAAGTGTGCCTTCAGGAAAACATTGGTCACTATCACCTACTACGCAGATATTTCGATGCTCTCCGGCAAGCAATCTAATCATTTCATACTGCACTTTGTTCGTATCTTGATACTCATCTACGTGAATATATCGCCATTGCGTTTGATATCGTTTACGTACGTCTTGATAATCTCGCAAGAGCTCGACAGTTTTGAGCAATAGATCGTCGAAGTCGAGAGCTTTCTGCTTGGCTAGTTCCTCCTCATATCGTCGCCACACTCGAGCTACTGCTTCGGCGAAATATGAGTGGCTGGCGTCACTTGCGAAGTCTGCGCGCGTAAGGAGATTCCCCTTAGATTTCGATATTACTGACAGGACTGCCGCAGGGGCGAATTGCTTGGGATCGTAACCCTCATCTTTCAAGCATCTTCTTACAAGCGAAACAGAATCATCGCGATCATGGATGGTGAACCAGCGCGATATCCCCAAAGCCTGCCCTGACTCGCGCAAAATATGTACGCCCAAAGAGTGAAAAGTGTCAACAAAGGGCAATGAATTATGAGTTGTGAATTGTGAATTATGATCATCATTCCTAATTCCTAATTCGTTATTCAAAAGCTTCGTAACTCGATCTTTCATCTCTTGCGAAGCTTTATTGGTGAAAGTGACTGCCAAGATCTCGCTCGGCTTCACTCCCCCCGCAATCAAGTGGGCAATCCTGTGAGTAATAACCCGTGTCTTACCCGTGCCAGCCCCAGCCACAACCAAAAGTGGACCATCTTTATGCTCCACCGCCTCCCGCTGTTTTTCATTGAGACCACGCATTACATCATACTAACATATCCACAGCGGTCGGACCGCTGAGAAGAAAGGTGGCTTATAATAAGGATATGAACAGAGGCCCAATTATTACTGGAGAGTATTACCACGTTTTCAATCACGGAGTAGAAAGAAACAATATCTTTGAGACACAAACGGAATTTTCGCGTTTTCTGCTAGGGATGAAACTGTTTAATTCAAAAGAGCCAATAAGTAGTATTCGTGAATATTTTGAAAATGGAAAGAACAACGATAAAAAAATAACTGATGTTCATCTGGTAGATATAGTCGCCTACTGTCTTAATCCCAATCACTACCACATGCTTCTTAAGCAAGTTAGTGACGGGGGCATTGCAGAATTTATGAAACGGTTGAATGGTGCGTACACGTGGTATTTTAATGCGACAAACAAACGAAAAGGTGCCCTATTTCGTGGAAAGTATAAATCAAAACACATCAGTGATAATGACTATCTTTTGCACGTGAGTGCTTACGTGAATCTAAACAACCTAGTTCACAATCTCAGCGGTCGGACCGCTGTGAAGTCGAGTTGGGGGGAATATGTGGGTGGAAAAGTAGGGCTGTGTGAGAAATCAATTATTCTTGAGCAATTTAATAGCCCGAAAGAATATGAAAAATTTGCCCTGGGCTCACTAGAACTTTCGCTTGAGAGAAAGAAAGAGGAGAAGGACCTCGCGGCCCTTCTGATTGAATAATCCAGCGGTCGGACCGCTGAGAATTCTACTATGGTTTATAGTATTCTTTTACTGATTTAGAAAAAGTAAGATATAAAACAACAAGTGCGTTAATTATCGCAAAAAACACATTTACTTTAATTAAACTTCCCACCAAAGCAAGAGAGAATAAAATAATACCAATCATTCTTGCCCAACTGCGGCCTAGCCAGAGACCACTTCCCAAGATGGCAGTTGCAAAGCCAACCACCACAAGTATTACGCCGAAACTCGGCCCTTGAATAAAGCGCATTGGGCCAACTCCAATAACAAAAACTACAATCGCGGCAGTTATTACCCAGTTTAGTATTGCTAAAAAGCGAAGACCCGTCGGAACTTTTTTCATGACCGTATGTTAACTCGTATGCTACAATAATGCAATGGCAGAGGGCTTAAATTTAGAACAGGAGATTGCTGATCTTTCCGCGCAGATTGAGGCTAAGCGTTCACAGCTTGAGCGGGAACGTGGTGGCACCGTGGAGAGTCGCGAAGCTCTGCATCATGTGGTTGGGGAAAAGATAAGTCAACAAGCTCCAAGTTTCAACCCCACTTCGCCAATGGCTTCGCGGGGCAAATCGTCCAGTGCTTCGTACTTGGACGATCTGGATCCGGCTGATATCGAACAGGTTAACGCGCTCATCGATCTGATTCCAAAATTGGGGATTAATAGAACAATTGAGCAGGCGAAGGATTTGCCAGCTTATGTGCTCGATGCCTTTCACGATGCTCTGGTTGATAAGCTGGGTGACGAACTTAAGAAACAAAATTTGATTTAACTTTGAATAATTTGATATGGGTTTCATAAACTGGTTATTTGGTCGCAAGTACAAAACATTGGGTTATAAATTGCTTGAGATTAAAATTTCACTCGATGAAAGTGAGAAAGAGAAAGATCTGAATAAAGAGCTTGCTTATTCCGAACAACTTTTCAATTCACTTTTGAGTCTGGGCAGTCCATTTGTTTTCGAAGCATCGGTGATGCACGTGGGCCAGGAGATTAAGTTTTATGTCTCTGTGCCGGGTGAGCGAGCAGAATTCGCGGCTCGGCAGATCCAAGGCCTATTCCCCAAGTCCCAAGTTGTTGAAGTCTCGGATTATACAATTTTCTCGCCAAACGGCGTTGGGGCCGGGGTATATTTAAATTTGCGCGATAATTATATTTTGCCACTGCGCACATACGCAGAGGCGGGTGTAGATACTTTTTCTCAAGTGCTCTCTAATCTTTCTAAATTATCTGAAGTAGGAGAAGGCGCTAGTGTGCAAGTGATTGCGAGTCCTGCACCTAAAGAAGCCAAGAAGAAAATTCTTGACGCGCTCGGGGCGCTGAAGAAGGGCGACAAGTTATCGGGCATTCTTAAGCACAGTTTCTTGCCGACAGGTCGTGATTTGCTAAAAGTTTTCGAGGGTTCGAGCAAAAAGTCTGATACACCCAAGCAAATTATTGTTGATGACGAGGCGGTTAAGGCACTCAATTCCAAAATTAGCAAACCACTTTTTTCCGTAAACATCAGATTAATTAGTTCTGCAGGTGAATTGGCACGAGCCGAAGACATCCTACTTTCACTCTCTGGCGCTTACACCGGCACAACTGCGCCACTTAGAAATGAGATAAAAATTAGTAAGCCTTCTAATATCAAGAAACTTTTTTATCAGTACTCGTTTAGAGAGTTTGATAGTAGCAAGGCCATGACACTATCGAGCGAAGAGCTTGTAAGTCTATTCCACTTACCCACAAACAGTTCTGCATTGCCAAGAGTGTCACTCTTGAGAACCAAAGACGCTCCCCCACCAGAGAATCTGCCAGAGCAAGGTGTCGTGATCGGCGAGAGTGTATTCCGAGGAGATAAAAGACTTGTGCGTATGACAGAAGACGATCGTCGCCGACACTTATATATAATTGGCCAGACCGGTACAGGCAAAAGTTATGCCATGCTAAATATGGCTGTGCAGGATATGCAGGAAGGTAAGGGTCTATGCGTTATCGATCCACATGGCGAACTTGTAAGTGACATTCTCGAACGCGTACCAGCACATAGGTCAAGTGATGTAATAGTCTTTGATCCGGGAGACCTATCGCAACCGGTGGGTCTTAACATGCTTGAATATGACATAAGCAAGCCAGAACAGAAAACGTTCATAGTAAATGAAATACAAGCCATTTTTAACAGACTTTTCGACAAAACAACTATGGGCCCCATGTTCGAGCAATACATGCGCAATACTCTCTTGCTACTTATGGGTGACGCGGGGGTAGATGGGGGTGAGGCCGGAACATTAATGGAGGTGCCGCGAGTCATGACTGATCCACTATTCAGGGCACGTAAACTCGAACGTTGTAAAGATCCAGCAGTAGTAGATTTCTGGACTAAAGAGGCGAGCAAAACAAGTGGCGAGAC
>JBBTXQ010000002.1:0-9369 GCA_038062165.1 Patescibacteria group bacterium
GGGGCTGTCGGGGCAACGGGCAATTAATGGGGCAGGCTCAAAAATCATCCGACCACTCTCTATGGTGATGAATTTAAAACATCTGTCATCAAGAAACTACCACTTGATTGGATCGTAAACATGCTTTCGGTTAGTGGTGATATGACGAACATAATTGATGCCACAGATGGATCCAGTCTCTGGGTTAGTTCTGTAGACATTGAGCCAGTTACTAGTTCAGAGTCTACAAAAGCAACTGAAATAACGAACAAAACTACGCGTGCATCAAAAATAGTCGAAGTCGTAGGACATTACTACATAGATGACACAATAACACCAGGTCTCTATAGTGCAAATGAAGCTGGCTTTGAGTTTGCTAACTTCATTTCTGGTAGTAACTTTCCACGCGAATTAGTACTTGCACTATTTGCCCATGAGAGTGGAGGCTCGTTAGATAACGAGTTGGTCACATATGATTATGGACATGGATTGGCTCAGGCGACAGTTCTACCGAAGCTCTTAGACGTAACCTACCTACAAACTATCCTTACATTTAGCGGGCAATTCTCTGGTCCCATTAACGGTCTTTATGGGCCTACGACGGAGTCTGCTGTAACGGCCTACCAAACTGCTAAAAGCATTACACCGGCAGATGGACGTCTACGGCCAGCAACAAGAGCATCACTCAATTCTCTACTTAACACTAACCGCTCAAGTTTAAGTTCAATACCTTCAAACTTTCTATTTGAGGAGTATTTCTATCGAGGGAGAAATGACGTTCTTGGTAATTATGATAATAGGGGTGTTTACTCAGGCATTGAAATACCTCCATGTGATGATATATCTACCCCCCTTGCTAGTAGTGGCATCAAGCATTGCTACCAACACAAGGTTGGTTCAGGAAATCTCGAATACAAAGAGGAGTCCCCACAGCCAAATTTTGGAAATATCAAACTTAGATATTACGATAATAGTCCACAAAGTATATACGCCAACATCAAGGACGGCCTGGGCATTCTCAAGGGTAAGTATACTATTTTTGAGAGCAAGGTAGATAAAAGTACCAAACCACGACCCTGGGCCATAAGCACGGATACATCGATTAATGATAGTACTCTGAAAATTTTATTGGCCGTAAGGGGATACAATGGCTTTGGTAAAGGGTGCTACGCATTTAATAATGAGAATAATCCAAAGTATCAGGTCTGGGTTGCGGATAAGTTGGGGTCACTAGCGACCATATACCCATCATATACTGGTGAGGTTAACGCAAATATTGGTAAACAGCTGGCGCTATCAGTTGAGAAGAGAACTGAAATATGCGTCATGAGCCCTGTGTATTTGAGTATTTATGATCAGGACAATAACCAAAGCGGTGGCCCCGTTGGAACATTAACTGACAATATTCCTGAAGTAGTTTATGACAATAATGCGCACAAGGAAGCCTCAATCCTTTTCCCGCGAGGTACTTATCGATACAGAGTTACTGGTATAGCTAATGACGGATACAGTATAATCGTTCAGAATTTTGATGGGTCTATCAATCCCACGGAGTTTGTTGCAACTAATATTCCTATCAAGCAAGGCGAAGTCCATGAATATACCGCTGACTGGCAAGCTCTGGCAAAAGGAGAAAATGGAATGACTATTCAAGTAGACAGCAGCGGGGACGGCATATTCGAATTGAAATTTAAATCAGATCTTGTGCTAACAGCAAGTGAATATGCCAAGTCAATTGGTAAGAGCAACAAAAACAAGGTTACGATCTGCCACATTCCACCTGGCAATCCAGCGAATGCACATAGCATTGCAATAGGAGCAGATGCGGTAAAGGCTCATCTCGCCCACGGAGATACACAGGGAGCTTGTGGGGAAACTGTCACAAGCACACCGTCAACAACAACTAAGATTAAGAAAAAGAAATGAGAAAAATTATACTAACAATTCTATTTGTCGTCGCTATTCTATCCGTTGGCTTGTGGTCAAAAAAGGATCCTTCGTCACATGTCTCTTTCGAGATGCAAAAAGAAACCATTGGCTACATTTATGGTCTCACTAACGATCAGAGTTTGGTGATTTTAAATAAGCTTGACAGCATGATTTTAGTTAACATCCCAATCGCGATAATTAGAGAGAAGCTGATAGCATTACTGCCGCCAGAGGATCTACCCCAAGCTTACGCTGATTCTAACGTTACGCTTATATATGCAAGCAATGATGAAAAGAACATCCTTCTGCACTTCGACTATCCACCCAACAGAGAAAGCAGAACCCAAAGTGGTTCAATTGTCGCTATACATATAGATGATGCTAAAATTGAACTAGCAGGATATTACGAAGGGGATACCATTGAGTATTCAGAGGGATACATGAATTGTTGTGGTTAATAGTAAATAGAGAATCTATGAAAAACACGCAAAGAGGATTTGTGCCACTGGTTATTCTAATCATAATTATTGCAGGGGCTGTTACTGGGGGTGGGTATGCAGTCTCGAAGCAGAGGGCTAAGGATCGGGCAAAGGAACCAAATGCTAACGCTACGAGCACTGCGCAAATGCAAGCCATCGCAACTTCGTCGAAGCCCTCACTGCCACCACAGGCTTCCGCGACAGCTACGTCTGCAACTTCAAAGGAAGTGATAAATCCCAAACCGGTTGTTGCTCCAACTGTTGTACCGACTGTTACTTACGGCGGAGATTTGAAGGTTCTTGGCTCATTGGGCTGGCCAGTAAAGGTAAGTTCAACTATTGATATTAATGGCAGTATAGATTCTTTTCCGGGAATGGTGGTGGTCAAGGTCCTGCCAAAAGTAACTAACTCTGCAGAATACACGGTTACAATCAGCGGCTTACCTGCTGACACTGACCTGTATGTATACACCAATGGCTATCGCATTGAGGAGGTTAAGCGCACCAATGCCTCTGGCGAGCTTGTGTTCAAACTAACCACGCCCCAGCAATTTATAATCAAGGCTACTAAGAGCTAGCTAATCTCCGGTGCCTTCGGCATTGTCTATGTCCATAGAATTTGTCTTATTATTTTGATACCATTGTATAACTATGGCAGATAGCAAAAAGGTGCTACTTTCGGGAATGAAGCCTACGGGCCGACCTCATATTGGCAACTATTTCGGGGCCATGAAACAGTTCGTGGATCTGCAAGGGCAATTCGAGCCCTATTACATCATGGTGGCTGACTACCATGCTCTCAACTTTGTACAGAACGCTGGCGAAATGAGAGAACTATCTCACGAGATGGTGCTCGATTTCCTGGCCATTTGCCTCGATCCGGAGAGAGTAATTCTATTCAAGCAATCAGACGTACCAGAGCATACAGAACTATGTTGGATATTTGACACTATCACTACCATGCCTTATCTTATGCGCGCTCATGCGTATAAAGATGCTGAAGCGAAGGATAAGGAGATCAGTGTTGGCACGTTTAATTACCCCATGCTCATGGCCGCAGACATCCTGCTCTATGATGCCGAGTGTGTGCCAGTAGGACAAGATCAGAAGCAACATGTAGAGTACGCTCGCGACACTGCGCAGAAATTTAATAGGATTTTCGGCGAGGCCTTCACCCTGCCCGAGGCGCTAATCATGCCTGACGTGGCTGTGGTACCAGGAATCGACGGGCGCAAAATGAGTAAAAGTTATGGTAATCATATACCCTTGTTTGCCTCTGACGATGAAATTAAGAGGCAAGTGATGAGTATCGTCACCGACTCAAAGGGGAAGGGCGAGAAGCTTGATTCCGAAACAGACAACGTGTTCGCACTACATAAACTCTTCTCACAGGACCAACTTGGAGGCCTTGCCTCCAAGTACAGGGCGGGCGAGATTGGGTATAAAGAGAGTAAAGAGTTGCTAGCAGAAAATATCATAAAGTTTATATCACCCATGCGCGCGAAGCGCGAGGAATTTTCTAAAGACTCGAGTATTGTAGAACGTGTACTAAAAGCTGGCGGCGAGAAAGCCCGCGCAAAAGCGAGTGAGACTATTTCAAAAGTCCGGAAACTGATAGGAGTTAGGTAACTCACCCGGACTATCGTCTCGCCCTCTCTTATAGATAAGAGAGGGGAAGGGGAGAGATAAATGATTGAAGCTGTGTTATAATTTCAATCATGTTGATGGCTACACACACGAAGGATTTGGGAGAGAAGGTGGGGCAAAATGTGCACGTTCAAGGTTTTGTGCATGCTCTGCGAGTACAGAGCAAAATTATCTTTTTGATACTTCGCGATATCACTGGCACAGTACAGGTTGTGATCACAAATGATTCCACAGCGGTCCGACCGCTGTTTGACAAAGTGAAAGGTTTGTCACTTGAGTCAGTTGTGCGTATTTCTGGCAAGGTTGTTGAAGCGGCGCAAGCGCCTGGTGGGATCGAAATACAGATTGAGTCACTCGAGGTCTTGAGCGCAGCCGCGCCAGAACTTGCGATACCGGTTGTAACTCTTAAGGGCGGAGAGGAGACAGAGGCGCCAGTACGTTTTGATTACCGCTGGATTGATTTGCGCAAGCCCGAGAAAGCGAAAATATTTAAAGTCTGGACGGAGCTTGAGAAGGGCTTCCGTAACTTCTGGAATGCACACGGCTACACTCAACTCTATCCGCCTTCTCTTATGAATACCGCGAGCGAATCTGGCGCAGATGTCTTCGAGGTCAAGTACTTTGATCGCAAGGCCTACTTGGCTCAATCACCTCAATTTTACAAGCAAATGGGAATGGCCGCTGGATTTGAGAAAGTTTTCATGGTTGAACCTGTTTTCCGCGCAGAGGCTTCTTTCACTACTAGACACTTGACCGAATTCACTGGCTGGGACTTCGAGATCTCATACATAGAGTCACATCACGATGTCATGGACGAGGAGGAGCAACTGATCCTCTCTGGCTTCTCACATATCCGAGAAGTCATGCCTGATTTACAAATTGAAGTGCCCACCAGACCATTCCCGCGCATCACGATGCTCGAGGCTAAGAAGATCCTGGCCGAAAGGGGAGTAGCATCTGGTGAAGAACACGATCTCTCGCCCGAGGAGGAGCGAGCGATTAGTGAATATGTTAAAGAGAAACACAATCACGAGTTTGTATTTATACACGAGTATCACAAATCGAAGAGCGCCTTCTACCACATGCGCCTCGAGGAGGGGAGTGACTATTCTCGGCGAGCGGATCTCCTGTATAAGGGGCTCGAGATTACGACACTTGCCCAGCGCGAGCACAGATCAGAAATACTTGAGAAGCAAGCACTTGAGAAAGGCATGAGCCTCGAACATCTTACAGATTATCTAAACTTTTTCCGATATGGCTGTCCACCGCATGGTGGTGGTGGCATCGGCCCCGGACGCATTGTGATGAAGATCCTCGATCTGCCCAATGTACGCGAGGCCACGTACGTTCCCCGCGATGTCAAGCGCCTCAATCCGTAAGATAGAATTAGGAATTATGATTCATGAATTATGAACGAATTTGAAATTGCGACTGAAAAATTCAAGGGACCGATTGAGCTTTTGCTCGAACTCATTGAATCTCGCAAAATGCACATATCAGACGTGTCACTATCTGGTGTTGCTGATAAATTTCTGGAGCATATTGAGAAATTAGATGAGTTGCCTGTTTCAGATACAGCTAACTTTATTTATGTTGCTTCTATTTTATTATTGATCAAGTCTAAATCACTCCTACCGGGCCTAGAGCTTGAGCCAGAGGAGCAAGCTAGCATTGATGATTTGGAAAGGCGCTTAGCTATTTTTAAAATACTCAAAGGACAGAGCAGTGAGATAAATAACTTATTTGGCTCTAGTCCCATTTACTCACGGGAGGAAAGTACGCAATTTAATATAGTCTTCGCACCACCAGATAGGCTTGAGCCGAAGCAGGTTTTGGATGTAATGAAGCAATTACTTGAGAGCATGCCTAAGGTTGAAATACTGGAAAAGAAAACCGTACAGAAAGTGATTAGTCTGGAAGAAATGATTGACAGGTTGGGGACACGCATGCAGAGCGCACTTAAGCACTCGTTTAAATCATTTACTAAATTAGAAAAGGAAGAAAAAGTAACTGTTATCATTACCTTCCTTGCGATGCTAGAGCTTGTGAAAAGGGGAGTGATTGAGGTCAAACAACACACTCGTTTCGACGACATAGAGATGGAAGTTACTAATCCGGGCACGCCAGCATATGCATAATTTACGCAAAATACTTGAGGCTATTTTATTCTACAAGAGCGAGCCAGTTACTATTGCATGGCTAGCAAAGGTCACAAAAAGGGAGGGTTCAGAAATTAATGAAGCACTTATTGAATTAGAAAATACACTAGCGCAGAGTGATGGGGGAATAATACTTGTTAGGACAAGCGATCACGTTCAGCTGGGAACCAGCCCTGATGCGGCAAGTACAATAGAACAGATTACAAAAGATGAACTGTCTGGGGAACTGGGTAAGGCAGGGGTCGAAGCACTTTCAATTATTCTATATCAAGGTCCCATATCACGCACTAAGATTGATTATATTAGGGGCGTAAATTCACAGTTCACAGTCAGGCACCTTATGGTACGCGGTCTGATAGATAGGATTCCCAATCCGGAGGATTCACGTAGTTACTTGTATCAGCCAACGATTAAACTACTCACCTTTATGGGCCTCGCAAAAATAGAGGATTTGCCAGATTATGAAGCAATCAGAACTAAACTAAATGCGATATCTATTGATAATCCCGATAATAATTAGCGTTTTTGTTTATTTTGAAACAGAAGCGCAGATCTCCCTCTCAGGCAGTGAGACGGTAGAAGCGAGGGCTTATATTGTCTATGACATTCGCAATTCTAAAATTATCCTCTCGAAAAATTTGCTAGCGCAGTTGCCACTTGCCTCACTCACTAAACTTATGACGGCATATGTGTACGCGGAAGATACTGGACTGGAAAAGGTCGGAAATAATATCTTGTGTAGGATGCTCGTAACGTCAGATAATAGAATAGCGGAAGAACTAGGAGTAAATTTACAATCAAAACTCCAAATCACGGCAAATAATTTAGGGATGAAGCAGAGCTTTTTCTTGAGCTCTACGGGTCTTGATATAAGTGAGAACTTATCAGGTGCCTATGGTTCTGCGCGCGACATCTCTATTGTCATGGGTAGACTTTATTCTGATTATCGGGACCTACTTGATTGCACTACTAAAGAAGAATACACGGACGAAGCTGGGTTGGTTAAGAATACTAATAAGTATGTTGGTAAGACAGTTGGGATACTAGGATCCAAGACTGGCCTAACTGATCTCGCTGGAGGTAATCTAGCGGTTATTATTGATGTTGAGATAAACAGACCAGTGATAATCGTAGTTCTTGGTTCCAGTGAAGAAGGCAGATTCAGTGATATTTCTAAATTATTGGGCATGGCACAAGCAATTAAAATTCATGAGTGAGATCCGCGCCCGGTTCCCGGATAAAGTGTTATTGGGAATCATCGCCTTATTAATTATCTCTGGACTATTTATTTTCATTTCAGCATCATTTGGCCTGCTTACACGCGAAGGGGCATCGTGGAAAAGTGTCCTTTTTTCACAATTTGTTTTTGGCCTCTGTGGAGGTCTTGCGCTAGGTCTACTAGCATACATAGTGCCCATTATCAAAATTAGAAAATATTCTTTTTATATTCTAATTATTGCAATCATTTTATGCACACTCGTATTTGTACCGGGATTAGGACTGAATACCGGCGGGGCGGCACGATGGATATTAATAGCTGGTATCTCCTTCCAGCCGTCAGAATTATTAAAAATAGCACTCATTATATTTATTTCAGCGTGGGCGGCTGGTGAGGGTAACTCGATTAAAACTTTTAAATACGGTCTCCTGCCCTTCACCGGAATAATGGCACTCGTTGGCCTCTTAATGCTTGCTGAGCCAGATACAGGAACCTATCTAATTATGTTTGCATCATCGCTCTCTATATTCATTTCCGCAGGAGGCAGAATTAGGCATATTGCTTATTTAATCGGCGTTGCTGTTCTGCTCGTGGGAATTCTGGCTCTGGTGAGGCCCTACGTGCGCGAGCGCATTTCAACCTATCTCAACCCAGGCGATGATCCCTTAGGTAGCAGTTATCAGGTCCGTCAGTCGCTACTCGCAATTGGTTCTGGAAAGGTCACGGGCAGAGGCTTCGGCCAAAGTGTTCAAAAATTTCAATACCTACCAGAACCAACAGGGGACTCCATATTTGCCGTGTTGGGAGAGGAATTTGGCTTCATGGGCACAATCTTCATACTACTTCTATTCATAAGTCTGGCCTTAAGAGGCTTCAAAATTGCCAGCAGAACTCCAAATAAGATGAGTAGACTCTTGGTGGTTGGAATTGTTACAATGATAACGAGCCAAGCATTCTTTCATATCGGAGCAATGCTTGGAATGCTACCCCTTACCGGGGTGCCATTGCCGCTCGTGTCACACGGTGGTACGGCCTACGTCTTCACTCTCGCAAGTCTAGGCCTCCTACTTCAGATTTCGAGTTTCAAGCCAAATACAATTCTAAACAAAACATGAATCCCATTAGAAGTATAAGTAAATTAGATCATTAGGTTATGTCAAACATGTTTATAATAAACGCAAGTAACTTCTAACGGGATGAAAATCCTATTTACTGGCGGAGGTTCCGGAGGCCACTTCTACCCCATAATCGCTATCGTTCAGGAGTTAAATAAGTTAATTGATGAACGTAAGCTTGTTGCGCCCAAGTATTATTACATGTCCGACAATCCGTATGACGAGAAGGCTCTCTTTGAATACAACATCGAGTTTAAAAAAATAAGTGCCGGCAAGTTACGTATCTACTCATCAATTAAAAATATTTTTGATATTCCGAGAACGGGATGGGGGATTATTGTTGCACTCTGGAAATTATTCTTACTCTTTCCTGATGTGATAGTAGGGAAAGGCGGATATGCCAGTTTCCCCGTTATCGTCGCCGCCAGGCTCCTGCGTATCCCAGTAATTGTGCACGAATCTGACGCCATTCCAGGCCGTGTTAATAAATTCGCTGGCAAATTCGCAAAACGTATTGGCATTGCCTATGAGGAGGCGCTGGAACATTTTCCCAAGGATCGCACAGCTCTTGTTGGCATCCCAATTAGACGCGAATTAACCCAACTCACACGCGAAGGCGCCTATGAATACCTCAAGCTTGAACGTGATATCCCGACAATATTGATAGTGGGTGGATCGCAGGGGGCGCAGATGATCAACGATGTCGTGCTTGATATCCTGCCCGACCTGCTAAACAAATATCAAATCATTCATCAGGTTGGCATGAACAATATGGAGGATATTAAAGAACGTCTTACTGTCATCATTAATAATCACGAGCATATAAGCAGGTACAAGATGTT
>JBBTXQ010000003.1:0-12490 GCA_038062165.1 Patescibacteria group bacterium
TACTATCATCGCTGTGAGTAAGTAAGTTCTCCGGATGAGCTGTATCCCCAAGTAATCCAACAGACGGTGGGATAGGCACATATTCTCCCTTATCTCGGATGATTAAGTGGGCGTGCCAATGAATAGCTTGTTCAGAAATAGTATAGTAACCATATACCCTAGTTAAATAATTAGCTAGCAACAGAATTGCCATTAAGATTATTACTATTCCAAACAAGAGAACAGTTTTGTTTTTCCCAACACTTTTCTCCGGATACTTCAGCTTCTCAATCAGTTCTTGATTAGATATTTTTTCTTCATCCATAAGGTTGATCTATTTTCTTAATGAGAGTGTAGAGCGACCATAGCAAGAGTACAACTCCAAGAATGGCGAACTCGCCACCCCGTAAGGGCAGAGTAGCCAGTAAGCCTCCGGCGGCAAGGCCAAGTATCGGTGTCAGGATTAGTGAACCGCAAGAAGAACAGCCAAGTCCCAATATGGCAACAACCAAACCTGACAGACTGCTCAAATTACTTAAACGAGAGTGCTTGAGATAATAGATACTTAAAGACAAACTAATGCTGAATAGCATTGCCACGATAACCAGATACAGAAATTGATTAAATCCTAGAACAGAAGGAAGTGTGGTGAAAAGACTCAAAAAGAATGTGAAGCTCCAAACAACCGCGATTAAACGAAAGTTGATTGCGAAAACAATAATTGCCACAACAAAAACAGCCGCAAAGAGTGAATATAGAATATAGATCGGATCAGAAAAAACTTTCTTAAAGACTCGTAGCAACATTCGTTGAGTATAACACCGAGAGTCAGACGTTCTCAAATGAGTGCGCGCCCGACCTGTCGTAACAGATCGGGCGCTATCCCATTCGGCCATCTTTTATCTACGCTGACGACGGATGGTACCGATCATCTGCTCATCAGTCACATCGTCCGGGATACCTGGCTTACCAGACATGGCTCGGAAGACGAATCCCGGCTCACCTTGTTCGCGGATAATGAGAACAGACTGCAAACTCGTTGCACGTTCCCAGCTACAGAGGGCATCGGCAAGTCGGGTGATCGCCTGCTGTACTTCATCGCACTGGTGCTGCATGAATTCTGCCATTGTAGTTTTATCTCCCCAACCACCTTACTTGAAAAATTAGCCGTGTCAATGGTAAAATTAGTGAGCGATCGTTTATTAATTTTACGCATGAAAATCACATCAAAAGAAATACGAGAACTTAGGAAGCGGCCTCGATTTGGGAAGGTTGCAAAAGCTATATTATGTTCTGTGGGAGCTGTTGGTTTTTTGACTATGGCAATGATAGCTCCAAACGCCGTACAGATGCTCGGTGTAGAAGATTCAAGACGTAAAGAGTGGTACATGTATAAAGTGAGAGATGACCTTGTGAGACGTGGCTTATTACAGAAAGTAACAAGAGGAAAGCGAAATGGTTATGAGCTCACAGACAAAGGAGAGGAAATTGCTACTGCTTATGAGTTGCGGAATCTTACAATCAAGAAACCCTGGAACTGGGATGGTAACTGGAGAATTGTGATTTTCGATATCCCAGAATTTAGAAAGGGAATTCGTGAAGAAGTGCGATCTACATTAGTTGCATTAGGATTTATCCCATTGCAAAAGAGTGCTTGGGTATATCCATACCCTTGTGCGGAGATAATAACTCTTATCAAGCGCAAATATGAACTTAGCAAAGAAGTTTTGTACATGGAGGTAGACAAACTGGAAAATGATCATTGGTTACGTGATGAATTCGATCTCAAATAGTAATTAATTTTTGTCGTAAAATTAGTGAGCTATCGTTTATTAATTTTACATTGAGTAAAAACCAAATCTTTGAGTGGTATCTATAATTTCTTGGGAGCATAACTTGCGGGAGCGCTGGACAAATATTCTTCTAGCTTCTCGCGAGTAAGCAACCCTTCTCTGGCTCCAACAAATTGCACGACACTCATAGAATTAATAGGGGCCCAGGTGAGCACTTCTGGCACACTCTTGCCGAGCGCAAGCGCGCAAGTAAACGTGCTGGCGAAGGCATCACCCGCGCCGGTGCGGTCATATGGCGGTTTCTCGTCTGGATAAACAGGCATTGACCAAGCCTCCTTGCCGTCACTTGCGAAAGCTCCGTTGGGTCCGTCAGTGATGCAAATTATTTTGGGACCTAATTCATGCAGCATTTGCATTAACTTCTTTGGGTCTTCTTCTTTTGTTTCGAGAATCATCTGCGCTTCTTCTATATTACAAAAGAATATTTCTGCTCTCTTATATAATCTCTCCAATCTATCTTTCCCCAACTTGATCTGGAAAGTGCCAGGCTGAAATGAAAGTTTGGTATCCGTATGCGCATCCAGATAATCTGCGATCTTGTCGTGAAATTCGGCAGACTTGGGCGAGAGTGAAGTCAGGTACAACCATTTAGCCTCAAGTTCTGGGCCGCCGTCATGCGAGCCAGGCATCTCATACGGATAGTCTTCGTGTTTAACTAATATAGTGCGCTCATCTTTGTACCAGAGCACGTAGTGATAATTCGTCTTCATGCCAGTGTGGTCTAACACAAACTCATCATTCACATTTTCTTGTTTAAGAACTTCACGCTGGCGTTTGCCTACTTCGTCATCCCCTTGATTACTAACTAGGGCACTGGATAAACCCAATCGAGAAGCGGCTACAGCCGCGTTAGCGCAGTTGCCCACGGCCACAATCTCCGTCACGGACTCATAAGGAATCTTGGTGGCAAAAGGCATGCACAATTCTGGCGCATGCTTATTCATATGCTCTTCAGCCACGCTCAATCTGATAAAAGCGTCCGTAACAATATCCCCCACCGCAATAAAATCGTATTGTTTAGCCATTAACCTATTCTACCTCGCGTAACCTGTTTTCTCCAAATAAATAAAAAGGGCGGCTCCGTTTCCGGAAGCCGCTCTTGCAAAGAAGAAAGTTAAAAACTGAAGGAAAATTCTAGCTCACGATGCCCTGATAAGCCACGAGTCTCCGGTAGTGAGTTGAGTTCTTGAGGAGCTCGTCGTGTGATCCCACCGCCACAATACATCCATCATCCACCACGTAGATCCGATCCACGTGTGAGATGGTGCTAAAGCGGTGAGCAATGATGATCGTGGTCCTCCCCTTCGAGGCCTCCTCGAGCGCCGCGTGAATGAAGTGCTCGTTCTCGGCATCGAGATTCGAAGTGGCCTCGTCGAAGATAAGTACTGCAGGGTCCTTGAGTAACGCCCTGGCAATCCCCACTCTCTGACGTTCGCCACCCGAGAGCTTGACTCCGCGCTCGCCGATCAGGGTGTCGTAGCCTCGCTCGAGCTTGTGCATGAAGCGATCCACCCGAGCCACTCGGCAAGCTTCCGTGAGCTCCGCGTCACTGACTTCGCGACTACCAGCTCCGAAGAGTAGGTTCTCGCGCAGCGACGTGTCGAAGAGCGTCACGTCTTGCTCGACAATGCCAACCGCGCTCCGGAATTGCTTGAGATCAAGGAGGCGGAGGTCAACACCGTCGATCAAAATCTCGCCCTCATCGGGATCGAAGGCGCGAAGTAATGCGGCTACGATCGAACTCTTGCCCGCGCCACTTTCGCCCACGAAGGCTACTCGCTCCCCGGGGGTAACAGTGAGATTGATGTTGCGCAGTGCCGGCTCACGCTTCTCTTCAAGCAGGGCAACTTCTTCGTTCTCGTTGTCCTCGTCGTCTTCCACTGCGCCTCGCCGCATACGTGATCTGTATGCGTACGAGACGTTCTTGAAAACGATCTGGCCGTCGAAGTTATCTGGACGCACAGGATTTGAAACTTCCCGCACATCTGGCTCTACGCGCATCATTCGCAAGTACTTGCGCAGACCGGTGACTTGATCGAGAATCTGCCTCTGCAAGCTACCGAGCATGGTCACCCCGCCGAGGGCATTACCCACCCACGACCAGAAGATGACCACAAAGCCAGGGGTGTAATCTCCCCGAGCTACCTGCCAGATACTAATACTCATGATGCCAAACCGGAGGCCCTGTAACACAAGCATGCGCATGTGTGCACGGGTCGAGAGTGACGAGAAGATCTTGATTGAGAGCTGCGACCTCTCGCCCTCTCTCTTGTCGAGATCCGTACGCATGCGCACTTCTTGCGCATTGGCCATCACGAGCCGAGCGTTACGCATTACTTCCGCCCGACGTTTGCTGTCGCGCTGACGGGCTGTCTCGAGTTCGTCGAGCGCTGTGCGTTTGTCGAGACTCTCTCGCACTACCAAGTAGCCGTAGCCAATGATAGATGCGAGGAGCACGAGGCCCAGATCTCGGTTGGTGTAGATCATAGCAACAGAGAGCACTGTGACCGAGAGCACTTGCGGAGCGGCCTGATAGATCAGCGTGCGCAAAAGATCTTGCGCCGCCATCTGACCTCTCTGCATCACTCCCAGTCGGAACTGGCTGTTGCCTTCAGAGACTTGAGACATCGAGAGCTCCATGACCTTGCCTACCGACATGTCGTTGTAGTGGCGAGGCATGGCGAAATCGAAGTTGCGGAGCTCGAATCTGTCCTTCCAAAGCGCGATCAAAACACTCGCGCTATTTAGAAGAATAAAAACAGCTAGCAACTTGAACGCGCCCGATACGTTCTTGCCGATCACCGCATCCACAGTCAGACCCATGAAATAGGGCGTAACCGTGCCGATGACCTGAAGCAAGAGCGTAACCGCGAGGGCCACGCCAAGTGCCCGCATGAACGGGCGCGAAGCTTGATAGATCTCCTTCAACCTTCACCTCACTTTCCTTTCTTTTCCTTCGTTTTTCAGTGTCCAAATTCACCCCATAGTGTATCACAAAGTCTCATAAAAGTCAAACGGAGGGTTACCCTTCGGGGTTCTTGCGCTCTATTGTAATAGAGCAGCGCGTACGAGGCGATCGCAGAGATCTGGCATACTCAACCCGGCTACGGCGGCGGCCTGGGGAATTAGCGAGGTGTTAGTCATACCCGGAGAAGTGTTAGTTTCGAGATAGTAGATTTTGTCTTTGGAAAGAATGAAGTCACTGCGTGAGATGTGTCGGCAACCGAGAGTTTTGTGAGCAAGAAGAGCCGCTTCCTGGACTTCCTGAGTTAGTTTTTTAGAAATGCGAGCCGGTGTAATCTCTTCACTGCCACCCTTTGTATATTTGGCTTTGTAATCGAAAAACTTTGATTTGGGGACTATTTCTGTAACCGGCAAGGCAGTCGGTTTGCCTTTCTCAAACTTGAGCACGCCACATGTAAGTTCCGTACCAGGGACAAACTCTTGAATAATAGGCCCTCCCTCTTTGCTGGCAAGTTTGATTGCTTTAGCTAAATCTTTCTTGTTCTTAACGATAGTGACCCCTACACTCGAGCCACTGTCATTTGGCTTCACCACGCAAGGAATTTTTTTAGTTTCTCTTGGGACGCGGACCCCTTTTGTGTTGACCAAGAAACTTGAAAGTTTCTTATTCATGGCCAGGGCAGAGGCAAGCACGCCAGAGCCAACATAAGGAACTCGGGCGATCTCGAGTAAGGATTGCAGAACTCCGTCTTCGCCGAAAGTTCCATGCACAACCGAGAAGGCCACATCAGGTTTGGCCAAGGCGAGTTGAGCTAGGACTTTCTTTGGGTCGCGAATTTCTATAGGCACAGCGATATATCGCTGGGTATTTTCTTTTGACCTAAATGCGCTCAGAACGTTGCGACCAGAGTTAAGGCTAACCTCGCGTTCACTTCCCGGCCCACCCATAAGCACCCCTACTCGAACTTTTTTACGCATATCGAGCTATAATAGAGGGAAGTTCGTGAAAAGTCTCGATATAGTGGTCAAACCCATCCACTCTTTCCACCTTTGGTCTTAGGGTTTGGACAGTTATCATGCCCAATTCCTTGCCCGCGGCTAGTTCTGAATAGGGGTTATCGCCTAAAACTACGCACTCTCGAGGAGAAAGATTGTGACGCTCTAGAATACCTGCGAAAGCTTCCCCTTTATCTCCAGTAACATGCACCTCTTCAAACATCTGTCTAATTCCAAGTTTGTCTATCTTCTGATTTTGATAATTCCCTACCCCAAGGCCGGCGGTAACCAAGAACTTTTTCCCCGGAAGAATGGCAATAACCTCGTGATCCCCATAAGTTGAAAGTACGTCCGGAATGACAATACTATCTATGGCCCGAGCAAGCACTGTCTCAAGTGGTAAGTTATGTCTCTTACAAAAATCCTTGGGACTAAAGATGCGAATTTCACGCATCAAAATATCCCTCAAACTCAGCGGAATCGTACCCCTAGCAATCTCGTCGTCTACCACACGCAACAGAGGCTCTAACGTTTCGTCAGAAATAGAGTGGTTATCAAATATGCAATTGTCTAAATCAAATATGAAAGCTTTAATCATACTAAATCATCTTTGTATTAAACGGCCCCGTTGGGGGCCGCGGGACCACAGTGAGAACTAGCCTGGTAAATCAAGTCGCATCTCCATGTTCCCCGAGAGCTTGAAACCAAACTTCCGAGCATACCACGCTGTTAGAATTCCTGGCGTGTGACATAGGATCAACTTGTAACACCCCCGACTGCTGGCCTCCTTGATGCAAGAACGCACGAGTTCGGTAGAAACGCCGGAACCGCGTACATCTTCTCGGACAAAAACGTCCTCAAGGAGAGCATAGGGCACTGGGTGCAATTCGTTGCTGACAAGAACGATCGAAGCGCGACCGGCTTGACCCCTCTCGTCACGCACCTCAAACTTGATCTGTATCGTTTCGATAACGACTCTTGTGGATTGCATCGAGTCCTCCTGTGGGTAAAACTAGCGCGAGAAGAGAATCGTTGCAAGCAAATTACAGCACACCCACTGTTAGGGTCTGGCTTATGCTTGCGCCGTTTGTGCTGGTGCAGGTTAGTGTGTATGTGCGGTTTGAGTAGGTTGGATAGATAGTTTCGTTGCCAGTTGTGCTTTTACTGCCAGACCAACTGCCAGAGGCTGTGCACGAACTTGCATTATACGCTGTCCAATTAATTTGGGTTGAACCTCCGGAATAAACGTTTGCCGGATTGGCGTAAAAATTTATGCTGATATTACTTGTGTTCGTATTAGTAACTGGTGGAATGTAAGTTGGATAAGTTTGGTAGTTATAATTGCCTGCCTGTCCGGTAGGCAGGTATGGGTAAGAATAATTGTTGGAGTAATTGTATGAATAATTATAAGGGTATGTTGCGCCCAACACTGTGCCATACATATTATATGTGCCCATCTGCATGTACGCCTGGCCATTGCAGAGCGAATTGAGTTTGGCTCGAGTCATCGCACCCACGAAGCCAGTTCCGTAAGTTAAGCCCGCTGGATAGAGCACTTCGCTTGCATACTGATTTTGAAATCTCACAACAGCATTGTAAGTAGCAGTGCCAAAATAAGAACCTTCACCTACTCCCAACATGCGATTCAAGTCCGCTACTTGCGGGTGCGTGCTACCAAGAGATAGGTTGACTGTGAAGTTGCAGCCAGGACTATTTTGCTGGTATTGCTGGTAAGGGTAATACTGATTGTAAGTTGCACCCAAAACAGAGCCGTAATTATAGTTGTATGGATATGAGTATGGGTAGCTCTGGTATTGAGTCTGATATTGATACTGATTTTGCGGGTACAGGCCAGTGTAATACTGAGCTCCGGCCAAATTAGGCACCAAAATAAGGCCAAGAATCGAGACTAGAAAAAGTGTTTTGTTTGTCATACCCGTAAGCTACTCCTCTTGACAAAATATTGCAAGGGTGTAGCTTCTCCATATGCAAATACACAAATTTATCCCCTCTCTCATAATAATAGCTGCTCTGTCCGCGATGGCCATTCCGGCTAGCGCGGGCTCCAAGCCTATTGGCCATCTCGACGGCATCGATATCGCAAGTGGAAAGGCTTGGGGTTGGGCCATTGACGCAGATGCCCCTACCAAGAATATCGCAATTCACTTCTATGCCAACGGCCCGGCCGGCTCTGGATTGCTTATTGGATCTACAGTAGCCAACCTGTCGCGACCAGATGTAAATAAGGTGACAGGATATAAAGGCAATCACGGTTTCGCTTGGCAATTACCCGAGCGATACAAAAGCGGTTATCACAAGATATATGCGTACGCAATTGATACTAACGGCGATGGGAACCCTTTGCTCGTGGGAGCGCCTAAGACAATTGGAGTAAAACCAAACGCTAATTCTATTATTTCAGCCCCATTCGCCAATTCGAACATCACCATCAGCACTTCTGAGAGACTGGCCGGAGCAATCGGTTCACTTATTTGGAATGGTCGCGAGTTCATAAATAGCTATGACCATGGACGAGAACTCCAGAGCGCTTCTTCATATGATGGGCTGGGTGAATGCTTCAACCCCACTGAAGCCGGATCTTCTGCCGACAGCACGGGCGAAACAAGCATAAGTGTATTGCGAAAGATCTCTGCCGCGGGCAACACACTCAAGTCGAGCACGCAGATGGCCTTCTGGATGCGCGCGCGTAGTGCTTATAATTGGAATTGTGGCAAGACCAGCTTCACCTCCGCCCAAAACAAAACCGATCTCTCAAATCATTATCTCGATAAAACTGTCACAATCGGCTTCGCTGGTATCGCAAACGTAATCGAGCACAAAATAAGTTTCTTCGTACCCGAGGCACACAGCTCGGCCACTTGGGAGGCACTTACCGGTTATATGCCACCGTCCTTTTCTAACTTCTACTCATACAACCCCTCTACAAAAGTTTTGGTAGCACTCTCTTCTGGCCCAGGTGAGCAAAATGTTCCAGTAATTCTTGCTACCCCAAACAAGCAGTACGCCATGGGTGTATATTCGCCCGACTTGCCCCAAAAAGGCTGGGCCTCCGCAGGTTATGGTCGCTTCAAATTCCCCGACACAGTCAAGTGGAATTGCGTCTTCCGTGGTAACACTATCAGTGCGGGAAGTACTCATAATTTTCGTTGTTACTCGATAGTGGGCACACTTTCTGACGTGACAAACGCCATGGACCAACTTCACACGTACTTCAACGCAATATTCAAGCAAAAAGGGCGGCGCGTAGGAGGATAATTTCTCCATTGCGCTCGTCCAAACAGTTACGGCACAATTACCGGGGCATCTGTAGTTGATATCTCGCGATGCTTGGGATCAGAGAGACTAACTGCGCTCGTGCTCATGTTCACAAGCACGTTGTGCGCGCCCGAGGCAAGCGCATAGAAACCACTGAATGTGCCATCGCCGGATGCGTCAGTAAAGAACGTGCCAGGGAAACTGGGCGAGCCACAAGTTGGTTCTTGTGAGATTGCCACTGTATAAGTGCGCAAAGGTTCAGCCCCTATCAAGTTAATAGTGTAGTCAATACCTCCAGTGACGGGAGTGATGGTCACAAAGCCATCTGGGTCAGAGAGATCGTCAGCGCCCGGACAAGCGATGCTGCCATCGGCATAGAGAGTAAAGTCTTCAGAATCTGGGGTAGAGAGATCTGTGTAGAGATCGCCGTTAACTTGGAAGTTGCCACCGTCGATATCTTGCTTGGGTAGTGAAAGGTCGCCCGAAATCTCAATCATGTCAACATGCGCGCCCGGCTCTCCCCAATCTTCTATGGTGATGGTTACAGATTTGGTTGTGTTATCAGAACAAGGACCGGAAGCGTCAAAGGTAGCTACATCGCTCGTTGTGGTAGTTGCAATTACAAGATTAGAAATATCAGTGAAGTGACAAGTTAACTTGGAGGGATGGTGCTGGTAAGTGAAGTGACTGTCGTCCATAAGCATGCCATCGGAATCGACGTTTATTTCAGAACCAAAAGTCCAGAGCTTCTTGCCTTTGCTATCGTATATATTGCCTCCCCCATTCACCACAGTAAATTGCGATGAAGTGGCCATGCCAGACGTAGTCTCCCAAGTGAACGTCTGATTCGCGCTAGAGGTTGCCACACCAGAGAGAGTGCCGTCTCCTGCAATTGTACCCACTAGATCAACGTAGTAACCCGCACCTGTACCAGTGTAGAGAATGTGTGCGATCAAATCAGAATCGGTGCTTGTGCCAGATAGATCCCAAGTGTAGGTTGGATTTGGGATATAGTAGCCATCACCCGAGAAGGTTCCTGTAACAACGTCCATGCTGTCTATTGTCATGGAGTGGGGATAAATACCGACACAATTAGTTACGCAAGTAAACTCTACAGTATAAGTACCAGTGAGATCCCAATCAGAATAAGCAAACCCTATGACTGGAGTTAATAAAAAAATCCCTAGAACAAGACCCGACACGATAGTTTTTTTCATATATTTTATTTATTACTTAATTGTTAAGACGAGAGAGGAGCCAATTCGTGACGGATTTTGGCCTGCATTTCTCTAAGCACTTCCGGTGTGCTTGCTTTAGCCTTGTCGAAATTCATATCACCGGCAGCATGGATGGGGATGAGGTGGAGGTGCGCATGGGGAACATCTACCCCAACAACGGATAAGCCAACCCTTTTCGCATCAACTACTTCGCCAATCTTTGGGGCAAGAAAACGAGCAACCAAAAAAATACCTGTATAGAGACCGTCTGGCAAGTCTAGCACGTGTTCAATATGCTTGCGAGGAATTATTAAAACGTGACCTGATTGAACTGGTTTGATATCTAGAAAAGCGATGAAGTCATTATCTTCCCAAACACGATAATCCGGAACTTCGCCCTTTGCAATTTTACAAAACACGCAAGTTTGCATATGAATATTTTAATTTATTTGTTTTTGTGGTCGTAGATGCCTTCCCAATTTGCGGGTGCCACAATTTTAAATTGTGTACAACGTTCGCGGAGCGTTCGACTAGGGCCATCGTTCGGTAAAATAGTTTCTATTTCGGCTAACAGTTTGAGACATTTGTCCCAGTCACCTTTGTAATAATAATTTCGAGCTAGATCGAAACGTTCTCTTATTGTTTCGAATTCTTCTTTGCGACTTGCCGGAATAACCTCAAAAATCGTCACGGCACTGGTTTTGCCTTTTACTCGAACCCGATCTATCTCCCGCGCGCTTATGCCAACACTTGCCAGCTTCTCTTTATCGCAAAGTTTGAGAGTTGACTCGCCTACAATTACACGCACGCCATAATTCTTGGATAGACCCTCCAAGCGTGAAGCAAGATTAACATTATCACCCATGATGGTATAACTCATGCGCTGATCGGAACCCATGTTGCCCGCCACCACGTCACCTGAATTTACACCCACCCCAATTTCTATTTCTGGCACGCCCATCTTTTTATTCTCGAGATTAATATCATCTAGAATATCAGCCATGTTGGCGGCCGTGACTACGGCGTTATGCGCATGCGAATCACTTGAGATGGGCGCACCCCAGAAGGCCATGATGGCATCGCCAATATATTTATCTACCACGCCCCCTTCTCTCATAATTACATCTGTCATTGCCGTTAAATAGCGATTCATAAAGCTAGTTAATTGTGTGGGGGTCATTGTTTCAGAAAGTGTTGTGAAGCCACGAATATCAGAAAACAAAACACTCACTTTTTTCTCTTCCCCACCCAATTTCACTTCATTTGGGTTGCGCATAATTTCTTCGAGCACATCGCGTGATACATATTTTGCAAACAGATTATGTAGTTGCCGTTTGGAATGTTCAGCCCCAAAATATTTGTAGAGAACTTGCGCAATAGTTGAAATTAACCAGGCAAGGAACGGAAAAAAAACAGGCAAAGCTATTTCGCTTCCCCATGCAATAATCGTAACAAGTAATATAACTACGTAAGCGGCCAAACTCACAGGTAAAGCACGCCAAATGTTGGTGATAAAAATAAACACGAGAGCTGGTATAAGAGCCGCGAGAATGACTAGCAAGGCTCGCGAGAACACACCCAGCTCACTGTAGCCCGCACTAGACGCGAGCATGTTCACCAGATTAGCCTGGATCTCCACGCCGGGCATAGCGTTACCCCTGTCTATTGCCGTGCGCTGTTCGTCGTGCAGATCTGTAGCCGTTGAGCCTACTAACACTATCTTATCTTCAAACGATTTCGCTAGCTCTTTGTCTTCAAGTACGCGATGAAAGGGTACGCGCCGGAAAGTGCCCGGCGGCCCAGCCCACGCAATCCGCTGTGCAATGTCACTTGGTGCCCAGGGCACCAAGTTGGGTGCTAAATTAGCGGCGAAGCTGTTTTCAAAACTTGCTCTGCGCACAATGCCATCTGGATCTACAAGTAAACTGACCCCGCCTACTATAACGTTTTCAGATTGAGTAAATTGCGAAGAAACTGTCACCTTATCGCTTGCGCGTGAAGCGAGAATAACTGGGAATTTGACGTTACTTAAAGCACTAACCAATTTATCATCATCGCGCACCCCCAATCTAGACTCCTCGGCAAACAAAACATCGATCCCAACCACTTTGGGTGGATTCTCAGCGAGTGTTTCGAGAAGCTTAGCATACTCTGCGCGTGGCCACGGCCACTGGCCAATCTTGCCGATAGACTCATCATCTATTG
>JBBTXQ010000004.1:0-13966 GCA_038062165.1 Patescibacteria group bacterium
GCCAAAGGAATAACTCCCACCTCACTCTTAATGTTCTTAATATTAAATTTTGTAATCTTTTTAGTTTTTTTCTTCATCCCGTTAGAAGTTTTAGTCTGATAACGTCCCGAGTAAAGTTACCTACAATAATATTCTCTTAAAGTAACTTCTAACGGGATTCATAACGCAAGTCATTATACTCAAGTTTCCCGATCTTGCAAGTCCCATCTTGCTTAATTGTGTACTTGCATAATTTTTAGGGTTTGATATACTAAAGACAAGTTAACTATATATGGCTTCTTTATTACCTTGGTTGCAGATTGGATTATCTATTGTGCTTGTGGCTCTTGTGCTACTCCAACAGACTGATGCCTCGCTTGGGGCCGCTTTTGGCGCCTCCGGGGGTGAAGGTATTGAACGTTCTCGCAGGGGCCTTGAGCGTACCATCTTTCAAGTTACAATAATTATAGCTATACTATTTTCAATCTCTGTTTTTGCTTCACTTCTTGTACAATAATTTTCGTTATTAAATACTAACTTGCTTAGAAAATATACCCGTATTAAATTCGATCGAAGCGCCGATCTGCCAAGTCTACCCCAACTCGTAAAATTAGCCAGATTGGCAAATCTAAAGCAAAAGTACCAAGTACTGATCTTGGGCATTATATCTATCTGTGCGCTTGTGGCGGCTGTTGCGCTTGGTAGTAACGCTTTCATGATAACCACTGCCTCAACGGGCGGCTCATTCACTGAGGGGGTGCTGGGTGTACCGCGGTTTATTAATCCAATACTCTCAACGTCTGAAGCAGATCGCGACCTGGTAGCACTTGTTTATTCTGGATTGTTAAAAGCCGAACCTGACGAAAAATTCTCACTCAACCTTGCCAGTAATTATTCTATTTCAGAAGACGCTACAATTTACACAGTCACGCTTAAAGATAATCTGAAGTGGCACGACGGACATCCGGTTACAAGCGCGGATATTGTTTATACCGTGCATCAGATTCAGAACGATCTAGTGCGTAGTCCCAGACGAGCCAATTGGGAAGGAGTTAGCATAGAAGCGGAAGATGAGAAGACCGTGCGCCTCACTCTCAAACAAGCCTATTCTCCCTTTCTAGAGAATCTGACAGAAAACATCTTACCAGAACATATTTGGAAAAATGTGACTGCTGAAGAATTCGCCTTAAGCGTTAATAATATAGAAGCCATCGGTACGGGTCCGTACAAAATTGATAGAATAAAAACTGATTCTACTGGCATACCCACATCAATTGAATTAGTAACAAATTCTAGTTACGCGCTCGGAGAACCATTTATCGAAAGAATTATTTTTAAATTCTTCTCTAATGAGACTGACTTGATTAAAGCATATGAAAATAAACAAGTTGATAGCATCTCTGGCTTATCTACAGAAGCGAGTAAGACCTTACAAGATGACGGCGTAGATATTTTGAGTGTTCCACTATCACGCCTATTTGCAATATTTTTTAATCAGAACCAATCAATAATTCTTGCGGATATTAACGTGAAACTGGCTCTGTCTCTCGCTGTTAACAGAAGTGATGTAATTACATTTGCCCTCTCCGGCTTCGGCTCGACCATGAGCTTTGATGATCGCGAGCAAAATATAGAAGAGGCGCGCAAGATCTTAGATAACGCTGGATGGAAATTAGTGAGTGGTAGTGAAGTACGAGAGAAAAAAGGGAAGCCTCTCTCTTTTACTCTGGCCACCTCCGACAGTCCAGAATTATCTCGAGCAGCTAAAATTATTTCCGATCAATTGAAAGAGATAGGGGTAGCTGTTGATGTGAAAATATATGAAGTCTCTGATCTCAACACGAACGTGATTAGGCCTCGCAAATTTGATGCTCTACTTTTTGGCGAAGTGATTGGACATTTCCCAGATCTTTACGCTTTTTGGCACTCCAAACAGCGTCTAGATCCAGGACTTAATATCGCCGGTTATACTAATAGTTCGGTTGATACGGCATTAGAAGCCGCTCGCCAAACTTCTGACACAAGAGAGCGGGCTAAGTTCTTCGCTACATTTGAACACGAACTCTCGCGCGACATTCCTGCAATATTTTTGTATTCACCTCATTACACATATATCCCACCCGAGAAAGTTAAAAATATCAAATTAGAAACTAGTGGTAATGCGTCTGATCGTTTCGCAAATGTTTATAAATGGTATATATCAACAGATCGCGTATGGAAAATATTCGCCCGGTAAGAGCTCCCCTCTTACGTAAAAGGAGTCACGACAAGCCTTCTCCGTCACAGATACATTCACACCAAGCACCCAGACATTATTCTCCTGCTCCATCGGGCGTGGGCCATAAAGAGGACGTAGTGCGGATCATACCGTTGGGAGGGGTGGAAGAAGTAGGCAAAAATATGACAGTAGTCGAATTTCGTGATTCTATTGTAATTGTAGACATTGGCATACAGTTCACAGACGAGGAGGAGACACCGGGTGTAGATTATATAATTCCAGACACAACATATCTAGAGGCTCGCAAAAAGAAAATCAAAGCAGTCTTCATAACCCACGGTCACTTAGATCATATCGGTGGCATTCCGTATGTGATGGATAGAATAGGCAACCCCAAGCTCTATACTCGCACACTTACTGCCGCAGTAATTAAGAAGCGACAAGTTGAGTTTCCTCACTTACCAGCTCTCGATATGCAACTCGTCGAGACAGATGCGCGTATTAAGATATCTGATGATTTCTATGTGCGTTTCTTCAACGTCACCCACACTATCCCCGATGCCATGGGTATAATTTTCGAAACACCACTTGGCAACATAGTTTTCACGGGAGATCTGAAAGTTGATCACGACGATGGTGTGCCGATAGAGCGCGAACAAGAAGTTTATAAAAAAATTGGCACAGAGAACAATCTAGTTTTGCTTGCCGACTCAACCAACGCCGACGTACCCGGCTTCTCATTCTCTGAAAGAGCCGTGCACAAGAATATAGAAGAGTTAATTAAGAACACTAAAGGCAGATTAATCGTAGGCACGTTTGCCTCACTTCTCGAGCGCATGATCTTCATAATTAAAACTGCCGAGAAATATGACAAGAAAGTGGCCTTCGAGGGCAGAAGTATGAAGACAAATATTGAGATTGCCAAAGAACTTGGTTTAGTTGATCCAAAATCGAAAGCCTTAATAGCAACCGAAGATATAGATAATTACCCGCCAGATAAAATAATAGTAATGGCTACTGGCGCTCAAGGCGACAAGTTCGCCGCTCTGATGCGCATGTCCGAGAACACCCACAAAAAAGTTAAGCTCCATAAGGGCGACACCGTCATTCTCTCCTCATCTATCATCCCCGGCAACGAACGAGCGGTGCAACATTTGAAAGATAATCTCGCCCGTCGCGGTGCAAAAGTTCTGCATTATAGAGTTCTGGACGTGCATGCCTCGGGTCACGCCAATCGCGAGGAACTTAAGTGGCTACAACAGCAAATTAAACCGCGCTTTTTCATTCCTGTGCACGGTTGGCATCAATTCTTAACTGCCCACCGTGATATTGCCATTGAAGCAGGCACACCGGAAGATCACTGTGTTGTCCCGGACAACGGCTTGATAATTGAGTTTTTCTTTGCCTCGCCGAAACAAAGTGAAGGCGGGTGGCCAGAAGTGAAAGTACGCCGACTCAAAGATTCTGCCGCTTCTAAAATGGTTATGATAGACGCACTTGGCACAGGTGATGTGAAAGATGTAGTGGTACGTGATCGCAAACAACTCTCGCAAGACGGCATCTTCGTGGTTATCGCTACGATCGATCTCTCTTCCGGCCGAGTGCGCAAGTCACCAGATATTATCTCGCGCGGTTTCGTCTATCTCAAAGAATCTCAGGAATTATTGAAGCATACCCGAGGTATGGTTAAACGCATGATCGAAGAAGCGAGCGCCCGACAGCATCCACTCAATATTGATTATCTCAAGAACGACTTGCGTGAGAAGCTGGCTAAGTTCTTACTCCAGAAAACAGGCAAGCGTCCTATCATTTTGCCTGTTATACTGGAGGTGTAGATGGGCCCAACCAGACAAAAAATTTATCTTTTTGTTTTCTTTTTGGCTTTGGCCGAGGCTCTTGTTTTTTCGGTCAATTCGCCTTTCATCGCTAACTTAATTTCTGGCGAATTAGTCGGAACGGTTTATAGTCTGGCTAGTTTGTCAGCCATCTTGTTACTAGGCTTATTACCATTCTTTATCAGACGCGCCGGACCGGCGGGTGTGCTATCTGCGCTCTTATTTGCCGGAGCGTTAGTCGCATTCGCTGTGGCTTATTGGCCGACTGCCGCAATCTTGGGCGCTTTGGTCATTTTCCTGGCTATTCCTCAGGTAGCTCCGGCCGTAAGTGATATCTTCATCGAGAGTTCTTCGCGCCCAGGGGAACGCGGGCGAGTGATCGGTTCGGAATTCACTTTCATGAATCTCGCTTTCGTAATCGCGCCTATCATCGGCGGCTTCATCATTACTCGGCTCGGTTTCAACACACTCTATGCAGTATCCGGCGCAGTCTTTTTGCTTGCCCTGCTCCTGTCACTACGCTTCACCCGTCATTTGCGCGTTAGCCGTCTGCACACGGGCCACTTCTGGAAGGGCTTGGGGCGAGCTTGGAGGAATCGCAACTTGCGCAATGTCCTCACAACACAATTCTTGTTGCAATTCTTCTTCTCGTGGATGGTGATCTACACACCACTTTATTTAATAGACAAATTCGCACTTGGATACTCAACTTTGGGCATAATCTTCTCGATCATGCTAATCCCCTACGTCATCCTCGAGTATCCTCTAGGCAAGATCGCCGACAACAAAATTGGCGAGAAAGAACTGCTCGTCGTTGGCTTCGTCCTTACGGCCTTCACCACAGCGGTCATCCCACTTATCGAAACTAGCTCAATTTGGATCTGGGCCATCATCCTTTTCGGCACGCGCGTAGGCGCGGCTATGATCGAGGGCATGTCAGCCACATATTTCTATAAGAAGGCCGATGCGGAAGACATTGATCTCATTGCTCTATTCCGAGACATGCGGCCCGTAGCTTATATTCTCGGACCGTTACTCGCCTCTCTCATCATATTCGAATTTTCAATGGGGAGTCTCTTCCCCATCCTCGGACTAATAATGCTCACAGGCGCCCTAATCGCCACTCGCCTCCGCGACACCCGCTAATTCGCGATATTTGCAGTACTCGCAAGCTTTGAGAGCCTCTGGCATTTCGCTATCCAAACATTTTTTTATATCAACTAATGTGCTCTCGACCCACTTATCATTACCAACGTAGGGAATAATTTTTACTGTGAATTCGAGTCGTGCATCAAAGGCTTCCTTGTCGGTGCGGCCATTGCAATATACAAAATATGCCGTGTCAGAAACCTTGAAGCCATTTTGTCTGAAGAGCCATTGATACACTTCGACTTGGCGTTTGTATCCAATCTGCCAGTCGGCATCGAGGGTCACTTCAGAAGTTTTGCTAGTAGCTTTGTAGTCAACAATATTGAGCGCGCCCTCGGGGTCTTGCCAGACATCGTCGATGCCGCCGCTTATAATTAAGTTTGTACCCTCGTGATTATGCGTGATTCCTCGCCGCAGGGCATCACGCCATTCATCCATGCGTTCATCGACTAGAGGCACAGAATAAATTCCGTACTCCTTGACGAGCGGGTGACGCGTGCCGGCCGCGCGGTGGATGTCGAATTCTTTCTTGAGGAGCGCGTCCACGGCAGAGTTGAGTGAAAACGGGAAGCCGGGTGGCCGACCAATTCCTTTGCGCCGATCGAGCCAGAAACAACGCGGGCAATTCATAAACAGATCAATCTTCGATCGCGAAATCTTAAAAGGCGCATCACTTTTAGGTGTATAAACATTCCTCGAAACTTTATATTCAAATCCCATCCCGTTAGAAGTTACTTACGGCTAATAGTAATACGTTTAACATATTGTGTTGACATTAGATGGTTAGACTTCTAACGGGACCCATCCCGTTATGCTATCATATTAATGGACCAAGTTCTCGGTCCCAGAAAGCGAAGGAGGCGAGCTCTTAAAAGACCTGTGTACCATCGACTTCACGGACGGCGGGCAAGACGCGGCATCAGCCGCATCCGACGCCGTGCGTTACGAATCCGACGACCGGTCCGACTGCGAGAGCGACTACACGAGCGCCGGCTCGGACGTCACAATCGCGACCTAGGGCCAACCTCGGCCCGACGAACCCGCAATCAAGGGGCCGTGCGCACAAACGCCGGCCCCTCCCCTTTTTCAACAAACCAATAACTCACCGGGATTTCATCTCCACCTCTCTTATTAATAAGAGAGGTCGGAACGAAGTCCGGGTGAGTTACTTCATCATTTTGTGCAACGCACACCAGGGACATTTGGGGTCTTCGCAATGCTCTCGCCAGAATTTGAGAGATTTTATTTCGCTCGATATGCGGGCAATTTCTTTTTCGAGTTCTTCCACAGCATCGCTCTCTATTTCGAATTTTTCTTTTTTGTAGTAGCCTCTTTCATTTGGTTCGACGAAATCTATTTCTCCACTTGTCATCTTGTACCGCCCGTTAGCGAATCTGTCTAGCAGGATTTTATAGAAAGTGAGTTGACGTAGATAGCCAGATTTTACAATTTCATTGCGGGACTTAGGCTTGCCGGTTTTGTAGTCAATGACGCTTACATTGCCATGTGGGTCTATCAACTCTAGCTTGTCTAATCTGCCAGTGAGCTTAGTCTCGCCAAGTAAAACTCCCTTAATAGCGAGCTCTGTGAGCACATTCTTGTTCCAAGTTTTGTAATATGTATCGTAGTAACCACCCAATACTTTCTGTCCCCTCTTCAGCGCCCGCGCAATTTCGATCTTGCCGAGGGGTTGTTCACTTATGTGACGGGTGAAGTTTGAAAGCAAACCTTTGCGATCAAGATCTCGAGCGAACAAATCTTTGAGGGCGGCGTGTATTGCGATGCCATACATATGATAACTCTCAAGAGCTGTGGGCACGCGCAAAAGGTTCACATAGAAATACTTCCACGGACACTCGAGATAATTCCCAAGAGCCGACACAGACAAACCTTGCTCGGTAAATAAATTATTGAGATATGTCTTGTCAGATATGCTCACACCCGTTTGCACCCGGGGCGCAAACTGTTTCCCCGGAGGAGCTCGTAGAGCGTAACCCTCCGGGGAAGTTGCTTTCGGAGACTTACTGAGAGATATGTCGAGCTCGGTCAGAAAGCGCGAAGGGAGGGCACTCTTGCCATCAGATCTAGAATTAGCGTAAGTAATGACAAGCTCGTCCTTGGCTCTGGTGAGAGCCACATAGAATAGTCGGCGCTCATCTTCGGTGTCGGAATCAGCGCCCAAGAATTCGAAGGCAAGCCGATTGGCTATCCTTCGCCCACCCCAATGACCATCGATTGCGCCCACTATATATACGATATCGAATTCTTGTCCCTTCGCCTTATGCGCTGTCATCAAGTGCACCACACTTCGTCCTCCGGATTTCGCGGGGCTTGCACTACCCTTCACGAGCACATTATGATCTGTGAGCAAATCAATGTACTTAAGAAAGTCTGTGAGTGAATACTTGGGATGATTCCCGAGCAGAATTTTCAGCTCATCGAATAAACTGTTTAGCTTACCCATTTTCTCAACTGCGTCAGGTAGTCCCAAGATATGAGAGAGGAATCCTGACTCGCGGACTATAATTTCAAAGCACTCAATCAAACTTTTGTTCTTACTCATCTTGTGCCAAGCAGAAACACGAGCGGTCAGATACCTGATACGGGGAGTAGAAATGCCTTCGCGCAAGAACTTATATATCTCGCTACTTTCTACATTCAAGAAGTCTATATGCAGAGCGTCAGATAACTTTTCCTTACTACTCACAGATTCAATAGCCTGTAAAAGATTTATGAGTTTCCGGATATCGTTGTCTTCGAGGATATCCTGATCAGACTCGATCATGAATGGCACATCACCCTTCTCGAGTATGCGCACAAGGGGCAAGGCATCGCGATTGTCGCGATAAAGTACGGCAATCTCGCCCGCACTAATGCCCTCCTTCACGTGCCTCTCAATATCGTGCAGAATAAATTCAAGTTCTTGCTCGAGTGTCGCAAAGCTAGTAATTCTGACACCAGGCAACTGATTTCCGACACCGGGTAACCGCGGGTTACCCGGTGTCTGGGTTCGGCCAGATACTAACTTGCCAGGCAATAACTTGTTGGCGGCGTCTATTAATAGAGTTCGCGAGCGATAGTTATGGGTAAGTGCGATTACTTGCGCACCGGGGAAGGCCTTCTTAAATCCCTTAAAGTTCTCGAGCGATGCGCCCTGGAATCTGAAGATAGCCTGCTTCTCATCCCCCACCACGAAAATGTTGGGATTCTTGTGAAAGCTCATGAGTAACTCAAGAAGTTCATTCTGCCCAGCATTAGCATCTTGATGTTCGTCGGCCAGCACATATTGGAATTCTTCCTGTAAGCGGAGCAAGAGCTCTTTATCTTTCTTCAAAACCGCGATCACCTCCATGATCATATCGTCATAATCATAGTAACCCTTCTGGCGCAAAGACTTTTGATACTCTCTGTATAAGAATATAAACTCTTTATTCCTCTCGCTCCTCTCCTTAGGCTCACGCTTAACTAGCTTCTCCAATTTATCCGGATCGATGTTCTCGCGCTTAAGTTTGCCAATCGTGCTTATGATGTCGCGCACATAGAAGTAAGGATTCCCGAAAGGCTTGAGCTTATTCAGTTTCGAGCGCTTGATTATTTCTTCAAGAATTAGTATCTGATCGATAATATTTGCATGAGAGTAGCCCACGATCCTCGGGAAATGCGGCGAGTAGCGCCTGATCACGTCATTGCAGAAAGAATGAAAAGTGAAAATACCCACCCGATAGCCCGCCGCTCCCACAATCTGCACTAAGCGTGTGCGCAGATTGTACGTGGCCGATTCGGTAAAAGTGAGTGCCAAAATAGAATCCGGACTCGCGTCTGTAAGCTTCAAAATATTAGCAATCCGCAAAGTCAAAACCTGCGTCTTGCCCGTCCCCGGCCCCGCCACAACCATGACCGGCCCCTCGATAGAATCAACAGCCAAACGCTGAGCCGGATTCAACTTCTTGTACTGCTTTTGGAAGGTGGCGTCTTTCATTTTTGCTTAAAATTGCTATCATTCTAACATTGTTTGCAAATTGGCAAATTTTATCATTTCATCATTGAACTATGTCTATCCAACTTGATATGAAAGAGTGGATGAAAGAGGCTATGAAGGCCAAAGATGCCGTGCGGCTTTCTGTTGTGCGCGGGATTATGGCCGCCTTTACGAACGAAGCTGTGTCGCTCGGCAAGGGTCCGGCGGGTGAGCTCACTGATGATGAGGCGCTCGCTGTCATCCGGCGCGAGGGCAAGAAGCGCAAAGATTCGATCGAGCAGTTCACATCTGCCGGACGCATAGAATTGGCTGACAGCGAGAGTGCTGAATTGAAAGTACTCGAAGAATTTTTGCCCGCGATGATGGGTGAAGAAGAAATTAAGAAATTAGTTGAGATTAAGAAATTAGAATTGGGGATAATAGATAAAGCAGACGCTGGCAAGCTTATGAAGACTGTTATGAGTGAGCTGAAGGGTAAAGCTGACGGTGGGCTGGTCAAGCAGATTGTGGAGAGTGTGCTTAACTAGACTTGACTACGCTTTTAGACAGAGTTAGATTTGTAGAAGATATAATCTGGACACTGAACATGAATTGTTTTCCTGCATATTTTTAGCAGGCTAATCGACATCCACCGAGACGAGTGTAACCTGCGCAGACAGGACCGCTCGCATGTGGAGGTTCGCCAATGGAAGCGAAGTATGTAAGACATGGCAGGCTCGCGAATCATGCCGTCGGGACCATTTCCCTCCCTGCACCGCGCACCAAGCCCATCCGGGAGGTGCGGCCGGGGCGCAACGAGAGGAGGTCGAAGGGTACCCTTCGGCAGATGGTCGACAAGGCTCTAGCCGAAGTGGAGGGCAAGGAGAAGTGAGGGTCCTCCAGACAGAAAGGGGAGGACGTTACTTGGTCGGAGCGTTCGATTTCGGCTCGATAGAAGAGGCCGATAGGCATCGCTCCAGGTCCAAGAGCCAGCAGAGAGAACGGCCGAGTAGCAGGCGTCCGGCAACGGCCTTGATCTCGTTCGTCAGGAAATTACTCTATGAACACGAGAGGAAAAGGAGGTAGGGAGGAAAGACGACCCGAGGAGGATTGTCCCGTAGTAAGGGGTAATCCGACCTCGGGTTTTTCGCTTTTACTTAACTCGTGTCCCCGGAGCGATCTCTTTGTCAAACGTATACAGCACCGGCAAGCCTTCTTGATCAGATACGGCAAGCAGCATGCCATTTGAAGTTAGGCCCATCATTTCTCTGGGCGCCAGATTAGTCACGAACATAAACGATTTGCCAACTAAACTTTCTGGTGAGTAACTCTTTTTGATACCAGACAATATCTGTCGAGTCTCGGGGCTCGCCCCGTGGTCACCAGACTTTACGGGGCCAAAATCTACTTGCAGTTTAATTAACTTATCCGAGCCCTCAATATGCTCGGCAGTGATAACCTTGCCCACTCGGATCTCGACTCTGGCAAAATCGTCAATGGTTATTGTGGGTTTTGTGCTTGGGGCTTCCAGTGGGTCTCGCATAAGTTTCCGTGAATTTTATGATAATTGTAAGCACTTGTGGCCGCCACGGCTCCAAGTGCTGACGCCGTGATCGTCTGTTTGAAGGGGCCGAAATGATTAACTGTGTCCCCTGCCGCATACACCCCCGGCACATTGGTCTGCATAAGGTTATCAACCGATATGTAACCGAATTTATCGAGCGCTACTCCTAGACTTGTAGGCACTATCACATCCGGCTTGGCGCCGATCTCGACAAACAGGCCATTTATGGTGAGCGAAGTCGAACCATCAAATTCTTTGCTCAAGATAATCTTCTCAAGCAGATTCTCACCCACAAGCTCTGTAACCTCTGTATCAAACAATCTCACAACCTTATCTCCTAATTTGTTCAGGTCATCGAGATTAACAGGTTCTGGTCGAGTAAGCTCTTTGGCTCTAACTATAAAATAAATCTTCTCAACATATTTAGCCAGATCCAGTATGCCTTTAATCGAGGCATCTCCACCTCCAACAATCGCCACCGTCTTTCCCGTGTAGAGCGGCCCATCACAAGTCACGCAATAATGCACGCCTTTGGCCGTCAGCTCTTCTTCGCGTGGCAAGCCTAAGTGTCGACGTTCAGCCCCTTGGGCGAAAATAATAGTCTTAGTATGATAGATTTTTTCTCCCACTTTTATATCAAAACATCCTTCATTATTATTCGCGCCGGTTACTTTGCCATTTATAATTTCTGCTCCCGAATCTTTAGCCTGCTTCTCGAAATTCTTCATCAGGTCGTAGCCGTCCATGCCCGGAGCGCCCGGGTAATTCCAGATCTGTCCTGCAGTAGCTGTCTCTCCGCCGAAGTTACCGCGCACTACCAGAGTTTTCATCAAGTAGCGACCGGCATAAATAGCAGCAGATAATCCCGCCGCTCCCGACCCTGCAATCACCACGTCATAGATCATAAACCCAACAAATTGCTTATCTTTTCTTCGTCGAAGCCGATAATCACATTGTTGCCAGTCTCGATTACCGGCACACCCATTTGGCCGGTGCGTTTGAACATATATTCTCGTGCCTCACTATCTGCGGCAACATTAATATCTCTGAAGGGGATATTATGCCCGGTGAGAAAATCTTTTGTGGCTCTGCACCAGACACAGGTGGGGGTTGAATAGATCTTAACTTCTTTCATGCAAACATTATAACACGATCATCAAACATTACGCCTAGCCCGAGCGCGATCATTCTCTGTCAATTCCACCTTGCGCAAACGAACAGACTCGGGCGTAACCTCAAGCAGTTCGTCATCACTCATTACTTCAAGCCCTCTTTCTATGGATAATCGCCAGGCAGGATTAAGATAGATAGCCTCGTCAGAACCTTTCGAACGCATATTTGACATCTCTTTGCCTTTGGTAGGATTAACGGTCATTTCATCACCCTTAGATGTATTGCCCACAACTTGACCCTCATAAACTTCATCCGAAGGTTCCGTATAGAGCACTCCCCGGTCTTGCAGATTCCAGAGGGCGAAGGCGAGTGCCTTACCCGCGGCCATCGAGATCATCGAGCCTACTTGTCTACGTTCAATCTCGCCGACATATGGTTTGAAACCAAGCACGCGAGATGAAAGTATGCCATTGCCTTTGGTGTCAATCATGAAGGCGCCTCTAAAGCCGAGTACTCCCCTAGTCGGACCCTCGAAGAGCATGCGCACACGCCCGCCTGTCCCGAGCGATTTATCCCGAGCAGAGTCGAGGGAAGTCGAGGGATGAACTTTAATATCAGACATGACGCAACCGCGCTTACCCAACTTCTCGATAATCACACCTTGGAACTCGCTAGGCGCATCAATCGTAAGTTCTTCAAACGGTTCTGACTTTACACCATCAATCTCTTTGATAATTACTTTGGGTTGCGACACGGCTACCTCATAACCCTCCCTTCTCATATTTTCCAGAAGAATTGCAAGAGAGAGTTCGCCCCGAGCCGCAATCTTGAACCTTTCGCTCTCGCCAAAGTCAACTCGCAAACCAACATTCACTTCAAGCTCACGCGCGAGGCGCTCACGGATCTGGCGAGTTGTTACAAACTTACCTTCGCGCCCGGCAAAAGGGGAAGAATTGGGCAGGAAATAAACTTCAATAGTTGGCTCATCAACTTTAATTGCCGGCAACACTTCCGTCTCGGGTGTATCGCAAATTGTATCGCCAATATAGACTTGCGGAATACCCGCAATCATGGCTATATCCCCCGCTCGCGCTTCGTTCTCTTGCACTCGGCCCATGCCCTTGAATGAGAAAATTTTTGTAATCTTGCCTTGCACGCTCTTTCCCTCGTTATTTTTTGCGTAAACGTTCTGGCCCGATTTGATCACGCCTTCATATATACGTACCACCGCTTGGCGGCCTAAATAGTTATCATAAGCGAGATTAAACGGCTGAGCCCTTAACGGCAAGTCAACTGGGGCCGGAGCCGGTGAGACATGCTCGAGAATTAAATCAAGCAATGGAGTCAGATCCTTACGCTCATCATCGGGCTTCTTCATGGCCACGCCCTCTCGTCCGATTGCGTAGATCACTGGGAAATTAGCTTGCTCGTCGCTTGCCCCAAGTTCTAGAAACAATTCAAGCACTTCATCTTCAACTTTTTTAGAATCAGCCGCCGGCTTATCAATCTTGTTTATCACCACAATCGGCTTGAGTCCCAATTCAAGCGACTTCTTCAAAACAAACCTAGTCTGCGGCATCGGTCCCTCTTGAGCGTCTACCACCAAGAGCACGCAATCAATACTGCGCAAAATTCGTTCCACTTCACTCCCAAAGTCTGCATGCCCAGGAGTGTCGATGATGTTTATTTTTGTGTCTTTATATAAAGTAGCAGTGTTCTTGGCATAGATAGTAATCCCCCGCTCGCGCTCAAGAGCGTAAGTGTCCATAGACTGTCCCAGCTCGAAGACCCCCGTCTGCCGCATAAGTGCATCAGTGAGTGTAGTCTTGCCATGATCCACATGAGCAATAATTGCAATATTTCGTATCTGCATATAAGAAAATAAAACGCCCATCTCGGGCAGAGACACTATAACATAATCTACATTCTTCGCAATGCACGCTTCACAACCTCGGCCACAAGGTCTTGACGAGCTTCTCCTAAGACCGGCAGAGTTGCCAGGACAGACGCATTCTTGGTTGGCAGAAGATCAACCTTGCCGCCGTTCCAATTGGTAAGTTGGGTGAGGAATTCATCAAGCCACGATGGCGTCACTGTTAGTACCCCATCAAAATCAATCTCGATCGGCTCATTAGAATCAAGTCCTGGAC
>JBBTXQ010000005.1:0-1360 GCA_038062165.1 Patescibacteria group bacterium
TAAGGAATTTCGATTATAAGAATAATTTTAAGATAAAATATCCTCTAGGTACTATTCATTTGCTACTTGCTATCGTCGGCAGAAAGCATCATATTACTATTCCCAAAAGTGCTGTATGCCCACTCCTCTACGCTGACGGTACATTCAAAAATCAATTTAATTATCCAGAAAATGTACTTTCTTGGCTCAACTTCCTCTGTGCAAATGAGGAAGGAAGTCCATTAAGAAGTATATTTCTTGACCCACACTATTCAACCTATGAACTAATGCGCGCATTGAAAGAATTGTTTGAGGAACTACACTTCATTGGTGGTGGTAAACGCGGTGGAGATAAGATAAAAATATCAGACTCAAAAGGGAATTCAGTAAATATTAAAAAACATTCAGGTCATCTGAACGAAGATATTCGAGATCAGGCAGAAAATCTCTTACGAATGCTCGCAGGGAAGACCGGATGGGACTATATAGACACTCATTGGACATGGGGTCCGTACATTGTTTCCCAACTTAAGAAGGGAAGCAGAAAGCCAGGGAAAGCACGATATAACGATTTACTCGCTGAACACCCCGTGTCACTTGCCATTATTAGTGGGATGAGTATTGAGTACACACTTGATCCAAACAAAGTGTTCTAAAGCAATATCTTTTGAGCTGACGGTGTGCATTCTATCTCCATTCTCTTTTTAGCAATGGTGCAATACTCAGGTGCAATGTCGATTCCAATATAGGAACGACCAAGATTTTTTGCCGCAACGGTCGTCGTGCCGCTACCAACAAATGGATCAAGCACAATACCGTTTGGTGGACAGAAACATTGGATGAAGTCATAAGGTAATTGATTTGGAAATGTTGCTGGGTGTTCGTGTTTTAAACGGCTCCCGTCCCCGGCTGTTAAATAATCCCAAATAGTTCCTCGACATTTTTTTGGATTAATAGTAATTGCGCGAGTGTTTATTCGAATACCATTTGTAAGTCGGGTGCCACCACCAGTGAGTGTTTTACCCCCGTGTTTGGAAGGAATCTTTAAATGCTCTTTATTAAAATATCCTGGCCGTTCGCCCTTGAGGAATATTGGAATATATTCATGGTCAACACGAAAGCGTTTGCTCCACCAAGCCCCTTCAGCACCGTACTTTCTGTAAATGACGGTCTCAAATAGTTTAAATCCGAAGCTTTCGCACCAATCAAGAATCGTACGGAAAGAAGTAAGTGACTTACCAAAATTTTTGGTCTGATCCTGTATAACCATAACGGCCATACCACCCTCTTTTAAGACGCGATGTATTTCTTTGCCTGCAGCATGCAAATCAAGTGTAAATCCCTTGTAATCACGAATAGAATCGTAGGGAGGAGAAGTTAT
>JBBTXQ010000005.1:1460-2718 GCA_038062165.1 Patescibacteria group bacterium
AATTTTGAAATATGAAAATGAGCAGTGGAGACCGAAGCGAGTCTCAACTTTTTTTGAATCTCTTGCAGGGAAGGAGAATATCCATTTTTCTTCAAGTACACTTTCATGAAGTCCAAAACCTCTTTCCGACGTTTCGTAAGCATTGTATCTATTGTTGCATGGAATAGAAAATAAATAGAAAGTTATCCACAACAAGCTTTCCCGCCGTGATTAAATAAGAGATACTTCAAATGTATGGCAACAAATCCACCACCGGGGAAGGGGAGGAGAGGAGCGGTCAAGAAGCGTGACCAGGTTCACAGTCCGCAGAATAGCCGCTGGACGAAGCGTGGAGTCGATAAGAAGTTCATGGACCAAATGGCACGCAAGGAAATAAAATTTAAAGGGGTTCGGAAGATCAAAAGATAACCTGGTATGCTTTGGGCATGAGGGAATATGCCGTAATTACTGGAGCGGCCATACTGACGATAGGCATTGCGCTCTGGGTGATAAATGTGCGCGTGGCGAAGGCGCCGGATGGCACAACCGCATGTACGCAGGAGGCAAAACTCTGTCCCGACAGCTCCGCCGTCGGGCGCACAGGACCTAACTGCGAATTCGCCGCGTGCCCGGAAGCGACTGCTACAAGCACTACGGAAGGCGGCGGTGGAAGTATTTTGCCCTACACCTCCGGCGTGCGCGGAACCGTCTCGCTCGGGCCCACGTGCCCCGTAATGCGGGAACCGCCCGACCCGCAGTGCGCCGACAAGGCATATGCGACAGCGGTATTGGTGTATCGCGCTGGCGCTAAAGTGCCATTTATAATCGGGAATTCAGGTGTGGACGGCGCGTTTGCATTCTCGCTTCCGCCCGGACTCTATACGCTTTCCGTTGGGGGCGACAAAACGCTCCCGCGCTGCGCGGGAGCGGATGTAACCGTTGCTCCAAGCGGATACACTACGGCAACTATTTCTTGCGATACCGGTATCCGTTAGTTGTCGACACTATCCACAATACAATGCGACCGCATTATATTGTGGATAGTGTTTTTATGGGTTATACACCAGTCATCATTGCGCTCGATGGAAAAGCGGTATTGTTAGTTCATTAGTCGACTAACATATCCTTATGAATCATCATATTGATCCTGCCAAGACCGGACTTGCCGTCGGCAAAGTTGTGGGCGGACTGCATCTCGTCTGGTCCATCTTCATCGCGTTCGGATGGGCTCAAGCGCTCGTGAATTTCAGTATGTGGGCACACATGGTCAGTGTGCCAA
>JBBTXQ010000006.1:0-3232 GCA_038062165.1 Patescibacteria group bacterium
GGCAGAGTCTTTCAGAGGCTATGCACATTCACTCTGGGGTTTTCTCTGAACTGTTTACCAATATGATTAAGGTGGGCGAGGAGTCAGGAACTTTAGAGCAGGTTTTGCAGCAGCTCACTCTACAGTTAGAGCATGCTCATGAATTGCGGTCAAGAGTTGTTGGAGCCTTAATGTATCCTGCGGTTGTGGTTGTGGCAATGATCGGAGTAGGGACGTTGATGTTAATACTGGTAATACCCAAGCTCGCAGACACGTTTGCAGATCTCGGAGTGCCTCTTCCTTTGACAACGAGAGTGGTGATTAGTTTGGGAACGTTTCTCGCGGAGCTGTGGTATATAGCATTCCCAGTGATATTCGTTTTACTGGCGTTTGCATTTCGATTCACTAAAACAAAGCCGGGTAAGCGGGTATTCGATGCTCTGATTCTTCGCATGCCTCTGTTTGGCGGGATTACTCGCAAAATGAACACGGCGTTAATGACCAGAACACTCTCTTCTTTAATTGCTTCGGGTGTGCCCATTGTGCGATCTTTGGAGATTACATCGAAAGTGGTGGGAAATATGTATTTTGAAGACTCGCTTTCCGTATGCGCCCAAAAAGTGGGAAAAGGAGGGAAACTTGCTGCTGCGCTCGGAGAATACGGACACCTTTATCCTGTTGTAGTTGTTCAAATGGTGGAGGTGGGAGAAGAAACAGGAGAAACAGGCAACATTCTTGCAAAACTTGCAGAGTTTTATGAAGACGAGGTTGCCCAAGTTACAAAAAACCTGACTTCGATTATTGAACCTATCTTGATGCTGATAATCGGGACTATGGTTGGGTTTTTTGCGATTTCAGTAATTCAACCAATGTATGGCATGCTTAACGCGCTTCAGTAGAGTATGAGGGGTTTTACCGCAATAGAAATTCTTTTGGTGCTTGCGATTTTTGGTTTGCTTTTAGCTTCTTCTATGATTGCGCTTGGCACGCTACGCGGTGGCTCTGATCTGCAGGCAGAAGCTCGTGCGTTCCAACGTACACTTGAATTTGCAAGAAACCGGACCATAGCTTCAGAAGGAGACGCCCGATATGGTATATATGTGGATATGAGTACGAATCCTCATCAATATGTATTGTTCCAAGGAAATGACTATGTTTCGCGGCAACAGAGTGAAGACGAAGTATATAGATTATTGAGCACGATTGAATTCGGTTCTGTTTCTTTCGGAGGAGGACCAGAAGTGGTATTTGACCGGATTCAAGGTACGACAAGCCAATCAGGGAATGTAGTGCTGCGAGTCAAGACAGATCCAACGAATATCAAAACCGTGTATGTGGAAAGTTCGGGTGCCATTGAGATTGACAGCAGCGTGGTTCCGACCGATGACGATCGACAAAAAGACAGCAGGCACGTGCACATTGATTACACGGGCCGCACCATTGATACGGGAACCGAAGAAATATTGTTAGATTTCGGTACAACCCTTTATCCAATTGCGATACAAGATTACATAAGTGGAGGTCAGATCATGTGGGAGGGTACGATAACTGTTGATGGAGAAAATCAAATACTGAAGATTCAAACGCACCAGTTAAATGGAGGCGTAGGCTCAAACGAGACAAAATTTTCTATTCACCGAGATCGAAGATTTAATACCAAAGCGTTGACGATTGAATTAAGCGGGGATATCGGAACCTTAATTCAATACGATGATGCAGGAGTCATAACTCCTGGCACTTCAGCATATGTTTTATTGCCACCGCCACCCTATGAGCAATAATGCAAAAAGTCAAAAAGGAGTTTTTCTCTTGGAGATTGTTATTGTCGTCGGAATTATTGCTGGCTCTTTGGCTGCTATTCTTGGGGTTGCCACAATGTTTCTGGTAACTTCACAGATTGTGCAACAAACGAGCAAAGCCAGTGCCCTGGGAGAAGAAGCAATGGAAATTGTACGGAATTATCGGGATGGGACCAACTGGAGTTCGAGTGGCTTGGGCCAAGTTACGCTTGGATCTCCTTACCATCCAGAACAGTCTGGTGGATCTCCGCCGGCATGGATATTGGTTGCAGGTTCAGAAACGATTAATGAATTCACAAGACAGATTCAGTTTGAAGAAGTGTTCAGAGACGGAAACGACAATATTGCTCAAAGCGGAAGCATTGACCCAGATACAATTCAGGCAATCGTTCAGGTTTCATGGGAAGAAAGAGGAAGAAGCCATGAGGTTGAGCTGGTTGCATATTTTGCTAACTGGAATCAATAGAATAAATGAAAAGAGACAAGAGAAAAATGCTTGCCTCGTCGTCAGGCGGGCCAAATTCCAAGGGATTCACCCCGCACCATTTCTTTATAGGATTGACGTACGATCGCAGAAACCATAAAAATGGTGCGGGGTTCACCATATTAGAAATGGTTATTTACCTTGGGGTATTAGTGCTTGTGATTGGGACGGTTACGACGCTTCTTTTGTGGGTGGTGCGTGTGAACAATGAGGTGTATGTGAGGTCAGAACTGGTGCAGAATGTGGAACGTACACTCTCTGTAATGAGAAACGAAATTAGAGAAGCCCAGAGCGTGTATACTCCAACAACTACCGTGTCACAATTCTCGATCGAAACGACCAAAAATCCGCCCGTGGGAGAACCATTGACATACATTGACTTTTTCCTTTGCGGCACGCGAATCTGCATAAAACGCGAATCCCAATTGCCTCGAGCGTTGACTTCAGAAAAGATCGAGATTCAGAGCTTGGAGTTTACGCAAGTTAATACAGGATACGCTTCTTCTATTCGTATAGCGATAGAAGCCTCGTATCTCACTGCTTCTCAAGGCATGGGGACAACAGTTTCTTTAAGAGCATATTAATATGAATCGAGAACAAGGATTAATAGGTTTATATCTTACCATTGTCGTACTCATCTTGATGGGGGGAATTATTGCGAGCATCGGATTTGGTGTGTTGATGCAGCTGCGCATGATCCGAAATATTACTCAATCTGCCCAAGCGTATTTTGGAGCCGAAGCAGGCGTTGAAGACGCAATATACCGCATTCGAACTGGCAAGCAATATTCTCCCAATTATGAGTTTTCCATAGGCACAGCAATGGTTGAGGTTACGATTTCCGGAGGCAATACCAAAACAATTACCGGCAACTACAGCGGAGGAAATGTATACAGAAGCGTGGAAGGCGTATTGTCTCTCTCTGCGGTCAGCCCCCAATTCTTTTATGGAGTGCAGGCTGGGGAGGGAG
>JBBTXQ010000007.1:0-4502 GCA_038062165.1 Patescibacteria group bacterium
GCAAAACACCATTAAGGGTGTAAAGATGTAATTGAAAGAGAACCGTCCCCTGAAACATTTGAAATACTTGACCAGTGTTTATACTTCTTCAAAACGATTGGCCGCTTTGGTCAAGGATCTTTTGAATGTTTCACGGATCGAGTCCGGCCGGATTCACATCATCCACTCCGGTGTTCGGTTCCTTGGCGGTGAACCTACTTTGGGACCTGGCTTAACCGGAATCAGGGCTTGGATGCCGGACTCTTTGTACCGGCTACGCAACCGGCTGAAAGCCTTCTTGTGTATCCCCAGAGCCTTAGCCGCATCTTTGCACTTCATCTCTTTGCTTAAGGTACTCTCAATGATGTTTTGCTTCATAGCAATCAGTTCTCCTTGGGTGTTTCTTGTCATGGCTTCCTAGCAACTTACGAGTAAATTGCTCATACCATACCAGCTTGGTTCTGAACCCGAAAGGTAACCCTAATTGCTGCAATTGATACAAAATCGTGCAACATAATAAATAATAAAAACCGGCTTGAAAAAGAGCCGGGTTGGTCCCTTTGGATAATCGGGCGTGGCATAAAGTCTTATGTGTATGTGAGATATTGTGATATAAAGAACTCAGATGGGGGGCGAGGACATGAATTTTGTCTCAAACGGCAGGATAACGAAGGAAAGTGTGAGGATGGGGCGTAAAATAGCGGACCTGATCATCGAAGCTGAGGAATCAGGAGTAGCGGCCGCGACATTGGCGGCGACAGTCAGACATCTAGTGTTGATGCACGGCTACAAGCCGACAAAGGTGATAGAGGTATCAACTGGTATTTTGGCCGGTGTCAACTCTGAGCTGAAAAGAGCAGTCAAGAGGGATGACCTTGACAAGGATGCAAAGTTCGAAACTGTTCCCCCGGTTTAATCGCCGGGGGACTTTTTAATAAATAATTTGAAGATAATTTGAAGATTGACAAAGATGGCATATAATGATATGATTTAACTATGCTTGGTCGTTAGAGTCAGTTCTGATACGATAATAATGGCAAAGCGGTACGCTGTGCCTTAATTGGCAATAGGAGGGAAACAGCCATATGTGCGCGAAGATGGGGATATCTGATTTTTTTGGGTGTGTGATCCCTGAGAAGCTGGTACTTGACGGCTTGGCGATCGAAGCCAAGCTTGATGGAACCGCAATCAGGGACCTTATTCCTGAGAGAGGTCGCGCGCTCTACGCTGAACGGGCGGTTATCTTGGATGGGAACGAGCACCCTCGGTGTTTGGTCATGGTTTCAGTTACGGAAGAGATCTGCGAAGGGCACATGCCCGGTGCACCGATCCTTCCTCTGGCCTTGGGCGGTTGGATGCTCTCCCAGGCGGGAGAGATTCTAGTTGCCTATACTTCTCGCCAGGCAGGTGAAAACGGAACAGTGCCGATCGTTTACAAGGTGGGCGCAGTTCAGTCTAAGAGCAGAGACTTTCTTATTCCTGGAGATTGTCTCATACTCGAGGCTGAGCTCGTCAACCAGCGGTTGGCACTTCGCGAAGTCAACACGACAGCGTGGATAGCCGGCGGCAACCAAGTAGTTGCCATGCCGGATGTCCTGTACACCACTATCGACCTGGATCAGCTCAAGCGGCGTGTCTGCGAGCAACTTGAGAGGAGAAAGTGTGATGCGAGCTAAGGCTTGGGATGTTAAGCAGGTTGGTCAGTTCGTTCATACGCCACCGGTTAATCGGTGGTTTGAGCCCCGAGTGGCCCAGGCGTTCGCTGACCAGCGGGAGGCGCTTCCTTACAAGGAAATGCTCCGCGACATCATGAACGCCCTGACCATCGAAACTGGCTCCGACTGGATTGACCTGGGTTGCGGCTCCGGCCGCATTTCCCAGGCACTCTGGGAGAAAGCGAGTGGTGACATCACCATCACGGCCATGGATTGCTCCGAGGAAGCGGGCAAGATTTACCTGGATTACGCCAGGGAGTTCAATCCCGTTCCTCAGAACGGAGCGATTAGGTTCAGACTCGGAAATGTGTCCCACCGTTTGCCATTCATGGGCGGAAAGTTCCACGGTGTTGTGGCGAGCCTGGTGCTCACCTATGCCGAGGATTGGGACATAACTACTGGCATGTGGACCCGTTGGGCATTCGACAACGCTCTTCGCGAGGTTCACCGGATTCTGGTGGACGGCGGCCAGCTTGTGCTGACCAACAACACGCCAAATCCCGACTTCTTGCGGATCTTTCTCCGGTCATGGAGACAACTTGTCTCTCGTAAGGGACCACGGTTGATCCGCAATTCCGCAACCATGCTATCGTTCGGTCGATGGCTCAAAAGGTCGGCCGTCGAGGGACGCTTTCATTACCTTCCCGAGTCCGAGCTCGTGCAATCGCTGCGCGATGCCGGATTCCGGGACATCCAATGCCAGCTGACGTATGCTGACCAAGCGTACCTCGTGAGGTGCCGGAAATGATGGGAGCACTTGACCCGCCCCCGCCGCAACAGTTAAACTGTACATGTACAGTCACTAACTAACGCGGCGGGGGCTTTGTGGTTAATATTATATTGCTGACAGTCTCAATTATCTCCTTAACCCTCGGAATTTTTGTTCTAAGTAGAAACCCTAGAGACAAATCTAGTATTTTGTATTGTATATTTGCGGTGTTAATGGCAATGTGGGCATTTGGTATGTCGATGTACGCACAAAATCCTGCTAATTACGACAAGATTATTCTGTGGTCAAAAATCTTACATTTTGCTGGTTTAGGCATATCGATGACGCTATTTTTATTTGCGATATCCTTTACGAAAAGTAAAATAATGTCATCAATAGTATCATTTCTCGTACTTACGCCCGGTTTGATTGTGGCGTACTTAACTTTATTCTCCAGTCAGATTATTGACTCTGTAAATTTCTTGCCCGGTAATCGTCAGTTGGTTTACGGACATGATTATATTTGGTACTTTATTCTTTTTTCTGTATATATAGTGTTCGCATTAGTGTTATTGCTTTTAGGGTATCTCCACGAGTCAGGAACGTATAAACAGCAATTAAAATATATCTTTTATGGAATATTGATACCTTCATGCATCGCATTTGTTCTTAATATGGTATTGCCTGCCATGGGTAACTTTAAAATAGCATGGTCCGGTCCGATTTTCCTTCTTATTGAAAATGCATGTATCGGTTATGCGATTATGAAGTTTAAAGCTTTAAATGTAAAAGCTCTATTTTCTGAAATGATGGCTCTATTATTAGCGGTCATAGTTTTGACGTGGCTGATTTCAAACGTCAACATAATAAATGTAACTTTCTTTATTTTTGTTTGTATACTTTGCGTGATTTTAGTGCGGTCAATAACACTTGAGGCAAAACAAAAGGAGCGGATTGAAAAGTTGGCTTTTGGGTTAGAGGAAGCAAATAAGAAATTAGAAGAGCTGGATAAGATTAAGGATGACTTTTTGAGTATGGCATCGCATGAACTCAATACGCCGATTTCGGCCATTGAGGGTTATCTTTCGATGATTATCGACGAGAAGATGGGCGGGGAATTGAGCCCGACACATTTGAAATACCTAACCAGTGTTTATACATCTTCTAAACGGCTGGCCGCCTTGGTTAAAGATCTTTTGAATGTATCCCGTATTGAATCGGGCCGGATTCACATTATTTATTCAGAGGCGCAAATGGAAGAAGTGATTGATCAATCGGTGATGGAGGTGAAGTCCAAGGTTGATGAAGCGAAACATACTCTAACAGTGGTCAAACCGGAGAAACCGGTGCCAAAGACCTGGTTTGATATTCCGAGAATTACCGAAGTTATCATTAATTTGATCGGTAACTCGATAAAATACACCGACGAGGGAGGAAAAATTGAGGTTGGTCTGAAGAGTGATGAGCAAAACATTACGGTCTGGGTCAAGGACAACGGCCGGGGTATTCCGAAAGACCGCCAAGGCGAGCTGTTCCAAAAGTTTACTCAAGCCGATGCCCTGAAAGATGAAGGAAAAGGAACTGGTCTTGGATTGTACATTTCCAAAAATTTTGTTGAACTTCAAAAGGGTAAGATTTGGTTCGAAAGTGAGGGCGAGGGCAAGGGGACGACATTCTATTTTTCTCTGCCGATCTTGAAGCAAAAACCGGCTGACGAACATGAAGGCGAGGGGGCGGTTATCCAGATGAAAAGCACGGCCGGTGGGAGTGAGGGGACGCCGGGGACAAATAGAACCGAAAATCAAGAAACCCAAAACCTAAAGACGGAAGAACCAAAAGTATCCCAAACTGAAGAACATAAAACAGGGGAACTAAAAAAGCCGCCGCCGCCGATTGAAACTATCGGAAACAAATCAAATCAGGAATTAACATCGGAAACAACAAAAGAACAGAGTTCATTATCGATTACTCATGACACAGAGACCGTTGACAATGAGCAAAAAGTTATAGATACTAAAGAAAATTAATTGAATAAACTTATGAATGAAAGCGAACATTAATTTTTTCAAATTTCCCTGAAACTTATACTCAAGAACAAG
>JBBTXQ010000008.1:0-13473 GCA_038062165.1 Patescibacteria group bacterium
TACCGATGGCACGGCCTCCGTTACGGAGGGTTCAAGAACCATCACCATCACCGGACCAAGCGTCAAGTATCGGTAATTCCACTCCTTGATCTTCTGTCCGATGACGAGTGGGTCTGCGGTGCCGAGAATCTCGTCTGGATCGATCTCGAGTGAAATCTTTTTTCGCCTTCTCATAATCTTAATCTTGGCTTGAGCACGAATTCGATCAGAGTGATTGCGATAATTGCCAAGAGTATTGCATTTAAATAAATAGGGCCACTGTCACGGCCATAAAATAACTGTATCAAAATCGAAATAAGCACACCTTCAATGAAGATCTTAAAGAGAAAACTGCCAACCAAAATTAGAATCGCAGTAACCCACCACGGTAAAATAAATACGGAGAGTAGAATAACTGGCATAAAGGCAAAGCGGAAATTTTTACTCCAGGACATAAACCTTATTTATGGCATGGATATTAACTGGCAATCTAGCTAAAACTTTTTGAAAAGCGTCGCCCGAATCATTTTTAATATTTTCCACGTTGGCAATTAAGAGATTTTCTGCCCCTGGTAACATGAGCGTCGAGCTTGCCGTTACATTAATACCGCGAGGTAAACGCAGATAAAAGTTCTGGCTCCCTTGCCCTGAGGCAATCACTCTCTCCTCGCCGTCGAGAATAAGTTCGAGATCCTTGCCATAAGCCGAAAATAATTCTATTTTTGATATTTTGGGATATACCTCTATTATCTTACCTAGAGCCACACCTTGATCACTTATGACAACGCGACCGGGCTCTATTCCTTGATCTGAACCCTGATCAATAATAATTGTGTCGTACGGTGATGATCTGATTGATGAGAGGACATACGCGAGATGCCTGTTCTTCCCAGCGCTATGCTCAAGGAGAATGCGTAGGACATAGTTCTCATTTTCTAGCACACTGATCCTCTTGAGCATGCTCCGCTCGGATTGTGATCTTGTTACTTCAACATTATGTGTAATTGAGTTAGTCACTCGCCATATGGGCACAGCTATACGTGAAAATAGGCTAGTAGTTCCATATGCAATTGGCTCACGCAACCAGACAATAATAAAAATTGTAATTATCAAGGACAGAAGTAGATACCCCCTCCACGGTCTACTTCTAGATTGGTAGTTCATCATCGCCTTCAACTAATACTGAACTAAAATTTGCAAGATCCTCCAGTACAAAACCGGCTCCTCGCACGACACAAGTGAGTGGATCCTCTGCAATATAAACCGGCACTTTGAGCTCTTCTTCCAAAAGTTTAGCAAAGTTGGTTATAAGCGCCCCACCCCCGAGTAGCACCAAACCTCTGTGCATCACATCAGCCACGACCTCTGGGGGTGTGTTCTCAAGGACCTCCTTGACCGATTCAACCACTGCGGCGAGAGAAGGGCCAGTTGCCTCTCTTATATCTGCGTCGGTGATGTTGATTTCTCGTGGTAGACCAGTGACTAGGTCACGACCTCTAATTTTCATTTCAAGCGGTTCGTCGAGTTCAGTAGCTGAACCGATCGCAATCTTAATATTTTCGGCGGTTTTCTCACCGATCAATATTTTGAACTCCTCGCGAATATAATTAATTATGTCATCATTAAGTTTATTCCCCGCAATTCTCAAATTTTTTGATGAAACTATTCCGCCTAATGAGATAACGGCAATATCAGTGGTGCCACCACCGATATCGACAACCATTGAACCAACGGCGTCATTCACTGGCAATTTAGTACCAATAGCTCCAGCCATGGGCTCCTCGATCAGGTGCGCTTCGCGCGCGCCAGCATTACGGGCCGCGTCTCGTACTGCCCGCTTTTCTACATTTGTTATACCGGAAGGAATGCCCACGACGACCCTCGGACCCAATAGTTTCTTACCAGAGACATCCATGGCTAATCTAATGAAATGGGCCAACATCTCCTCCGTTGCTTCGAAGTTTGATATCACACCATCAACAAGCGGCTTAACCGCCACTACATGCCCGGGAGTGCGTCCCACCATTTTGTATGCATCCTTTCCCACCGCTACCACTTGGCCGGTTTTCTGATTAATTGCCACCACCGAAGGCTCATTAACCACGATTCCCTTTCCCTTTACATACACAAGTGTATTGGCAGTACCGAGATCAATACCCATATCATCTGAAAATTTCTTTTTGAACCAGTCAAGCATATTTAATTGCTCCCGTTTTTCGATCCTTTACCTCAATGCCACCGGTGGAAAGGCTCTTTTTGCTTATTACATAGCGCGTGGGAATACCAATTAAGTCAGCGTCGGCAAACTTCTCCCCTGCCGCAACGTCCCGATCATCATAAAGAACTTCCTTGCCCTCTTGCACTAATTTCTCATAGAGTGCATCCGCCTCACCCTTAGTCTCCGCATCAAGCGAGAGTAAGTGAATGGTGAAAGGCGCAACTGATTCTGGCCAAACAATACCCTTCTCATCCGAGAGAACTTCAACCACTGTTCCCATTAAACGACTTGGTCCAATCCCGTACGAGCCCATGAAAACAGGAACGCTTTCACCATTTTCATCTTTATATCTCAATCCCAGAGACTCGGAAAAGCGGGTTCCAAGAGTAAATATGTTACCAACCTCCACAGACTTCTTTTCGATGAAATTATCTACCATCAATTCCTTCTTCAGGTCATCCGTAAATATCTCCTTATTGATCGCACCGAGTTTCCCTGTTCTTTCGTCTGTGTATGTATAAATAACATCCTCTCCCGTCTCACAAATAGTCTGGAACTCGTGTGAAAATTTGCTAAATATCCCACCAGACGCAAAAGTTTTTACTGTTCTGTCACTAATACCTACTCGCTCAAATATGCGTTCATAGGAGGTCGAAACCTTCTCGTAGAACTCTATATGAGACTTCTCATCCTTGTTGAATGAATAGAGGTCTTTCATTGGGAATTCTCGTCCTCTCATAACACCTGCTTTAGCCCTAACCTCATTTCTAAATTTAGTATTGATTTGATAGACAGACTTCGGTAAATCTTTATGCGATTGAATATGTTCTCTTAGTATATTTGTGACTGGTTCCTCATTAGTGAGTGCGAGGCCTAAGTCACTCCCATTTTTTAGTTTAGTCTTAAACCAATTATCAACCAATTTATCATCCCATCTTCCTGTTTTCTCCCACAACTCCCTATCTTGAAGTAGTGACATTTGTATTTCCTGCCCGCCGATGGCATTCATTTCTTCACGAATAATATCGCTTATCTTATTCAAGACTCGGAGTCCAAGAGGAAGATACGAATAGACCCCGGCCATTTCTTTGTGTATAAATCCTGCCCTAATCAGGAGTTGCGCGTTCTTGGCTGTTTCGTCTTTGGGGGCCTCTCTACGCGTCTTGGTGAATAAAAAAGATTGTCTCATAAGGAATATCCTATCATAAATTGAGAGGGTGGGTAAGTCTTAATAAATTCATAACCTTGTACGTTCGAGACGGCCGTCTTATTCATACATCCATGTGATCATGTTAACCTATAGTGCTTTCTTAGCCATATGTCACCATCAAATCTTTTTGTTGTTAGATATATAACCTCTTTACCAACCCTCAAATCTGTCTTTAGGAGTGCAATTAAATCTTCGCAAGCATATGGGGAAAGCCACACACTCTGCTGGATCATGACGAAACCAAGTTTACGAAGTTCAGCTCTCAATCTTCCCCTCCAGAACCGCTTCATCTCCTTTATATCGAAGATGATAATTCTCCATTGATTATCCCACTTTTGTTTAACTTGTTTTTGTTCATTGTTAAAACTCAATAAATCAGAAAACATTTGAGCACGACCTTTTTCAGTTATTGTGAGATAGAACTTTCCTGTCTTTGTTTTTTTCCACTCCAACAGCCCATTATGAATAAGACGCTTTGTGGCGGTTGGGATGTATGAACGCAGACTATAATGTTTTCCTCCCAACGACTTAAATTTAACCTCCCGCTCACTTGCTTCTATAAGCATGCCGACACTAACTTCTTTGAACCTTGAGATATACTCCAGAATTTGATTCCGAATCGTCCCCCTTGTCCCTTGTACGTTTGAGACGGCCGTCTTATTCATACAATAGTTTCATGTTGATTTTGCTAGGTTAAAAGATGGGCAATATCCCGATAAGTAATAATGATCATTAGGAGAATCAAGATTGAAAAGCCTATCGTGTTCATAATTCTTGCCACGCGCTCTTTGATGGGCGAGCCCTTAATTGCTTCTATAATTACAAAAAGTAATCGGCCGCCATCAAGGGCCGGAAATGGCACTAGATTAATTACCGCCAAAGAAAGTGACAAGATAGCAGTTATAAGCAAGAGTGAGCTGAAGCCTTGCTCGCTAGCCTGACCAATAATACCGGCAATCCCCACCGGACCGACCACACCTTCAAAGCTAGCCTGGCCGCGGAAAATATTTGTGATAAATTGAAATAAGCCAGAGGCAGTGGCGGTAGTCAGCCTCCATGTTACTTTCAAACCAGGCACAATTGATCCAAAAAAATTCATGTGAGCATCGGCCACTAGATCCATCTCGATTCCCATTAAAGGATCTGGTATTAATTTATATTCTCCCTTATCTGTTTCAAGCACCACTTCTTGCTTATTGTGTGCCTTAACATACCTAATCACATCATCGGGAGACTTGAAATTGTTCACACTAGTTCCAGGCTTTATCCCAGCATTATCAGCGGGTGAGGCCGGTAATACAGCCGTAATCATAACCCTCTGATTGACGAGAAACTCATTTTGGTTCTTAAATTCTGAAGTAGATACTACCAGGCCTGTTTGCAGGCCCGCCCAAATCAAGGCAAGTGCGAGAATTAGATTGAATACTATGCCGGCAATTATCACTCCGGCTTGCAACAATTTGGGTTTACTAACAAAGCTTCCCTCCCCACCATTACCCCCTTCGCCAAAGATTCTCACGAATCCACCAAACGGAATCCAATTTATAGAATAAATAGTGCCTCCCCATTTCCTTCCAATTAATTTTGGCGGCAAACCTAGACCAAACTCTTCAACTTTAATTTTCCCCAACTTAGCCACAATGAAATGCCCGAACTCGTGAGACAGAACCAAAACAGCCAGGACTACAATTAGCAATATCACCGACATATTATTCTGAAATTTCTTGTTGCTTACGCGCTGTGGCGACCTCGAGATTATTATTGGTAAGATCAACCATTTTCTGCAAATCCTCCTTGAGGGTAAACTTTTCATCCTCACTTATCTCACCGTCTTTCTCTCTTTTTGTAACATCATTCAAAATATCTTCTCTTTCCCTTCGCACTTTCACTCGAGCTTCTTCGTGCTTCTCTTTTATAAGACGTTCAAGAACCTTACGTCTCTCGCTATTAAGTTCCGGGAATGAGACTCGCAAACCAGATCCGTCCACGATCACACTAATGCCCAGATTGGCCGCCTGAAGAGCCGATTCGATGGCACGAACTGCCGACTTGTCATACGGAGCAATACGCAATGTGCGAGCATCCTCGATAGAGATGGCGGCCAGGTGTGAGATCTTGCTCTGTGATCCATACATATCAACATTAACAGGATCAAGCACGGCAGGTGTGGCCCTACCAGTGCGCAGACTCTGGTACTCATGTGAAAGCCACTTTTCAACTTCACTTAATTTATTTTTAAGAACATTTAAATTAAACATGCAATAAAAAGAATTATAAAACTAAACTTATGTGATCAAGAATAGCACGAATAGGTATCTGGGTAGAAGCAAGTCTTTTGCGTGTCTCTATCATTTCTCGCAACTTGAATCTATTGTTAATTAAACCATCTGCGTGCAAACTCTGTTCTATTTTATCAAGCACTAATTTAATTTGCTCTCTATCGCCTGATTCGACTAAATCCTTTAATTCTTTTGCTTCAACCATTTAGCGCTTTGAGATTACACTCTTCTTATACGTGTCTAGATGTTCTAGGGCAATGCCCGTGCCGTTGACCACACAATAGAGTGGCTTATCGGCTAGATATGCCTTGACTCCCGTCTTACGATAAATTAGTTCTGGAAGATTATTCAATTGCGAAGTGCCACCCGTCATAATAATGCCTTGGTCTATGATATCAGCCGCGAGTTCTGGTGGAGTCTCCTGAAAAACGTCACGTACGGCCTTTACAATTTGTCGAAGTTCGTCATCGATTGCCGCAACAATCTGATTAGTCGAGATCTCGATAGTACGCGGCAAGCCTGTCAAGAAATCGCGCCCCCTAACTTCAGCCTTATTTTCATTATTCACGGCCACTGCTGAACCGACACTGATTTTCAATTCTTCAGCACTTTTGTCTCCAATAGCCAAATTGAAATTCTTCTTTATATAATCTGTTATTGCCTGATCTATTTTGTCTCCAGCACACTTAACTGATGTTGATGAAACAATTCCTCCGAGCGAGATCACGGCCACGTCCGTTGTACCTCCCCCAATATCAACAACCATGTGTCCTTTGGCCTCATGGATTGGAATGCCCGCACCAATCGCGGCAAGTATCGGCTCCTTCACAACATATGCGTTTTTTGCCCCGGCCTTGATCGCCGCCTCTATCACAGCTCTGCGTTCTGTTGACGTAACACCGGCGGGAACAGAAACCAGCACCTCCGGTTTCAGGATATTCCACTTACCTAATGCCTTATTCATATAATAACGTAGCATCGCTTCAGTAATCCGATAATCCGCAATCACTCCATCCTTCATGGGTCGATATGCCACAATATTACCGGGAGTGCGGCCGATCATCTCCTTAGCTTCAAGACCCACGGCCAGAATCTTGTGATCCAATTCGGAGACTGCCACGACAGATGGCTCGTTCAGAACAACACCTTTACCAGGAACATAAACAAGGGTGTTGGCCGTACCAAGATCAATCCCCAATTTTCTCACAAACATACAGCCAATCTTACTCTGTCGGAGGGGTAGGAGCAAGCTCTGGATCTAGAGTTGGCTCCGGATCAGGGGCTACTTCTGGATCTGGCGGGACTGGTTCGGGTTCGGGTTCAGGTTCAGGAGCGGGATCTTGGGTGGGAATTATTTGTGGCGTAGAAAGGTTATTATTATCAAGGAGGGTTCTTAGCTCTACTTCAGTAACGCAAGTACTGCCAAGACATAGTTTCTCGGCATGCACTTCTCGCACAGTAAGTATGCCATCCTCACTTATCTGCAGATCGGGGAAGTTTGATTTCTTATCATTGTCATTATTCGTAACTGGATCTAATTCCATACTGCCTCCATTGATCCTGCTACTCAATACATGTGAGAGATTAACGTAGACAAGCACAGTCTGGTCTTCATGATCATCCGGATTGGGCCACTCTTGGATGGCGAAGCCGATGGTTTGTTCGCTCGGTAGGGCCTTCTTGCCTATGCCCGGCTCGGAACTGGCGGATATTCTATCGCCTCTCTTGATCTGGCCACCTTCAAGATTAACCTTCACGGGGACGCGTCCTGCCAGGGCAATATTCGGCCTTGTGCTGGTAGCCTCGCGAATGGGGGCGAGGGTGAGGTTGGGGCCGTTGATGGAGATGGCCGGGGCGGTGGAGACAACCCCCACTAGGATATCGCCGTCTGTTGCTCTCCTCACTGACAGTGTTTCTGTTGATTCTGTGTCTAGGGCGGCGATCTCGCCAGCGGCCATCTCTTCACTGCCGAAATAGCGTTCGGCCAAGTCAAATAGCTCACCGATATCATCAGCGTCAGGTGTACTGTCAACCGTATCCACGGTTAAACCACCGATACTCTCCGTGGCGGGACAAGCATTGCCCGAGGTGATGCAAATGCCTCCTTGGACGGTGAGTCGCCATAGGCCATTATTGGTGGTGTTGGTACTTGTTCCAACCAATAGACTTCCCATAAACGTACTTGTGGCCATACTTGATGTGGCGAATATTTTGTCTGCCACAATGCCTGATGGGCCGACGACTGAAAGGGCGGCATAGGGGGAGGTGGTGCCGAGGCCAAAATATCCAGTACTCGTAAGTCGCGCCCATTCTGTTATGCCAGTTGAGGAATTTTTGGTTGAAAAGGTTAAAGCAGATGCGGGTGAAGTGGTTGAAACATTAGTGAGAATGCCGGAAATTCTGGCTGTAGTCGTAGAAGTAGTAGCTACGTTCTGCACAGAAAAAGTCAATCCGACACCGACACCACTTGCGACACCGGCTGCACCTGACGTGGAAGTGGACATGTGACTAATATCAAGCACATCACTTATGCTGCTATTGAATGTGTCAGTGATAACAGAGTGCAGTGCCGGATAGATAGCCGTGGTACTAGTCGAGTATGTACTGAAGGTACCTGGGCCATATGAACCGATACCCGCGCCACCAACAATCAATCCCGAATTGACATAAGCCCTACCGCCCACCGAAAGATCTCCGATAACGCTTGCTTTACCCGCCTCTAAGTTATGCGCAACTACAGATTGAGCTTCAATGCCTGTTGTATCGTAGACTCTAAAAGTACTGACTGACGTAATCAAAAAACGTCCCATAAGAGCAATCTCGTCAACACGGCCACCAAGATCATTACCTCCCACCACGACGGGGTTGTACGGATCAGATACATCATAGACCCTAAGTTCATTGCCACTATGCGTGGCCAAGCCTGCATATAGATACTTACCTGCAAGTTTGAGCGTTACTACATCTGCTCCAATCTCAATTCCACTAAGTGCGATTGGACTATTGATGTTGGAAATGTCGAAAATTCTTATTTCGTTTCCTCCTGCATTGTTGGCACTAGAAAAATAAGCGTACTTGCCTGACACCTCAATCTCCGAGGCAGTAATATTAGTATCAAGGTCCCCAACTTTTTTGAGTAATTTGGGATTATTAAAATCGTAGATCCTAACGTCACCCCCAAAGAGACTGGAGAAAAGATACTTGCCTTGAACAGCTAAGGCCACGTTGGAATTAGTGTCATCCACACTGCTTATGAATACCGGATTGGCAGGGTCTGAAATATCATAAACATGAACTTCAGGCCCGGTATTATTAACAGCAAGGAAAAGCAGTGAGCCGGATACGACCGAATCGTTAACATCCCAACCTGTATCAATACCTCCAACTTTCAGTGGAGTAGTAGGGTTAGAAACATCATAGATCTCAAAATCGTCCCCTGTCTGTGAGCCGTAGCCTATATATGCGTACCTACCGTTTGATTTGATTGTAGTTCCAAGACCAGGCAAGGTAGTATCGCTTATGACAGTAGTGCTCGCTGTGGGGGAAATCTCAAAGATAATCATGTGACCAAATGTTATATCCACACCGTATGCATATCTGCCTGCCACATCCATGTGAAAGATTCTGCTTTGCGGAGGAGTAATTGCGCTCAATAAATTTAGATACGAGGTAGTGGCTGTGTCGCCTAATACTTGTGTTATGTTGCCTGCTGTAATTGATAGCGCAGACATGGGCGTAGTTGTGCCAATACCAACCTTGGTTGCGCCAGCCGGATAAATAGCACTCGAGTCAACGCTGGAGGTGGCCCATTTGGAAATAGACGTGGCCGGTATTGTCCCCACACAGACCGAGTTAATCGAGAAGCATCCCGTGGTGAGATTCACGCCACTTGCAAAAGTTGAGGTAGCACCTGTCACATATAGCCTATTGAAACCCGCTGTTCCAGTCACGGTTAGATTGCCCATGAGTGATGTTGAGCTGGCGTTGCCGGAAACTATCAAAGCCGAACTTGAGGCGGTACCGGTGGTGACAAGGGAAGTGGTGGTGGCAGATGTTGTAGTTGAATTGGTGACGATGATGCCAGTGGCTGAATTCGGTTGAATAGAAACGTTGTCGCTTGACGTGGCCCATTTGGATTGGTTGATGGAGGATATACTTGCACCTCCTACACAAACACCGTTTATGGCAAAACAGCCAGCTTGTAGATTGACACCGTTCGCAATGATTGTTGATGTAGCTCCGGATACGTAGAGCCAAGTTGTAGTAGCGGCTGTTCCAGTTGCATTTGCAAATGTGAAATTCTGAAGTGTAGTTGAAGCAAGGACAAGCAAGCCTCCTGTTGAAGTGCCAACAATATCAGCCCTAATGAAAGCGTCAGAATCTAGGCCATCAAGTCGGTCAGCTTCAAATGCAGCCGGCACAGCTCCTATGTGACGGCGGGGTGTCATTTCAGCGTCCCAGACTGGGATAGAACTTGAGGCGCCAATTGAAACACCAAGATACAGATCTTGGTTCCAGTTTAGACTAGATAAAGATGTAACAGAACCGAGTAAAACAGAGAATAGGCCGTTAGTGATAGTGACTTGAGTGGATGTAGACGTGTGGAACTCTGTCCAGATCGCGCTTCCCCCGGTTGATGTGGTGTAAATTCTAAAGGCAAGATTGTAATCCCCGTCGGCAACAAGCGCACTATCTGAACCAGTGAGTTTGCCTTGATAATTAACTTGTTTATTCCAATTAGAGGTAGCCGCAAGGACAGTGTGCGTAGTGATCAAGCTGATCAAGAAGAAAATTATTAATAATATTTTACGCATGACTGATTTGAGTTAATGGAACACTATCATCATCGATTTTGATATCTTCATTCAGAACTCCTTTGGGTAAATTAAGGTCAAGAGAACGGTACACCCTTCTATAAGAGCCGTCGTTTTGCTTAGCATCAATTGTAATATAGTATCTGCCAGGCGCAACCAGTAAATAGAATCTCCCGAATTCGTCCGCTACTAACCTCTTCACTTCTTGATTGAGATTAGACAAGAAAACTCTAATAATTGAGTACGGATAGGGCTCGCCAGATTTGTGATCATAGATCCTAATCGCCTTATAATTTGTATGCCAATAAGTCTGAACAAAAAATAAAATTAAATAAAATGACAAAACAATGAAATTAAATAATGATGGGGTAAGTATGGTAGATATTATAGTAAAGATGAAACCCAAAAGGTAGAGACCGTCAAAAATAATTGATTTCACTTTTTCTCTGCGAGAATACAGACGATACAGAGTTTGCTTATCTTTAACGAATTCATTCCAATCGAAACCAACTGGATCCAAGGGTATATTTCGAGTTATTACTTCTCCAGAAGTGGTGAATAACTGCTCACCATGGTATATGTTGCTATACAACTCATCGGTGTCAGTCTTGGCTAGGCGTTTAGATGGAAATTCGTAATGCGTTTTGCCAGCCTGTATCACATAGTGACCTCCAGGAAGGAAAAAGCCGTATCTGCCGTCTAAATCTGTAATAGCCTCAGCCACCTGATTATCATCCTGGACACGTTTAACTACAACATAAGCTGGATCAAGTGGTCGCTTAGTGACAGAATCATAAACAGTACCCCATGGCTTATGTCGCCTGCGTAAACCCAAGAATCCTAGTAAGGCTCCGAAGGCTCGAGCCATAATCAAATATAGATCATACAAAGATTTCATACGGGTTGTGACAAGAATAGTTTGAATTAAGACAGAAGCAACACCAATTGCGCTACCTACTGGCAGGAGCGCCCGGGGAATCTGGGTTAATTGCAATACACCTGTACTTTTCTCTACGATGAATGCGCCGGCCACTTTGCCTAAGCGAGAATTCTTGTGATCTAAAATATAGATCGCAATTTCATATTCACCTGGGTCAATAAGTGGGGCTATCGTCGCCGTGTATGCAGTTTTATTATCATTCACGCGCAAGATGAATGCGAAAACCTTGCTTTTGTCCTTTGGATGGCGCATGGTCACCATCATTGTCTTGAGCACCTCGGGCAGATTCTCATAGGCGATACTCAAAACTGTTTCTTTCTGCGCATCAAGTTCGATACGCAAACCGTGAGCAAACTCTTGCTCATTCCCATCCTGACGAATCGAGAATGTCAGGTTGCCGAACTCTGCTCGTGCCTCCTCCGACATTGGTAATTTTTCTAAAAGTTCATCAACAGTCGGATCTGTCTCCTCTTCATTTTCGTCTTCACCCTCACCTTCACCCTCACCTTCACCATCGCCTTCTTCGTTGCCTTCTTCGTCTTCGCCCACTCCTGGTGTTGTGGAAACAAAATCAATTGCACCGGATGAATAGTTGCCACCGGAATCTCTTGCAAAAATAGTATAGTAATAAGTTAGATCTTTTTCTACCAAACTATCAATGAACGCCTCGGCAGAACCCTCATATATCAGTAGGCCTTCGTCGGGGTTAGACGTAAAAAAGCCTACGGAACGCACTATGCGAACAACATCAAAATCGTTGTCGGGAGGGTTCGTCCAACCAAGAAGCACACTCTCGCTCTGCGCGTTATAAATAGCTGAAAAATTAGTGGGGTTTGCCGGCGGCTCGTCTGTGATATATGGAAGTGTGGTGAAAGCGTTGCCAAGCGAAGAAGCTTTGTTGTTCGGATTACCGTCTTCCACTATCTCGATCTTGAAAAGATGCTCCGTGCCAGGAGTAAGTCCGTATATAGTAACGCTGTGATTCAAAGCACTTACTGATTCTACTACAGCCCCTAGTTCATAACTACTTGTTAATCCAAAGGATAGGGTCGAGTACGCGAGTTCACTGCTAACCCAACTAATCGTAACACTTGAGGTACTGACTATGCTTTCAATATTACTAATGGTGAGTGGATTAGAACCTCCGCCTCCCCCCCCGCCACCACCTGTATTACCTCCTGTACAATCAGTTGGGCAATTATTGCTGTCTTCCCCGATATTAGGCTGACAAACTGAATTCTGATTACAGTAATTTACATTAAGGTAAACATTGATCGAATCATCTACTTGAGTTAGAGCATAGACAGCAGTGACAGGCACCAGAACTAAAATGAGCAAAATTGGCAGTATTTTTTTACACATATTCAAAATCATGCTCATAGCGCAATAGCGGTTAGTGTAATTAGCGCGCTATAACTGCCAAGAAGTTGACTGGCGCTCGAACCGGCTTCGGCTCTGAAATAGACGGTTGTGCCAATACCGGTTGGATGATTACTTCCTGATTTGCGAGCTATTAAAACATTACTTGTGGTAATGGCATCCCAACAAGTGCCACTATTATCGCTAGCGCCCTGCCCGCAGACTGTGCCATTATCTACAAAATCACCCGCTATATCTGCTCCTGACGGAGTGAAGCCGAATTCAGAAGTGTTTGAAGGCACTGACCAGGAAAAGTCGGGGACACTTCCGGACTTAGTATAATTCGCAAACGAACTCCCACTTGATGTAAGTGCTGGTGAATTGGCCGCTTTTATATAAAGGCTATAACCTGTAGGATTATCTGTTCTCACTGTCCAAACAGCATTACCATCGGCTACACCACCACTTAGTGTCGTAATAGCTGGCAGGAGAGTAACATCGGACGGAGAAGTGATGGATATATAACCATCACTTTGTTGATATCCGGCTTCAAGTGTGTAATTTGTACTAGTACCCCTTCCTGTGCCGACTTCACCTCCTGTATCTTCGAGACTATAGTTACTTGAGGTACCTAATGCTCCACCAAAATTGATACTGTCACGCTCCAGAATATA
>JBBTXQ010000009.1:0-2294 GCA_038062165.1 Patescibacteria group bacterium
TTCAGAAATTGTGGTGGTAAAAATGCGGAGGAAAAAAATAGCCTCGAACTCGCGATGTTTGTAAATTTTCACTTTCTTGATCTTCTCGATTGTCACGTCATCGAAAAGTTTGGAGAGTAACCAATAACCATATTTCCTACCTAAAAAAAAGGCGATTGTGCCACCAATTAATCCACCCACAACTTGTCCCGCGAAGGCCCATTTCCAGCCAATCACCGCCACAGAACCCAAAGTGAACAAGCCACCGGGTAAAGGCGGCCAGACAATTGCCAGAGTTTTAAAAAAAACTAGGACGATAAAATAAACCCAAATATAATGTTGCGACCAAGAGATGAAATTTTGGAAAAAAGTTTGCTTGATAAACCAAAAATAAGCCAACAAACTAAGAACGGCCACAGCTACCACAACGACAATATGCTTGTTATTTTTGATATGTTCCATATAATTTTCGGGACGGAAGCGGGAGGATTCGAACCTCCGAGACCCTTTCGGGCCTAGCAGTTTTCAAGACTGCCGGTTTCAGCCTCTCACCCACGCTTCCTTGTATTCTAAACTAGCATATCCATGTTAGAATATAAATGATGGATCCTGACAAAAAGACAAATTCGATTAAACTTGAGTGGGAAGCACTTGAGCATGTCTATTATAAGAAGACTGATGATTGGTATTGGATTGTGGGTACAGTGGGTGTAACGACTTCGATTCTTGCTTTTATATTTGATAACGCGATTTTGGGACTCTTGCTTCTGATTGCCACAGCCACAATGCTCCTGCACGGCGCACGAGTGCCCGGTGTAGTAAAAGTAGAGTTACAAGAGAGAGGTGTGCGAGTAGGCACAACTTTTTATCCCTTTGCAGAAATGAAAGCTTTCTCCATCAACGAAGAGAGCGAGCCGGCGATGCTCGTGTTAGATACCAAAGCTTGGCTCATTCCCGATGTGCGTATATTTATCGAGCGCGTCTCCACTCACGACATTCGTAATTTTCTGCTCAACCACTTGGACGAAAAATATCACGAACCCTCAATCTCTGAAGGCTTGATCCACTATTTAGGCTTCTAATGCTCCTAGCAGGAATCGAACCTGCATTTCATCCTTCGCAGGGATGTGTCCTATCCATTGAACGACAGGAGCTGATGTGCACACGCTAACACAAAACTCGCCTCAAATAAACATTTGGGCGAGTTTTGGAATTTCTAGTACCTAACAACTAGTACCTTCTCTACGGAGTTGTGGTGGCTGTGCTTGAGGCTATTTTCATACCTACTTTGATTGAGCTGATCACGTCAACGAGTGAGCCGTGAGCATCCTTGAGATTATCTCTGGATGTGGCGAAATAACCCTTAATAGCACTGAAAGCGGTAGCGGGAGTGCCGGTAGCCGTAGCTGTCGTCACCATGCCTGGAATAGTGTTCAAGTAGTTCTGGGCGATAGTGATCTTGGCTCGAGCCGCTACCAACAGAGCTTCTGCCTCGTCAAGATTCACATTCTTACTTACTTCAAACTTGGCAATGCGCGCCTCAATCCGATCAGCAAGCTTGTCCAAACGATTCACTGCCGCCTGGTGGACCTTAACCATCTTTGCGGCGAATTTCTTCACCAGCTCCATGCGTTTCGCACTAACTTCTGTTTTCAATTCAGATTTCTTAGCCTCAAGTTCCTCACGCTTATCACTTACCCGCTCTTTTGCTACCTCTCGCTTCTCCATACCAGATTCGCGCGACTTGGTGCCTGTAGCAGACTCGGCAAACACCGGGCTAGAGATGAGTAGACTCGCGATTCCCACGGCGAATATTATTTTTGTTTTATTCATATTATTTATTTATTATTTATTCGTTATTTATTATTTCTATCTCGTAACTTGGGCTCACTTCTAACTTATTAATCATATCAGATATCTCATTACTCTCCATATCAAGAGCCATTACTTGATTCTTTGGACTATTATCTGTCATAGTTACTTTTAGGCCCACTACAATAAGCACGGTGGCCATACTCATAACACTAAATTTCAAGAAGCTCCAATTTTTCCATGTGTATAGACGGCTCACCTGTCCACTTGTGACGCTAGTATTAGCAAGAATGTTGGATAACAAAGATTCTCTAGGTTTGATAGATCTTAAGGGTTTAAAAAATTCAATAAATTTTTGCTCGCTATTATCTTTCATACTTCATATCATAATTCAACTCCTTGAGCGCCTTGCGCATCGCTTTCATGGCTCGATAGTTCATGGCCCGCAGACTCTCCTCACTTTTCTGCAAAATCTTGGCGATCTCTTCGTAACTCTGCTCTTC
>JBBTXQ010000009.1:2394-3890 GCA_038062165.1 Patescibacteria group bacterium
GACTCTCCTCACTTTTCTGCAAAATCTTGGCGATCTCTTCGTAACTCTGCTCTTCAATGAAGCGTAAGAGCACAAGTTCACGTTGTTCCTCTGATAATTCTCTCATAACTTTCTGCAAAATCTCGCTCCTTTCGCGTACTTTCCTGTCTTGCTCTGGACCCGGCATATCAGATTCGAGATCCTGCCAGAAGTTGTCATCGTCCGAGAGTGTTACGTCGCGTTTCTTTTTATAATGATCTATGCAAGCATTGCGAGCAATTGTGTATAGCCAAGAGGCTACTGGGACACCAGTATCGGCGAATGTACTGATAGCAGAGAGGGCCTTAGTGAAAACTGCTTGGGTGATGTCTTCAGCCGTCTCCTTATGACCTATCTTAAAATAAATAAAACGATAGATCGGGGCGAAATACTCAAGATAGAGCTCGCCAAAAGCGACCTTATCGCCCTGCCGGGCCTTGCCCACCAGTTCGCGAATGTCTATGTGCATTGTCCTTATTTGGTAACGAGTGAGCGGGCCAAACGTGACTTCTTGCGAGAGGCATTTTTTTTCTTGATAACCCCCCGTTTCGCAGCCTTATCTATGGCTTGAAACACTTTGGGCAACATCCCCTGTGCTTCTTTAATCTTCTTTTCTGAAATGAGTAAACGAATAGCCTTCAAGCTACTCTTCAAGTTCCCCTTACGTTTATCGTTAAAAACACGCTTACGCACAGACGAGCGCATAGCCTTCTTTGCTGATGATGTAATCGGCATTGAAAGAGCCTAACAGAAACACATTAAATGAGCAACCCCCCATTAATGTGATAATATGTATCCATGTTGAGTAATTACGCCTTTATTGATAGTCAAAATTTGAATCTTAGTATACAGGATCAAGGCTGGAAACTAAGTTTTAATAATTTTAGGACTTATCTTAAAGATAAATACAAGATAACAAAGGCTTTTTTGTTTATTGGGTATGTACCGGGGAATGAAACTATGTATACACGGCTCCAAGAGTACGGCTATCTTTGTATTTTTAAACCGAACGTTATTCAGGGCTATTAAAAAGACTGAGTGGTCCAGAAATGAACATTTTTGATTTTATGAACTCACTGCGGGACAAGCTAGAATACAAGGAAAAGGGCTCTCGTCGGGACAAAACCCTTAGAGAACCCCTTTCGTCGTGATTGGTCTATTATAGATGTTTGAAACTTAAAGTCAATACAAACAAATGATCAGTCAGTTAGAAGGTAAAATTGCTCACAAAGAAATTGGCTTCGTGATACTTGATGTCTCGGGCGTAGGTTATAAAGTGCACACGGGCATCAGCGATGTGGGTAACGAGGGCGAAACTGTGCGCCTCTGGACGCACTTATCAGTGCGCGAGGATGCCCTAGATCTGTATGGTTTCGAAGAGCGAAGTGAACTTGAGTTCTTTGAAGATTTGATCAAGATCTCTGGTATCGGCCCCAAGACTGCTCTCTCTATACTATCCCTCGCGCCCATGCAATCTA
>JBBTXQ010000010.1:0-3449 GCA_038062165.1 Patescibacteria group bacterium
GTACAAGATGTTTGGCTTCCTTTCTGCATCTGCATTAGCTATGTCTGCGGGATGTTCTAGGCTAGTTGTGACCAGAGCAGGTTCGACACTTATTTTTGAAATTGCCGGCTGGGGCCTACCAAGCATTGTTATTCCAATTCCAGAAAGTGTGAGCCGAGATCAGCACCGCAATGCATTCAATTATGCAAGATCTGGAGCCGCAACATTAATAGAAGAAACTAATCTATCCTCTCATATTCTTTTATCCGAAATCGAACGCATAATGAACTCGCTAGATCTGCAAGGTAAAATGAGCGAAAGTGCCAGAGCCTTCGCCAGGCCCGATGCTGGGCGCAAAATGGCCGAAGGTATCCTAGATCTAGTCTTAAGCCACGAGAGGTAACTCATCCACCAATACTGGTATTGTATGTCTGGGACGGCCGTCTGGAACGTACAAGAGAATCTGGTTACTTTTCAGTAGTTATTTAATGGCCATTAGGTTATGATTATTGTCATGGCCGATAAAGTAATCACAAGATTTGCACCATCGCCTACAGGGTTGCCTCATCTGGGGACGGCTATGTATGCCTTGCTCAACTTTCTCTTTGCTCGCCAGAACGGTGGCAAGGTAATTATGCGTAGCGAGGACACTGACCCTGTGCGCTCAAAGCCTGAGTACGAAGAGGCAATTAAAGAGGATCTCAGCTGGCTTGGTATTGAGTGGGATGAGTTCGCGCGCCAGTCCGAGTATCTCGAATCCCACAAAAAATACATAAAACAGCTTCTTGATTCTGGTAACGCATACATAAGCGCTGAGCAAGCAGAGAACGGGGAGGGAATGCGTGACGTCGTGCGTTTCAAAAACCCGAACAAAATAGTGACATTCAATGACTTGGCCCGCGGCGAAATAAGTGTAGACACAACAGACTTACATGACTTTGTAATTGCTAGGGATATTGATTCGCCGCTCTATCATCTTGCTGTCGTGGCTGATGATTACGATATGGGGGTGACCCATATTATTCGAGGTGAGGACGGCCTAGCAAATACACCGAGACAGATCCTGATACAGGAGGCACTTGGGGCACCCAGACCAATCTACGCACACTATCCATTCTTTCTCACGCCGGAGAGGCAAAAGATGGGCAAGCGAAACGGCGCTATGCCTATTAGTGACTACCGCGAGCAGGGTTACTTGCCCGAGGCATTGATCAACTTCATTATTCTGATGGCGTGGCACCCAAATGATGATCAGGAATTATTTACAATGCAAGGGCTAATTGAGAGATTTGAGCTCGAGCGAATAGGGAAGTCGGGCGCCATCTTCGACCAGGCTAAGCTCGACTGGCTGAATCGCGAATATATGAAGCTCTTGAAACCAGATGAGCTGGAAACTAAAGCATCTAGGTTTATTCCAAAAGGAACAGAAAAGTTTTTGCCGCTCTTAATTGAGAGAATTAATAAATTTAGTGACATCCCCAGGATGCTTGAGAGTGGGGGAGAATTTGACTTCCTGGTCAAAGCTCCAGGTATTTCTAAAGAACTCTTGATGGGTATGTCTGGTGCGAGTGAGTCAGAAATAAAAAAGCATCTAGCATATATTCTAGAGAAGGGGACTGAACGTGATACCGTGTGGCCATATGCTGAAGAACACGGCAAAGGCAAAGTACTCTGGCCAATGCGTGTGGCCCTCTCTGGCAAAGAAAGGTCTCCCGACCCCTTCACGCTTGTACAGTATTTAGGAGAAAAAGAGAGTATGATACGATTAGAGCATGCGAGAAAGATTCTTGATAGCTAGTTTTCTAATTATACCATTTTTGGTATCTTTTGTCAATGCACAAGGACTGGGTGTGCAGATAAGCGACACTCAGACTAAAATCAAACAACTTGAGAGTGAGATTGCGAGTACGGAGAAGGAATTGGTTAAGACAGAACGTGAGAAAAATACACTCTCTAACAATATCAAGAGTTTAGATCTGACGAAGAAAAAACTTGAGGCAGAAACTAAAGTGACAGAAAACAAAGTTACTATTACTAGTAATTCTATTGATGATCTAGCTGATCAGATCGGTGCTCACACAAATGAAATAAGTAAACGCACAGAGAGTATTGCCGGAATGATTCGAAATCTTCAGGGCGCACTTGATGCCACGCCCATTGAGATCATTTTGTCTAGTGACACTATTTCGGGTAAGTTAGATAGAATGTACTCGTTAACACGCTTACAGGACCGCGTACGGGCCGATCTCGAACAGCTCAAATTAGAACGAACGGAACTTTCGTATAACAAAAAAGATCTAGAAGAGGCTCGGCAAGAATTACTTGCACTCAAAGATCAACTAAGCGACAAGCACAGACTAACTCTTGATAACATCAGCACAAAAAATAAATTACTATCTGACACGAAAAATAAAGAAGCTAACTACAAAATTCAATTAGAACAAAAAATTATTCAAAAAGAGCAGTTTGAAGCAGAACTGCGTGCTTATGAGGAAAAGCTGAAGGGGATTGATATATCTAAGCTACCAACGGGGGGTTCGGGTGTGCTTAGTTGGCCACTCAAGAATGTGACTATCACACAATATTTCGGCAACACAGAATTTGCTAAGGCCGGCGCATATAAGGGATCGGGCCATAACGGCATAGATCTGCGTGCTTCAGTTGGCACTGCCGTTTATTCTGCCGGTGGAGGGCGCGTTACAAGCACTGGCAATACTGATCTTGGTTGTCCTGGCGGCTCATATGGTAGGTGGGTACTTATTGATCACAGCAATGGTCTCTCCACAATATACGCGCACTTATCACTTCAGAAAGTTGATTCTGGTGCCATCGTAGAGCGTGGAAACTTGATAGGATATAGTGGCAATTCAGGCTACTCGACTGGGCCGCACTTGCATTTTGGAGTCTATGCAACTGAAGGCGTAAAAGTGATTAGATTGATTAAAGCTGATGGTACACTCGGCAAATGCCCAGAGATGCCTGTTTCGCCCCTAAACGGCTACCTTAATCCATTGCTATATCTATGAACTCAAAAAGAGGCATAATAAGTGTAATTGTGATATTTGTAATATTGGTACTGATTGTAAGTGCTTTTAGGGTCAATTTAAGAGGTTATATAAGTGCAGGCCCAGAACAAGCTCTTGAAAGCAACGTGGTGCTGATAAGAGAAACAGGGAAGGTAATCTGGCTAGATTACATCAAATATCCTATAAATACATTCTGGAACAATTACGTGGCACCGTTTATGAAGGGCGAGTTCCTTTCCGGCCTAAAAACAAAACTCAAGCAGAGGGGAGAGCTACCAGAGGATAATTAGCCTTAATGTCGTAAAAGGTATATTGTGCGACATGATTAATTTTCTAAATATACCCTCCCCTAACACCCTCGAATCTAGCTCTGCTAAGTTGGATCTTTAATGTCACTGATAGCAGGGTTTTTTCTTTCAAGAAGAAGATTTCTTAAATATACTC
>JBBTXQ010000011.1:0-6952 GCA_038062165.1 Patescibacteria group bacterium
AGGATCACCGCCGCCATATACAGATTGACCGACTTCTGGGACATGGAAGAACCAGCAAGGTTTGAGTTAAGAAAACAAGCAAATAAGCTCTTAGATGCGATATTGTCTTTTACGGGATCACTTGAGACCAGGCCAGCACTCACAATAAAGGACATAACAGACAGACAAGTGGCTTTGCAGTCCTTTTTCACTGTCCTTAATCTCGGTGAGCAGATATCTAGGACAAACTATGAGATCATAAAGGACGAGCTTTTGTCTCTTATGATACTTGTGGAAAAGTATTTTGCAGTTCGTTTTGGCTATCTAGTTTCAATCAGTGATTTTTTGAAAAGTGCCGAAATTGATAAATTTGTACTGCGAAGTTCGGCTTTGCATGGGCAAATAGTAGATGGTAAGATTCCAGCAAATAACACTGGTAGTAGTATTGTAAACAATACTGATAGAAAGTCTCAGATACTCAATTTCGTAAGGAAGAATGGCCCTTCAAGTATAAGAGATATAGCCGTAATGGTTAAGGGTTGTAGCGAGAAAACAATTCAAAGAGAGCTTATTACACTCATTAATTCAGGTTTATTAAAGAGAGAGGGGGAACGGCGCTGGAGTAAGTATTTTGCCATTGGCCCGTTATAATATGAGGGATTGACCGGGTGGGGCTATTGTGCTAACTTTACAAGGCCAACAAAAGGGTGGTTATCCACACAAGATCTTTGTGTCGGGCCTTATGTGTGGCGTATAATCAATAGGATTATACCGATTTTCGACAATTTTTAGATCTTTGACAATTTAATAGTACTAACTTCCACTACTTTCATTTAGTTTCAACTTTTCGCCTGCTCGTTTGTATGAGCAAGCGAGAGTAATTATTGGGATGATTATTAAGTTAAGGGATTATTATTAAAAATCAGAATATGAAATCATACCTCCAAAGTGGGGTTGTCAAGATCGCGAGTGTTGCTATTGGTGTATCTATGCTCTTGAGCATAGCCTCGCCAGTCTCGGCCGCGACAATCGACGAACTGTTGGCTCAAATCGCAGTTCTACAGGCTCAACTACTTGCTATGCAAAGCAGTAGTTCAACCTCGATGTCTTGCAACTTCACAACTAACCTCTCCATGGGCACGACCCATTCCGAGGCTAAAATGGTCCAGCAATTCTTGAACACTCATGGTGCTCAAGTAGCCGCAAGCGGCGCTGGGAGCCCAGGCAACGAGACAATGTACTTTGGTAGCCTTACTAAGGCCGCCGTCGTACGATGGCAGAATGCCAATGCCGCTTCAGTATTAACACCTGCGGGCCTATCTTCAGGCACAGGTTTCTGGGGCGCATTCTCGCGTGCTTACGCCAATAGCCAATGCACAACCACAACCACAACCACCACAACTACCACTACTACTACAACTGGTGGAACAGCAGTGGTGACAGCGGCCGCTCAACCAGCTAACGGTCTTGCTCCAGAGTCAGCCGCTCGTATTCCCTTCACCAAGTTCACAGTTACAGCCGGCGCTGCCGCTGTTACTCTCAATTCGGTTGAGGTAGAACGCACCGGACTTGCTGACGACGACGCTTTTGATAGCGTTGTTCTGCTCGATCAAAATGGAGTACAGATCGGCATTTCCAAGACGCTCAACTCCAATCACCGCACAACAGTGGGTGAGCCAATCGTCATTCCTGCCGGTACTTCCCAGACCTTCACTATCGGTGCCAACATGGTGGCTGATAACAGCACTAATGCTGGTCAGGTAGGCTCGTTCTCTGTTGTTGGTCTTAACACCAATGGCACTGTTTCGGGATCCTTCCCAATCACTGGCGCAAGTCACACCATCAACTCGACTCTCGATATCGGTTCTGTGTCAATCAACACCAGTGGCTTGGTCAACACCTCGGCCACGATTGATATCGGTGAAGCGGATATTGTTCACGCCGGTATCCGCCTGACGGCCGGATCAGCCGAGAATATTCGCATCTGGTCAATCCGTTGGAATCAGGCCGGATCAGCCGCTCCTTCGGACATGTCTAATGTCATGGTCAAGGTTGACGGCACCAGTTATCCGACAACAGTTTCTTCCGATGGCAAGTACTTCACTGCCGCTTTCGGTTCTGGAATTGTGGTTGCCAAGGGTAACACCGCCGAAATCACAATCTCGGGTACGCCCCTCGGCGGACCTAACCGCACCATCAGGTTTGACCTCTACAAGAGAGTAGACGTAGCCATCACTGGCGAACTCTTCGGCTATGGCATCACCCCTCCAGCCGGTTCCGGCACAGCCGCCGCTACCACGCAGGAGTTCACAGCCGGTACGCCTTGGTACGACGGTATAACCAAAACCATTCAGGCTGGCACCGTAACTACAATCTCAAGGTCTAACGCGGTTCCCGCCCAGAACATTGCCGAGAACGTTTCCGATCAGCCTCTTGGCGCCTTCGAAATTGACGTCAAGGGCGAACCTATCAGCGTTCAATCATCCATCTTCATGTTCTCCGTGTTTGGCGCCGCTGGTGGTGATTCGGCCGACATTGATAACGTAAGTTTGGTTAACTTGACCACAGGTCAGACTGTGGCTGGTCCTAAAGACGTTACAGCCGGCGCTACCACAGCCACAGGTACCATTACCTTCACGGATACGGTTACGTACCCAACAGGTAAGAATACATACGTTCTTCGTGGCAAGCTCGGCACTGACTTCAACGAGGATCAAACCATTATCGCTTCCACCACGCCATCACTTGGCTGGACAAGCGTCACTGGTCAGACCACGGGCAACACCATCACCCTTACCAACGGCTTGGTGGCGATGAACACCATGACCGTTAAGGTGGCTACGGCCACTGTGGCGGTCAACTCGTCAATTGCTTCGCAGAACGTTGTGGTTGGCACAACTAACCTTACGACTGTTAAGCTAGATCTTGACGCCACTGCCTCCGGTGAAGATGTCCGCCTCAATAGCTTCGAGATTACTCTTGATACCCCGACAGAAACCGGTGGCGACAGCTTGCCTACCAACTGTTTCGCTTACTCTGCGGCTGGCACACGCCTCAACTCAAGCGCGGTCAACCCCACAGAAGCTGAACAGACCTTCACTCTGACCACAGCTCTTATCTTGAAGAAGGGGGCGATTGAAACTATCAGTATTAAGTGTGATATTCCATCTGGCCTTACTGCTGATAACTCCTTCCGCTGGACGCTCACCGGCGGCACTAACACCTGGACAGGTGTTGGATCTACATCCGGCCAGAGCGTAACAGTGGGAGTTAAGGCCAACGGTAACGGTGCTACCTGGACATACAAAGGTGCAGGTACATTCACAGTAGTGCGTGACGCTTCCAGCCCTTCGTACACAGTTGTACGTGCTGGTCAGAACAATGTTACGGTCGGTGTGCTTAGGTTCACCGGCACTAATGAGGAACAGAAACTCACAAGACTGGGTGTACAGCTCACCAACACAGCCTCATCCTCAAACGCCACCGCCATTGGTATCTCGCTCTGGGATGGCGCCACTAAAGTTGGTTCTGGCCTATTCTCGGGTTCAGCTACTACCGCGACCATCAATCTTGATGGCACATTCACCATTCCTAAGGACGGCACCAAGCTCATGACCGTGAAGGCAGATATTGCCAATATTGGCGTGAGTGAGTCCGGTGTCCAAGGCGCCTTGGTAGCCATTGACTACGATGGTGGCAGTGCCGACAACGAGACTCTTGGTACGATGTCTGGCACAACTATTGAAGATTCAAGCTCTTCCGACACAGCCGTCGAGGGTATCCGAGTCTTCAAGAGCGTGCCGACCTTCGCCCGTCTCGCTGTTCCAAGCTCAGTATTGGTCTCTGGTACAACCATGGATCTATACCGCTTCAGCATCTCGGCGGCTCCCTCTAACGGTAACGGCATAGGCATCTACAAGTTCACCATCAATGTGGCTACATCCTCGACGCCTACGTCGGCGAGCACCACCTTGACCAACTTGAAGGTCATGGCCTACACCGATTCGGGTTTCAGCTCGCCAGTATCAGGTTTCTCGCCTCCGGGTCAACTCAATGACACTACTGCCAACTTCGGCTCGAGCACCAACTTGCTCTTGACAGCCGCTACTGGCAACGAGGATGTCTTGCAGATTCCTGCCGGTGGAACCTACTACTTCGCGGTTAAGGCTGACGTGACCCTAACGGGCGCCATTACGGCCGGTACCATCGTAACCTTCATTGAAGGTGATAATGCCTACACTGCCCTACCAGATCTGATGAGTACCACTACTCGTCTCAATGATGGTAGTAGCTTGAATGCTTCCAACAACTTCCTCTGGTCGCCGAACGCCACTACGACTTCGGCCACAACCACTCCGGATTGGACCAACGGCTACCTGATCCCAGGTCTGCCCACAGCCGGTATGGACGCAACCACGATCTCTAAGTAAGCATTATAAAAGTCGAACAAAAACCCTCCCTTTTCGGGAGGGTTTTTGTTATACTATCCTCATGACTAACAAAAATACCATAATTATAATTATTGTTTTAGTATTATTAGGAGCGGGATACTACGCGTACACTAATCGCGAGCATCCACCTTTCATGCCCACTAGTTCGCAGAAAATTGAGAATGACGGAGTAGCTGTGGGTGTTGAGAGTACGGGCGACTTCGAAATAAAAAACATTCCCATTGCTACTCCTACAATCGCAAGCAAGGGTCAGGAATTACCACCCCCTCCCGAGTATCGTCGCACATTCACATACCCTGTTTACTTTAATGCCGAGGCCCGTGCCATCACAGACAAGAATATAGCCGATCAGCAAAAGGCGATAGACAAAAATAAAACTGATCTTAATGCCTGGATCGAACTGGGTAATCTGTACAATCTCGTACAAGATTACGATGGAGCAAGAATCATGTGGGAATACGCCACAAAATTGAATCCTGATTATTTTATCCCTTACGCCAATCTCGGCAATCTCTACATGTCTGATTTGCGGGATTACGTTAAGTCTGAAACTAACTTCAAGTTGGCTCTCGAAGCTGACCCTAGTCAAATTCTCGTTTACCGCTCGCTCTATGAGGTATATAGATATGGATTCAATGATGATGTGCGTGCTAGAGCCATTCTCCAAGCAGGTATAAATGCTAATCCGGGCAAATCATCTGATCTGCAATACTTATTGGATCATTATAATGAGCAATAAGACAAAGATTCTCGTTTTGGGAGCCGGTTACGGCGGTGTTTACACTTTCAAGCACCTGCACAAGCATTTCAAGAATAATCCAAATATTGCGCTCAAGCTTGTTAGCAAAACAAACTATTTTGTTTCCACGCCATTTTTACACGAAGTGGCTACGGGCAATATAGATCCGGAGCATGTGGCCGAGCCATTACGTAAAATATTTCCAGGGACTGAAGAGTTTGAGTTAGCTGAAGTTAAATCTATTTCACTCAAAGATAAAAAAGTATCTACCGGCGCCGGCGCTCTTAGTTACGATTATTTAGTGATGGCATTGGGAGCCGAGACTAATTATAGGAATACTAAAGGGGCACGCGAACATACCCTCACTCTCAAAACTCTCGAAGATGCGATCAAGCTCAAGAATCACTTTATCGCTACATTTGATCAAGCGGCTAACTTAACAAATGAAAATGAAATTAAAAAAAAGTTGCGATTTGTGGTAATTGGCGGGGGAGCAACCGGAGTAGAACTAGCTACTGAAATGTCTGATTTTTTTTATGATTCACTTGGGCCTTATTACACGAAAAAATTTGTAGAGCACATAGAGATTATCTTGGTGCACGCGGGTGACGATTTGTTGCCAAATTTTAGCCGTTCGATTAGACTCTCGAGCAAAAAAGTTTTGCGTAAAAAAAAGATTGAAATTAAATTCGGTCTGCAAGTCACCGAGGTGCGCCCGGGCTCACTTGTGCTGAACAACAGCAAAGTAATAGAAGCAAGTACTATAATCTGGACAGCTGGCGTGACTCCAAGTTCTGTCTCGATCGAGCCAGCTCTGGAGCGAGAAAAAGGACGCATTGTTGTAAATCAATTTTTTCAAATTCCCCATCACCCAGAAGTTTTTGTTTTAGGCGATCAGGCGGCATTTAGAAATGTGGGGGAAAGCATGGCTCTACCGATGCTTGCTCAAGTGGCCCACAAACAGGCAGATGGTGTGTCTCTAAATTTGATTAGAACCATAGAGGGCAAGCTTCCAGTTCCTTATACATATAAACATCTAGGCGATCTAGTTAGTTTAGGTGAATGGGTTGCGGCAGGCGAATTGTTTGGTTTTAAAATTTTCGGCCATCTGGCATGGTTCTTCTGGCGGGGTGTCTACCTCTCCAAACTCTTATCTCCCACTAAAAAAGTAAAAGTTTTCTTCGACTGGACACTCAATCTCTTCTCTCCCCGCGACATATCCGCCATCGAGTAAATGTTCGAGCCCCGGCCTCGAACATTAAAGCAAATCAAGATTAAACAGTTTATCCTTAGCTGGGCTTGTTCTAACAAAGTTATCGTAGTCACTAGGTAGGTCAAATTGTTCTTTTAAATCTTGAGTTTTAAGTAAATTTCCCCATCGATTGTCTTTTGAATAATCTTGGAAACTAGACCAAGTATAAGTTTCGTATGGAACCCCTAGTTCTATGGGATTACGGTGAATATAGGCGGTTGTATGTAGGAATTGCTCATTCGATTCGATATGAACCGCTCTAAATGGTCCACCAAAAAGATGATCAATTTTTTCGTGACAGGTATTGAAATACATACTATAAGCAGTTAGTAGACGATGCATATATCTAGAAATTCCACCTTCTTTTATCTCCTTCAAAATTATGTGATAGTGATTTGGCATGAGAGCAAAACAAATTAATTCAACAACACGATTTTCGCTGACCAAATTCGCTACTTCTAGGAGTTCATGTCCACTAATTGAAAATTTTTGCATATAACGCCGAAGGTTGTCGAATTGTTCTAACGATTG
>JBBTXQ010000012.1:0-10482 GCA_038062165.1 Patescibacteria group bacterium
CGTCGGCTTCTTTGCCCTCTCCATGATCCAGCCCATCTATCAAGTCGGGAATAATCTGTAAGAAAGTGCAAAATTCAAAAGCTTGATTTCCATCTCAACTTGTGATATCTATTTAGTTAGATTTTGAGCGGTATGCGAGAGCATACCAAACTGAAAACGGCGAGCCCTAGTTGAGGGAGAGCCACAACTGAATAAACAGGAGAACCGAAATGTCGGAGAGCCTGAACGAAGCATCTGTGGTACGTACACCAAACTCGGAAGTCCACGCCACTCTTGAGGTCCTCGCGACCAAGGGAGTGAAGCAAGAGCATCTGGGCAGAGTTCGGTCGGATATCGGCTATGCAAATCGCGTGGCGGCGGCCCTCATCGAGACACCTGTCATCCCGCCTGTGAGCGACGACATGGCGCGACTCATCCCTCCGCCCGCACACATGCTCGCGGACTTGCGTGGCCAGCTCGCAGGCGAGCACGGCTTCAAGGCCGAGCAGTTCGACTCGCTCACCATCCCGCGGCCACCCTTGGGCAACTTCCCGGTCGTCGCGCCGGTGGCCTACCTCGAGACGCTCGAGGCCACGATGCGCTTCTACTGGCAGATCTGTCAGCGGCGCTACGCGGCCACTTGGGCTTGGCCGGATCTCAAGCTCGGCAAGAAGAGCCTGCGGGTCTGGTCCCAGGACGGCAATGAAGTCGAGCGGCCCTCGGGTACGGTGCGCATGGTCGGCCTCGACCTGTTCGCCTACTACGACGCCAAGGACGGCACCAGCGTCGCGGATAACCGGGCCAAGGAGAATGCTCCCATGCCCGGGGTCGAGATCCTCGCCCTCATGGCTCTCGCTCCCGTTCTGGGACAAGCGATGGACGGAGGCTCGGCCAACGGTGGACTCATGCCCTGGCTAGACCTCCCCGGCCTCGAGGCCAGCGTCTCCGGTTCTGTTCCGTGGTCGTTCGCCCCGTTCGTGCGCTACGCTCGCGACTACCGCAAGTTGCAGTTGAACGGCGGGCATGTCGACAATCGCTGCAGGAACTATGCCTCGCCGGCGTTCCGGGAGTGCACGGGCTAGGCACTCGGGTCTCGGTTCTTTTGGGTCTCAGCTTCGGCCCTTGGTTCTTGGTCTTCGGATCAGTGAGCCAAGGGCCCTTCGCTTTGATATGATAAGGCGACAATTTACGTCTGGGCACCACAGCAGTCTCTAATCTCTGATATCATTGAGTAATGAATAGGGGATTCACAATTGTTGAATTGAGTGTGGTGCTCTTGATTGCTTTTTTGCTTGCTTTTATGGCTATTACTTCTTTTTCGCGATTTAGCACTAACGCTTTGATTGATCAAACCAAGTCAGATATTCTCACTGCTCTAACAGACGCACGGGGCAAAACGCTTGCATCTAAAGGGAATGATATTTACGGTGTCCATTTTGAGACTAGTAAAATAGTGCGTTTTAAGGGTAGTTCTTATGCAACTTCAAGTTCAGATAATGTTATCTACCCCATAGACTCGCGCGTTACAATAGAGCATATTACGCTTTCGGGTGGTGGGAGTAACGTAACGTTCGCTAGATTAACAGGCGTGGCTAGCAAGACTGGCACAATTGTAATCTCAATAGTGGGCGATCGCACTCGCAGAGCTACCACAACCATTTCAAGTAGCGGTATAATAGAGTAAACTCAAAACGCAAAGTGCAAAACGCAAAACTTAGACAAAAAGGTTTTGGATTACTGGAAGTTCTGGTTGGGTTGACCATTCTCTCTGTTTCTTTTTTTGCTCTTCTCGTTGTCTCGCGAGGGATGCTCGCTGTTAGTCGAGAGACGGCCTACAATCTGCAGGCAGATTATTTGCTTGAAGAGGGAGTTGAAGCATTGCGGAGTATCAGAGATCAAAATTGGGCAACCTATATTACGCCGTTATCTGGCACAAATTATCTTGTTTTTGAAGCATCGCCTATTACCCGTTGGACAACAACTAGCACACCGGAGATAATAGATTCTTTTTTCAATCGCGGTTTCGTGATCTCTGATGTCTACAGGGATTCTTCAAGTGATGATATTGCTGATTCTGGCACTTTTGATCCAGACACCAAGAAGTTTGTCGTATCTGTAGACTGGCAAGGTCGCAATGGCACAACCACTCGCTCCGTTAGCACATATCTCACTAACTACTTCAATGATTAAGAATAAAGGATTTACTCTAATTGAGCTTGTAGTTTACACAGCAATCGTAGCGGTAATTTTCGCTCTGGTTCTAACGGGCATGATTGGCCTCTATCGCTCGTCTCGCGTAGCGCGGCTCTCGCGAACAGTAAACATTTCTGCGGTCACAGCCCTTGAGCGTATTTCTCGAGAGGTGAGGGACGCGGGAACTGTCATGACAGCCAGTTCAACTCTTAACACAAATCCGGGCGTGCTCACTATCGAGACAGATAACGCGAGCACAACTGGCGGAGCCTATACATTCAGTGTATCTTCCGGGCGGGTGCAGATTGCGGACAATACAAGCACACAATTTTTAACTAGTTCTGATGTTAATGTGAGTGAGCTAACTTTTTGGCTTGCAACGAGTACGAATGGCGAGGCTGTGCGGGTCAAGATAATTGCCGCGCCTGTTGCAAGTTCTACACTCCCGGCCCGCACTTTTTATTCAACTACAGTTTTACGTGAAAGTTATGAATAAAGAATCAGGACAAGCCCTTCGACTAAACTCAGGGCAGGCAGTTATTGTGAGTATTATGTTTTTATTGCTGATCTCGACAGTGCTGGTAGCCAGGGGCGCGAATCCCGCCAGTGCCGACGCGCGTCTTGCTCGTGAGCTTTTTGATTCCAAGCGGTCCATGATCACATCTGATGCTGGAATTGAGGATGTGTCATACAGAGTGCGTGCCGCTCTCTTTTATGGTGACGAAGAAGTGCTTGTACTTGACGGTTATAGTGCCACAACTACTGTGACAGATGACGCGGATACCGGCATAAAGTTAATCAGCACAGAGGCTTCTGTGCGCGAGTCTTATCGCAAGAGCGCCGTGGGACTGCGCAAGGGTGAGGAAGTCGATTTCAACTACGCTGTGCAAGTTGGTAACGGCGGATTCATTATGGAGAATAGTTCGAGTGTCTTGGGCAATGTTTATTCTGATGGCTCGGTCACCGGTGCCGGCAATCTTATCCAAGGTTCTGTCGTTTCTGCCGATTCAACTGGCCTCATCGACGACATTCATGCCACATCAAGTGTTTGGGCTCACACAATAACTGACTCTATGGTAGACGTTGACGCATATTATGTTACCAAAACTAATACCACTGTCCTAGGTACAAGTTATCCAAATAGCATAGACAAGCCCACCAGCACCTTCCCTCTGTCAGAGACAAAGCTTGATGAATGGGAGGATGTGGCAGAAGCGGGTGGCGTAATCACTTCGCCTTGTCCGTACAAAATTCAGAGTGACATGACCCTTGGTCCCAAAAAGATAAACTGCGATGTAGAGATTAGTAATAGTGCCAAAGTTACTCTAACAGGCATGGTCTGGATTAACGGTACGCTTACTTTCAAGAATAGTTCGGGGATATATCTAGATGAAAGTCTTTCTAACAAGAGCATCGCTGTCATCACTCACAATCCATCTAATGAGACTACTTCGAGCAAGATTAGCCTCGAGAACTCAACCACTTTTTATAACACGGGCACTCCCGAATCATTTTTATTCTTGATTTCACGCAACAAGAGTTCGGCTGACGGTGGCGGAGAAGTAGCCATTGATCTGCGCAACACTGCCCAAGGACCCGTCTTCCTCTACACCAATTATGGCCAAATTAGCATCCAAAACAACACTAGACTTAAGGCTGTGACAGGCTGGCTCATAAAAATGAAGAATTCCGCTCAATTAATCTACGACGATGGTCTAGAAAGCACCCTTTTCGATACCGGTCCCGGAGGCAGCTGGAACGTAGTCAGCTGGAAAGAATCCCAATAAAAAACTGGGGGAGTTTCCTCCCCCAGTCACGTGACCGAATCCGACCACTATCCCTTGGGGCCGACGATGACTTCGTCGACCACGCTCGAGCCCTCGGAGGTAAAGCACACGATCTTGTAGATCGAAGTGATGTTAGGGCAGACCTCCTCGCTACCGGAGAGTGACTTCTCGCCCGACCAGTTGCCGACGGCGTAGCAGTGTTCGACTCCCTGGCTCGCCCACTTGAGCGTGCTACAGGGAGTGCTGGCAGTCACCGTGGCGGGGTCGGCGACGATACCCACGCTTGCTTCGAGCACGAACCAGTGCTCGGTGTCGGACAGGCGCACGTTACGGCCCCTCATGTCCTTCACGACCCAGTCGAACCGAGGGTTTGACGTGAAGATCACGTTCTCCCGGCCAGCCGTGATGTGAAGGCGTAACTTCGTCTCCCCAGCTGGCAAGTTGATGGCGTCATGGAAGACGAATCCCTGTTCGGTCGTGACAGGCCCAGCGACAGTGTTTCCCGCTGTCGGGTCCTGTAGAGTGATGCTGTCGACGCTGCCGCTCACCTGGTGCAGGGCGAGTGAGCGGATCATCACTGGCGCGCTTGCATTGATCGTGAGTGTCATGCCTTCGACGCTCGTGCTCACGTTCGGCGGCCGATTGTTCTCGGAACGACTGGTGGCCTGGATGCCTGCCGGCGTGGACTCGGAGCCGATTGGTGAGCTGGTGGGCGAGTGATTGCTGCAGGCGACCAAACTGACCGCCAGGGAAAGAGTGAATGCTGTTCGCATGATTGGGACCCTCCACCCACAGATAAGCATATTTAAGAAATAAAGTCAATATCGTTTAATGAAAGTGGCCTTGTTACAATCAACGTATGGCGGGGGAAAATAAACGAAAACGATTGATTGTGGCTAATTGGAAGATGAATCCAGCTTCACGGGCGGATGCCATGCGTATGTTCGGTGAGGCTAAGAGGGCTGGTGCTCGAGCGACTCGCGTGCAAACCGTTGTGTGCGCGCCCTTCCCGTTTCTCTCGGCTCTCTCTGACGAGGCAAGCGGGCACAGAACAGCTTTGGGCGCGCAGAACTGCTTCTATGAACGCTCCGGTGCTTATACTGGAGAAGTTAGCCCAATTCAACTTAGTAGTTTGGGAGTACGTTATGTAATTTTGGGTCACTCGGAGAGACGCGAGATGGGTGAGTCAAGCGAACTTATTTGCCGCAAAGTTTTTGCCGCGCTCAAAGAAGGTTTGATAGTGATCCTGTGTATTGGCGAGCGGGCAAGGGACGAAGAAGGTAATTATTTCAATTTTATTAAACAGCAGATTGAAGAAAGTTTGAAAGATATTCCCAGAAGATATTTTTTAAATTTATGCGTTACATACGAGCCGATTTGGGCCATCAGCACGCATGCCTCTGGCATAGAGTCGCCGGAAGATATGTTGCAGATGGGAATTTTTATTCGCAAAACTTTGGGTTCTATTTGTGGCAAAGACTTGGCTGTTAAAGTGCCAATTTTGTATGGAGGCTCGGTAGATGAAAATGATGTGGCGGGTTACATAGAGCGAGGTGGGGTAGACGGCGCTTTGGTAGGCAAGGCCAGCTTAGTGCCAGAGACATTTGCCAAAATAATCAAGAATGCAAACGAAGCCAAAACAGATTAGCTCGCTATCCGATACAGACATTAGTTGGATGGGCAAAAAAGTGTTATTACGCCTGTCGCTTAACGTGCCGATAAAAAATGGAGAAGTAGCCGATGATTTTCGTCTCGTTAAATCACTACCTACCTTGCAAGCCCTCATAGACATGGGAGCGGAGGTAACTGTTATAAGTCATTTGGGCTCGAACGGTGACTCACTCAAGCCAGTAGAAGATTGGTTAAGGGAGAGAGTGAAAAGCGGATTTGAAATGCGTGAGAACTTGCGTCGCGATCCGCGCGAGAAGACGGGCGATGAGTCATTTGCACAAGAACTTGCAAATATTAATGGGGGTCAAGATTATTTCGTAAATGAAGATTTTGCCGTCTCACACAGAACGCATGCTTCTATTGTGGGGTTACCCAAGTTTTTGCCAAGTTTTGTCGGCTTGCAGTTCGCACAAGAGATAGAGCATTTATCTAGGTTCATTAATCCGCCCGAGCCTTGCGTTGTTATCTTGGGCGGAGCTAAGATCGAGACCAAGTTGCCTATGATCAATGCTTTCCTTCCGAAGGCACAGAAAATCTTTTTGGGGAGTTATTTCGCCAATGAAGTAGCCAACGTTCCGCAAGATTCTAAAGTAATTCTACCCGTTGATAGTGTGAGTAAAGATGGCAAAATTGTAGACATCGGCAAGCAAGCGCTTGAGAGTATTATATCGAGTGTTGATCAGGCTAGTTCGATTATCTGGAACGGCCCAATGGGCAAATTCGAAGACGGCTTCGATCAAACAACCTTAGAACTTGCCCAAGCCATAGCAAATTCCGGAGCAGAGTCCGTGGTGGGAGGCGGCGATAGCATCAGAGCCATCCGGCAGTTAGATCTCCTAGACAAATTCACATTCGTCTCAACGGGAGGCGGAGCCATGCTCGAGTATTTATCGAAAGGTACCCTTCCGGGAATCGAAGCAATTATCAAAAGTAATAAATCATATTTGTAATTTGACTTGACGGTGGTATCTTTTTGCGTATACAATATATGGGATCAATATAGTGTAAAATACAATAGTATGTCTACAACCATTGTAAATTTTTCGATTCCAGCACAATTAGATAAGAAAATAAAAAGGAAGATTAGCGAACAAGGCTTTTCCAGCAAAGCGGAGTTCTTTCGTATGGCCGCGGTAAATTATCTCGGGCAAGATAAAGAAATGAATACAGAAGATCGACTTGAGCTTCTAACCAGAGCTATTTCAGATGAAGTAAGACGAAAGTTCAAAGGAAAAAAAATGCCTTCTGTGAGAAAACAGCTAGCAGACTGAACTTAAGGTATTCCAACAATAATGTATAATTAAGCTAGAAATTAGATAGTAGATATTAGTAATTAGAAATTAAATTAATACTATGACTTTGCCATTACTTGGATTTGTGCCGGGATGGATTATTTTATTAATAGCTCTCGTTATTATCGGCTACTTTTTCGGCAAGAAAGGTTTGCACTTTATTGCTGTTATTTTTGTCATCTGGGTTGTGTGGTATCTGATTAAAGGATTCTTTTAATTTTTCGTGAATCGTTACACTCTATTTACTGATGGGGGAGCGAGGGGCAATCCTGGGCCGGCTGGGGCGGGGGCGGTTGTTTGTGGTGGGGAAGGCAAAGTTTTGCGAGAGGCTCACTTGTCACTTGGCCGGGCTACTAATAATTATGCTGAATACAGCGCTGTTATTTTGGCTCTGGAAACTTTGAAAAAGTTAGTACCGCTTGCTAAAAGAAAGGAGTGTGAAGTAGAAGTGCGCATGGATAGCGAATTGGTTGCTAGGCAACTCTCTAATAAATACGAGATACGTGAAGAGACGCTATTTCCGTTATTTATCAAAGTGCATAACTTGACCGTGAGTTCGTTTCCTAAGATAAAGTTCACGCACATTCCGAGAGAAAAAAATAAGAATGCTGATCGTCTCTCAAATTTGGCAATGGATGAAAGCGAACTAGGTAAATCTTGACTGGAGTTCAAAATACATTAAGATATAAAGCATGAATAGAGTTCAGGTTACAAATAAGACAATAGAGTCAATCCTTATAGAGCTCCACCTCTTGCGTAGAGAGCTTGAATTACTCGTTCCCAAGGAAGATCTCAAATCCTACTCGCATCCTAAACGCGTACTTAATTCATACGAGAAAGCATTGACGCAGTACCCTCCAGTTCTCTCATGGAGATAATAAAAACGGCAGATTTTCTAAAAGCTTTTGAAAAGCTACCTAAAGACGTAAAGCGTCTATGCACCAAACAAGAATTGCGTTTCGTCGCTAATTGGCGAGATTCGCGTTTACATGTTTTGACGTTGATCACCGCAAAGATGCTTATCGTGGAAAATGAACTATAGACTGCTCTGGGTCGTTAGTGGCTTTTTCATCGGGGTTGTTTTCAGATCGTTTTTTAATTTTGGTTGGGCGGGTATTGGGCTTATTACCGTACTTGCCCTTGCATTCGCTTCGCAAAAATATTTTATACTTGCGCTTATCTGCCTGGGTACGGTACTGGGTGTGGCGCGGTACGAAATTAAAGATCAGAGTCAGTTACCGGGGAACCACCGGTTACCCGGTAACCGGGAAATGTTCGAGGCGGTGATTATTGATGAACCAGACGAGCGCGAGAACTATGTGCGATACGTGGTGGAGTACGAAGGTGTCAAAATCTTGATCACCGCTCGCGCTTTACTCAAGTTCGAGTACGGTGATCTTATTAAGATAGATGGCAAGATAAAAAGAGTTGAGAATTTTACAAATCCAGATGGTGTGACTTTCGACTGGCAGAGTTATCTTGGTAAAGACGAGATTTATTACGAAGTCGCTTTTCCCACTATTTCTCTCATTGAACACGGGCATGGTAACTACCTGCGCGAGAAGCTCTTCGCTCTCAAGCGCGTATTCTTAAACAAACTTACGCGAACTATTACAGAACCGGAAGCAAGCTTGGCGGGCGGTCTGGTTGTGGGGGCTAAAGATTCTTTGGGCAAAGAATGGCTAGATAAATTCCGCCAGGCCGGTCTCATACACATGGTTGTCCTATCTGGCTACAATCTTTCAATCGTGGCCCTTGCTGTGATGTGGTTCTTCCGCAAATTTTTGTCACATAATAAAAGTTTGATTGCGGGTATTGTGGCAATTATTCTTTTCGCCATCATGACTGGTGGCTCATCTACTGTCTTGCGCGCTTCCGTCATGGCTATCCTTGGATACCTCGCTCAAGCCACTGGTCGCGTGAGTACAGTAAGTAGGGCACTCGTGATTGCTGCATTTCTCATGGTCCTTTTGAATCCCAAAGTACTAGTATTCGACACAGGTTTCCAATTATCGTTTCTGGCAACATTAGGTCTTATATATCTTGAGCCACTTATTGCCAAGTGGAACTGGATCAAACGTTTGCCCGAGACAATTCTTGGTTTGAAGTTCCGCGAGATAGCAAGTGCAACCCTCGGCGCGCAAATTGCTGTCTTGCCACTAATCCTCTACACATTTGGGAATTTCTCTATATACTCTTTTCCTGTCAATCTTCTTGTCCTGCCTATTGTGCCCACTACCATGCTCTTAGTTTTTCTAACCGGTCTTATTGGTTTGTTTTTCCTGCCCCTTGCAATCCCTTTTGCTTGGATCTCGTACATATTGCTCACCTACATGACCAGTCTTGTGAATCTTGTCTCGAAATTGCCTCTGGCCAATCTCGAAATCGCCCACTTTCCCATAGTTCTCACCATGTTATTATATGCCGGTTTGATCTACTTAGTTCTCAAGCTACACAAAAAAGAAGAGCACTTGGCGGTTTCACCGCCAAGTGCCTAAGCTCTCAACCATCATAACGAGTGCCACAGTAGATGTCTTCGATGGAAACCTTCGATAATTTCGTCTCCTTGCGTTTCCTTCTCTTGAGCTTGCTCGTGACCTTCTTGGGGGCATTCGGTTTATGTCGTTTGCCAATAGTATCGTAGGCGATGTCTTCGATAGCGTTAGCCAGAGCATCGTCGAGCGTGAGTTCAGGGCGTTGCCTTCCCATCATGGGCATGATCGAGTCCCCCCGATTGGATCCTAGCACAACTCGCCGGTATTTTGGTAGTAAGCAAAACCACTTGGCGGTTTCACCGCCAAGTGGTTGACTTCGTTACGATTAAGAGTAACTTTATGAGAGACGTACCTTAAACAGTTTCTCTTTTCCCCTTCGGTAGTTTCGCCGGAGTCATGTTGCGCATTTTGCTCGACTGGAAAAGAGAGACACCTGCCGCGTTCCGCCTTGCGGAACCTCGGAGGATTCAATGGCAAGATTCGCCAATTGCAGTGAATGCATAGCACCCGACAAGATCCCAATGCCGCAAGGCAAGGGAGAGAAGTATCGCGTGATTTTCGCTGTTCTTGTGTGGCTAGGATCTTTATGTCTTGGTTTGTATATCTTCCCGCCTGCTATTAGAGTGCATTTATTCGCGAAGGCATCACCAGGGGCGTTCTTTTCTGTGGTGATGATCACTTTCGCACTAGGTGCAACATGCTGGTTTCTCTACAACAGGGCAAACGTTGCCTCTGCCAAACTGAAAGCGTATTCCCAAAGTAACTGGATAATCCGGGAATATCGAATCGGCGAGGGCGATGATGGAGTGCATTGTCATGAAGTTCTCGGGGACAACAAGCGTGTGATCCCCAACCTTGATGGTGGTGTTATCAAGATCATGGTGAACAGTCCTCGTCCTAGTAGGGTCAGCTGCTATTGGATGCGAGTTCGCTTGTTTGCTCAATCGAGATCTTTGACCAGAGTAGACAGCATTGAGGGGTTCGAACTTGAGTGGCATGGGGCTCTGGGCTTCGGCTTCACTCCACCGCGTTCAACCACGTATGTGCGGGCAGGCCTCTATGCCA
>JBBTXQ010000012.1:10492-18682 GCA_038062165.1 Patescibacteria group bacterium
CTCTCGACTGGCTCAATATGGCCGGTCACCCGATCCTCGATGATCTCTTGAGGGCATGGAACGAAAACAGGCGTACAATTCGTGAGCTTGCTGATTCAGAAAAGCTAGCTCTCAAGGTTCAAATGTTGCTTACACCCCAAAAGGGACATCGGCACTGCGATCACGCCAAAGAGGCGTACGGTCTGCTCACTGAAGGCGAAGTTCCCGATAACGATAATTAGGCGGAAGAAGAGTTTAAGTCTAGAATGTAGCATATCAAAACCACTTGGTCCGCCTACGGCGCGACCAAGTGGTTGTTTGTTTCTAGAGTTCGCCGGTATTTTGGTAGCGACGGATGAATTCTTGGACGAGATCTTTTTCGCTCAAGCGTTCGCGCTCGCGCAGACTCACTTCTGTGTCGTCCTCTTCTACTTTCACTACCCGTTCATCAATGACGCGACCTTCGTCTACTTTCCCAGATGGCGGGATGATGTGGAGCGAGCAGCCGGTGGCTGGCAGTTTGCGAGCGAGCACTTCGGCTATTACATGCGTTACTTCGCCTTTGATCACCGGAATCTTGCCAAAGCGCGTCTGCACATCGGTGCCATCTTCGCTCACCAAGGCCGGATGCAGATTGACTGTTGGGATGCCCTGTTCGTGCCACGCACTTAAGACAAACGCCGGCAGGATCAGATCCCATCCCAGACAGAGCACAAGATCCGGTTTAGGCTCAAGCACGCAATCCCGCACCATCTCGAAGTATTCTTTCTCGCCGCCACGACCATCTTTCTCGAAGCGCAACCTGGGTTCGTGAGCAGTCTCGACACCCCGCTCTTTGAGCTCGTCTAACCCAGGAGATTGCGATTTGTGACTAATGGCAAAAACGATTTCCATGCGTTTTTGATCCAGAGCTTCACACACCCAAGGCACACAAGACCCCCCGCCAATGAGTAACGCAATTCGCTTCTTCGTTTCCCGCAGATCTTTCATTGAGATCTCCATTTATTTGATTCTATATTAAAAACTAGACAATTCAAGGTTATTTTGAGAACGACACAATGGAGGCTCAACTGGGGCCCTATGACTTTATGTACGGCTTTGTAGAGCTGTTTTCGCTCGTCAAGTTGACGTTTACCGCTTGACAATGGTGTAGTAAATGTGCTACCATACTTGCATGAACGCGAATATGCGTTCTTTTCTTTTCTAGCCCCGCGAAGCTTTAGCGAAGTGGGGTAACCAAAATCATGCAACTCAAAAACTACAAAGATCTGGCCATGTTGGGACTTGTTATAGTCACTATTCTGGCTTTCCAGACTCAAGCTCTATTTGCCCAGTCCCAAAAGTCAGCCTTAAGGGCTTATACTGATATGTCTAGTGTTGAGGCACAAGATGTACTTTGGCTTGCTCGAATTCTATATTCTGAAACCAAAGTTCGTGAGGAGCAGATAATCGTGGCATGGGTGGTGCGCAATAGGGTAGAGTCAAACTTTCGTGGTGCCGAGTCTTATAAAGATGTGGCTCTTTCACCCAGTCAATTTTCGGGTCTTTGGCCTTCTGACTCCCAGTACAAGTTAAATATTTCGCGCAGTTATGAAATTAAAGGTGACGTTTCATGGACGCAAGCACTTGCCATTGCCCAAGCCGTCTACTTCGCCGATGATTCTCTGCGCCCAATTTCTGAAAATGTACGCCACTTCTACTCTCCTGAAGCAGTGCTCAAGGATCCAAAGTGGGCCGTAGGCAAGAAGCCAGCCCTTGTGATGCGCGATTCGGATAAAGGCACCATCAGATTCGCCTTCTATTCGGGGGTGAAGTAAAATTAAACAATGAAAGCGCTGAAGACCCATTGGCAGGTTTTGCTGGTGGGTCTTCTCGTTTTTGGGAACTTGCTGGTTTGGTACGTGGTGGCTCACGAGACTCGCCATGGCATACTCACTGTTACATATTTAGATGTGGGCCAAGGGGATGCAACTTTCATTGAGGGGCCAACGGGGATTCAGGTGCTCATAGATGGCGGCAAGGGTAAGAAAGTTTTAAGTGAATTGGGTAAAGTTCTACCATTTTATGATAAGAGCATTGATGTAGTAATCGCCACGCATCCGGATCAAGATCATATCGAGGGCTTAATTGGAGTTGAAGAGAGATACAAGACACTTGTATTTATAGAACCTAATCTAATAACAGACAAGCCGTTCCAGATTGCTCTTTTGGAAACCGTTAGAAATAGAAATGTGCAGGGTGGCGGAGTAAAAGAGTTGAGTGCTTGGGCGGGTCAAGAAATTGATCTTGGTTTGGGGGCTACACTCACGATTCTTTTTCCCGATCTTGATGTGAGCGCTTGGCAAGATATTACTAATAATGCGAGTGTTGTAGCGATCTTGCGCTACGGTTCCACAAGTTTTTTGTTTACCGGCGACTCGCCCATTGCGATAGAGAATAGACTGATTAAAGAATATGGTTCGCAACTTGATGTAGATGTGCTTAAAGCAGGTCATCACGGCTCGCGTACAAGTTCTGGTCCCGAATATCTTGCAATCACCTCGCCCACATTTGCAATTATTTCATCTGGCAAAGATAATAGTTACGGTCATCCACACAAAGAAGTGTTGGATAACCTAGCTACAGTTGGGGCACGAGTTATGCGTACAGATGAGCAGAGCACGATAACAGTCAAATCAGACGGTGAGATTATTGTGCTGGAGGAGTGAAGAGAGACGCGTCCACGTTTGTCTCTTGGCAAGTAAATTCCGAAAGTGGCGTGCGCATAAGCGAGGTGACGACTGCTTCAGAGGTGGCGCCAGACCCGGAGAGATTTAGTGTTGTCACGCGCGGCTTCTCGGTCAGGTCGTTCCATGTGTGCAGTGCGCTATCAGTGAGAATCATGAAGGAGGTCGTGTTCTGGGCCATAAGTTCTATGCGTATTTTGCCATCAAGGAAGTAATAAGTGGCGCTGGCATTGTATCCCGCACCAGCCCTCGCGTATGTGCATTTGAGAGATTTGCCGGATTCTGTGGCATCGCCCACGGTGGCATAATTTCCCTGTGTAGTCGCGATCTCGGCCGAATCGTTTTTGGGGTTTGGTTTTGAAACAAGTAAGTACCCACCACCCAGCACGACTATCACGATCAAGATGATTCCGATTATTTTTGTGCTCATATTATTAGATTACTTAGTTATAAGCTGGAGTTCTAGATTTTTTCCTTTTTTGATACAGCGAGTGCAGATGCGCATGCGGGAGCCGTCGGTTAATCTGGCCCATTGAAGGTTGGGATGTTTGCGGGTAATGCCGGAAGGGTTGAACTTAGTAGCACGAGTACGGTTAGAGTAACCGCCAGCCCGGCTCCCAGTTTTATCACAAATTGGACAAACTTTCATCGTGACGAGTATACTAACATAGTGAACATTATCTTTCAAATAGTTATTTTAATTCTGTCGGCCACCCTCCATGAGGCATCTCACGGTTATGTGGCTTACGCACTTGGTGACCCGACTGCCAAACTTGAGGGACGACTTACACTTAATCCAATTAAACACCTCGAACTTTTCGGCTCTATTCTTTTGCCTCTTATTATGTATATCTCAACCGGTGGCGCGATTGTTTTCGGTTGGGCTAAGCCTGTGCCTTATAATCCGTATAATTTGCGCGCGGGCAAATGGGGGCCGGTCTATGTCGCACTGGCCGGGCCTTTCTCTAATTTACTTTTGGCTATTATTTTCAGCATTATCGTCCGCACTTTTTATGCAACTTTGGCTCCGGCTTTCATTATGATTGCCAGTCTCGTTGTGATTATCAATGTGCTTTTAGCAGTTTTCAATCTTATTCCTATTCCACCTCTGGACGGCTCTAAGTTACTCTTTGCCATCCTTCCTGCACACGCCAGACAAATTGAGGAGTTTTTAGTCAGGTATCAGATTTTTATTTTGTTATTCATACTATTCATAGGCTGGCCGATTATAGAATATCCCGTAACTTGGCTAACCCACTTGCTATTGCCCTTCTGATGCGCTAGATTATTCCGGTGCCTACAATTAATCAATTAATTAGAAAGCCTCGCAAACACGTGCAGAAGAAGAGTCGCACCGTGGCTCTTGCGCGTGGCTTCAACACTCTCAAGAATCGACCAGTTTTTTACCCATCGCCTTTCAAGCGTGGAGTCTGCACAGTGGTCAAAACAATAACACCCAAGAAGCCGAACTCGGCTCTGCGTAAGGTAGCCCGCGTGCGCCTAACCAATGGCATGGAAGTAACAGCTTATATCCCCGGTGTGGGCCACAATCTCCAAGAACACTCTGTGGTTATGATCCGCGGTGGTCGCGTTAAGGACCTGATCGGTGTGCGTTATCACATTGTTAGAGGCCGACTTGATGCTACTGGCGTAGAGGGCAGGAATAGGGGTCGCTCTAAATACGGAACTAAGACTCCCAAAAAATAAAAGAAATAAAAGGAATAAATGAGACGAAAAGTTAAAAATAGGAATAAAGTTGGTCCGGATTATAAATACAGTTCACTTGATGTGAGCAAGTTCATAAATCACGTCATGGAGCGAGGCAAGAAGACTGTGGCTCGTAGTATTGTATACGGGGCGATGGAAGATATTAAAGAGAAGACGAAACGCGAGCCTATCGAAGTTTTCGACGAAGCAATCAGGAATGTGGGGCCACTTATGGAAGTACGTAGTCGTAGAATTGGTGGTGCCAACTATCAAGTGCCGCGTGAAGTGCGTCCCGAACGTCGGCAATTTTTGGCCATGAAGTGGATCATCGAAGCCGCCCAGAGTAGGAAAGGTAAACCCATGAGAACAAAACTGGCCGAAGAATTAATCGGTGCGGCCAAGAACGAAAGCGAAGCAATCAAGAAACGCGAAAATATGCACAAAATGGCCGAAAGCAACAAAGCCTTCGCCCACTTCGCCTGGTAATTCGCCGGCCGGCGAATTACCCTGAGCTTGTCGAAGGGTAAGTTAAATCATTCTCAACCTTTAGACTTCCTTGATTCTTTTTTCTTTGACTCTAATTTTTTTACTAAAGCCACAACAGGTTTGCCACAATTATTACAAAGGGCATAAGCGCTGAATACATTTTTGGTGCCGGCAATTACGTGCTCGGTCCCCGATATCTTTTTACCGCAGCTATCACAGATAGTTATTGTCATAAAGCTATTTTGCTCTTAAGCTCAGAGGAGTTCAATGTTAGTAAAATGTTGACAATTTTAGTCTAGAGAGTAACTTGTAACAGGAGGTAGACAATGGAGGTTTCTTGCGAAGAATTCAAGGAACTGCTCGGTGCTTGGACAGATGATGAAGCTCACAACGATAAGATCATGGTACAGCTGGTCCAGCACCAAATGGAGTGTCCAGATTGCGCCATGGCACTGCATCTCGACAACATGACTTTCTTGGGTTGGATAATGGAGGGTGAGCCAATCGACATAAAGGTCATCAAACGGGGTCTCTATACAAAAGGGGACACGACAGATGAAGGTCCTCCAATTGAGGATTTACTTGTCTCAACAATTGTCGAACACCTTGCCCGAAAAACGAAAAAGGACAACAAAGATAATTAATTGGCCGGTTGTGAAAACGCCCGGCCTTGTTTTTTAAGGGGATAAATAACTTGAATCTTAGACGTCCGGTCGGACATAATAGATGCTATGGGGATACTAGAGCAAGAATCGAAAAAGAGAAAAAGAAGAAATGATATACAAAAGGCTATTTTAACTACACTTACCGTAGGAGCTGTAGTTCTGCTAGCTGGCGGGGCGTTGGCGCAAGGGTTAGTCAAGGCCTTGGTATCGGGAGGGTTGAAGAAGCGACCGACGTCTACAATCAGCAAGAGCTTGAAGGGCTTACTTGATGGTGGTTATGTTATTTTTCGAGATACAGAAAGAGGCAAAAAATTAGAGATAACTAATAAGGGGAGGAACTACCTTACGTTAATTGAGTCAGATGAGTTCATTTTCAAGAAGCCTAAGAAATGGGACAAGAAATTCAGGCTTGTGATTTTTGATATTAAAGAAGAAAAAAGGGGAGATCGTCGACGCTTGCGTGATTTCTTGCGCAAGATCGGGTTCATGCGTTTGCAGAACAGTGTCTGGGTCTACCCATATGATTGCGAAGATTTGATTACTCTCATAAAATCAGAGTTCCGAATCGGGAAAGGGGTACTCTATGTGATCGTTGATTCAATTGAATATGATAAGCCGATTCGCGAACACTTTTCACTTCTGCCTAAAATTTAAATTTCAGGCGTTAAATCTAATATGTCCGACCGGACATGCAAGATTCAGGGTTGACAAGGAATAAATTAAGAGTGGTTTTGTTTTCGGAGGTGGACACATGACCTGCGAGCAATTCAAGGCGTGGTTGGATCTCACAACTGATCCTGACCCAGAAGTTCTTCCACCCAGATTGCTCGAAGAGGCTCTTGAACACATGGAGCAATGCACGGAGTGTGCGCTGGCATTCGAGCAATTGGGCCGACAACTTGGCGCTCGTTCCAAACCTGAGGAGCGAGATGGGGCATGAGGGGAGTGTGGGCCGGGTGCAATGGAGCACCCGGCCTTGTAGTTTATTGGCAGATACAGTATATTATTGCCGTGGCTACGGCCACTATTTTAAACTATGGAACGAGCTTACTCACTTGAGAAAACACGAAACTTTGGGATTATTGCGCATATTGATGCGGGGAAGACTACTGTTTCTGAACGCATACTTTTTTATACTGGCGAATCGCACAAGATCGGCGAGGTGCACGAAGGCGACACAGTGACTGATTGGATGGAACAAGAGCGCGAGCGAGGTATTACTATCACAAGCGCGGCTATTACTTGTTTCTGGACACCAACATATGAGTCAACAAAGACCAGGTTTCCGGAGAACAAAGACCAGGTCTCCGTTCCTGGGGGTAAGTATCAGTTTAATATTATCGACACGCCGGGCCACATCGATTTCACAATCGAAGTGAAGCGAAGTTTGCGAGTGCTTGACGGTGCTGTTGTTGTCTTTGACGGTGTGGCTGGTGTTGAACCTCAATCAGAAACAAATTGGCGTTATGCAGACGAACAGAACGTGCCCCGATTATGTTTCATCAATAAGCTAGACAGAATGGGGGCAAACTTCGAGCGTTCTTATGCGAGTATATTAGATAGGCTTACCAAGAATGCCGTGCGTATGCAGATCCCGATGGGCCTTGAAGAGCACTTCAAGGGTGTGATAGATCTGCTTAAAATGAAAGCTTATTATTTCGAAGGGGACAAGGGTAAAGATATACGCGAAGAAGAGATCCCGGCAGAATATCTTGACGAGGCTAAAAAGTATCATGCCGAATTAATTGAGAAAATAGTTTCAAATGACGAGACTCTCATGAATGATTATTTGGCCGGTAATGTTATTCCTGTTGAAAAGTTAAAAGAGGTTTTAAGAAGCGCGTGTTTGAAAGTTGAGATAGTGCCGGTTTTCGCCGGTTCGGCTCTCAAGAATAAGGGTGTGCAACTTGTGCTCGACGCAGTCGTAGATTACCTGCCTGCACCCACAGAGATCCCACCGATCAAGGGCGTTGATCTGTCAGGGAATGAAGATGTTAGACCTGCGTCAGACGAGGCGCCATTTGCCGCACTTGCTTTCAAGCTTCAGACTGATCCTTATGTAGGGCAGCTAGTATTTTTTAGAGTTTATTCGGGGACACTTGAAGCAGGCTCATATATCCTCAATACTCGCACTGGCAACAAAGAGAGGGTTGGGCGAATAGTGCGTCTTCATGCCAACGAACGTGAAGAAGTTAAAAAAGTTTTCGCCGGTGACATTGCGGCAACATTGGGGATGAAAGATGTGAAGACTTCGGATACGCTTTGCGATCCCGAACACCCAATTATTCTTGACCCAATCGAGATTATGGATCCGGTGGTAAGTATGAAAGTTGAACCCAAAACGAAAGCTGATCAAGAGAAAATGGGCATGGCACTTAAAAAATTAGGCGATGAGGATCCAACATTTAGGATTAGTTCAGATCCAGAGACACTCGAGACTATTATCTCGGGCATGGGTGAATTGCATCTGGAAATCATGCTCGATCGCATGAAGCGCGAATTTAGCGTTGATACCACATCAGGAAAACCTCAAGTGGCCTATAAAGAGACGATCACAAGCGAAGCAGAAGCAGAGGGCAAGCACATCAAGCAATCTGGCGGTCGTGGTCAATACGGACATGCGGTTA
>JBBTXQ010000013.1:0-5244 GCA_038062165.1 Patescibacteria group bacterium
AATTTAGGCTCAAATTATTTATCAGAAGATATTAGCCAGGCGCTTACACCGGAACAAAAAACTGCTTTGGTAGAAAACTTGTCAGAAGACTTAACTCAATCTTTACCTAAACCAATAATCTTTACATCAAGTGATATTAACTTAATCCCTACAACATCGGCCAATCTACGCACTTATTACAACGCGCTTGCCCTGCTTCTGGCACGAAACGAAAATGTTCCTGACGAAACCAGCATCATGGATAGGGCACTGGCTACGCATGATTTGAAACTTTTCAGCAAACTTAAACCCACCGCAGATCATTACAAAAATATCGCCTCCAGAATATCTTCCCTCCCAGTTCCCAGTCTAATCGGGGAGAGTCATTTGGCATTGAGTAATGATTTGAGCCAGACAAGTTACGGCCTCGCTCTTATGAGCGCGGACGTTAGTGATCCACTCAAGATCCTCTTAGGATTTAACGCTTACAGGATTGCTTATACAGACATCCAGAGAATTTCGCCGACTTTATTTGCCCCAATTGCTCAAGGTTTGGTCGTATTTGAATATGGAGATGCCGGATCAATATTCAGTCAATGAAAAATTCGCCAAAAAAATTTAGTGAGAATTTTAATAAGAGCATCTCATTACTTCTAATAATTTCTATTCTCTTTATCAACACCTACTCACTAGTCACTCCCAAAAAGGCCGAAGGCTTCGCAGCACCAGTTCTTATGGCCGTAATGACCCCTTCAACGGTTTTGTCGGTGCCCACAGAATCTTTTACCCAAAACACGAAAGAGGCTGCTTTTGACGGCATAATCAATCTCATTGGCGCGGCTCTGGTAGCGGGGATAATTAGCTCGATTACAAATTGGGTTAATAGCGGCTTTGAAGACTCGCCCGTCTTCACCCAGAACATCAAGCAAAGACTCAAGAAAGTTGGGGACATTGCCGCGGAGCAACTCTTGACCCAAATTAACATTGGCGAATTCAATGGCGGCTTCTTCTGTGGGCCGTTCAGTTCTGAATTACGCAATGCTTTCAAGATAAAATTAGCCATTCAAAAAGATTCTACTTTCTTGCAGAGCTCACGCTGTAGCATTGATCGCATTTTGCAAGAAGCAAACTACACCCTCGAAGGCTTCGAGCAAGACTTCACCCAAGGTGGTTGGCCAGCCTGGATCGAACTCACTCAACCCAACAACAACCGCTTTGGCTCATACTTCATAACCTTGCAAGAGTTCTGGAAGCGCTCGGCTGAAGCAGAAGAACAGCAGGACAAAGAGCTCGCTCACGGCAGCGGCTTCTTGTCTATCAAGAAAAAAGGTGAATGCTTAAAATATGAAAATTCAGTAGAATTACAAGCCCCCACAAGTTGGGATCCAAATGCCCCGGCTGGTTTTGATTTCTCGACAGTCGCAGACGAAGAAGGTTGCATCGACCGTGGTCCTGAACAAACAGTTACTCCGGGACAAGTCATTGCCACTCAAGTTAACAAAGTGCTTGGTCTTGGTAATGACAAGTTAGGGCTAGCTGATGAATTTGACGAACTTGTAAGCGCGCTACTTTATCAAGTTGTAAATGGAGTGCTCACAAGTGTCGGCGGACTATTTGGCGCCAGTAACCCCGAACCAGGAGAGAAGTCTCTGACAGAGCAGTTAAAACTAGAGGGCGAACGACTCGACGCCCAAGCGGAAGCCAAGCAAGAAGCGCAAGCTAATCAACCCCCAGCGACCCAGAGTCCAGCCATGGAAGAACTTGCTCGTCTTCAAGAAGAACTCAACACTTGTTTTGATGCCTTAAATGAACTTAATATTATCTTGCTAAAAAATGACTCTGTCTTCAACAGACTGGCGGTTGCGAACCAAATGGAAAAATGCCAAGCCATTCAGGATAAAATCGAAGAGGTTAATCTTCAAGCTCAAGTTCCAACTGTACCCATGACCATGACTGTCTACACTTGCTACGATCTTCTAGGTGGCGTGTCAGCTACTAAGGGCGTGAATATGAGCGTGGCCGGGCCGATCACGACCACAGAGGAACAAGACAAGGGCAGTTACAAAGTGCGCATCACGGGCGTCGAACCCATGAAGTATTATTCTCGCTTGCGATACGAGTTTGATGTTACAACTGGGCCCGAGTACACTTCTCTGCCGGGTTCGGCTAACTTCACTTATTTCGGCCGGGCCAAATATCCGGAAGCTTATGATGGTTGGTTTAACTTGGGCACAGTAGATGGCGGCACCAAGTTCCACTGGGATATGCATAGCCCTGATTACTATCGCAAACTCTCCATGGCCGCGCCTCTCCAGAATAACCACAAGTATCACTGGGTAGTAGATATGGACGCTAAGAGCAACACTCTCCACGTGACTATCACCGACGGGGAGTCAGAAGTAAGAAGAGTGATGTTCGACTACGCCCGAAGCCCTGCTCACCCGGCGCCGGATATTATCGACACCGGTTCAGGCCTCTACATAATGTTTGGCATGCATAAGGGCTGGACATACCGAAACTTAAAAGTAGAACTCACCCCGGGAGGTCCGTATCAAGGCGGAGCCCACGGTTGTCCCGTAACAGTATGAGCAAAAAAGTGAAAAATTTGTTGAAACTCGCCCTAATATTAACTGTAACTCTGTCGGCGACATTCGGTATAACCAAATCTATATCAGCCACTTCACATTATTCAAACATAGTAGACATTGTTACTTCACAACCTGCTCAACCACAAGTAACTCAAGATCAACCGTACTACAAAACTAAGGCAGCATTGGAACATGCCGCGGGGACAGCCAGTGAAAGCTGTGGCGGGGGCTGGTTCGATATGTCAGTAAGTTGTGTAATTGTAAATGCCCTGGCTTGGTTGGTAACACAATGGATCTGGCTATTGGGTCAGGCTTTAAGATTAGTATCCTGGCTATTTGATTACACTTTACAAATTTCTATTGTTCAGTTTGGTGCACTTGTGAACAAAGGCTTTGTTGTTGAAGGCTGGCGCATTATTCGTGATATCTGCAACATGGGTTTTATCTTTATTCTTCTTTGGATTGCTATTAAGACTATTCTGGGATTAGGAAGTAATACAAAAAATGCGATCATTAATGTAATTATTGCCGCACTCTTAATCAACTTTAGTTTCAGTATAGGTAAGGTTGTCATCGATGCTGGCAACGTGCTTGCTCTTACTTTCTATAATTCTGCCAAAGATTGCCCAAAGGGTTGTGACGGGACATTAGCTACTCGGGTTATTAATTCTTTGCAAATGGTGCAAGCATCTGGCTTGGGATCAGACCCAACTGCTAAAGCACGGCTTGTTGTTGGTACTGGTGGAGCTAGAGAAGTAAATAAATTAAGTGTTTCTGGAAACTTAGCGGGGCTAGGTTTCATGGGAATTGTGACACAAGCAGTGGGGGGAAGCCTCTTTATTCTTATAACAATATTTATCATAGCTGTGGCAGCGTTCTTATTTTTGCGCCGTATGCTCTATTTAATTTTCCTTCTGATAGTTTCTCCGTGGCCATTTTTGACCTATGCATTTAGTGGATCATTTGGAGCGTGGTGGACTACTCTTGTACAACAGTCATTCTTTGCTTCAGCCTACATGGCACTTTTCTACGTGAGCGTTACCGTCCTTGGTAGAGTGGGGCCAGCAACATTTCAGGAACAAGCAGGCAATTACGCAGGTGGAGCGTGGATCGGACAAATAGTTTTCTTCATCATGGCCTCTGGACTTATGTTTGCCTCACTAATAGCCGCCAATAAAATTGCAGACACAGGCGGCGCAAAAGCTGCCTCATGGGGGCAAGATAAGCTAAAAAGTTGGGGGCAAGGTTCAGCCACTTGGCTTGGTCGCAATTCACTTAATCGCACTGTTGGCCAAAGTGGCATGGCACTCAAGAGCGTGGGGGCAAAACTTGCCGAGAAACAGGGTGTGCTTGGTGTAGCTGGACGTTTGGGCATGCGAGCTGGCACGGGCATAGCCAGCAGTTCATTCGGCATGAAAGATAGCAACAAAGGCGGCTTACTCGGTCAAAGAGAAGCGGCGACAAAAGCGAAAGAGGCGATACACAAGGATCTCGGGAAAACAGACGAGACTGAAATCCAGCGTCAAGCAATCCTTAGAGCAAAAACAGATATCCCACAAGCAATAGCGACAGCTCAAGCGAGAGCGACAGCAGATCGTGATGCCGAATTGGCCCGTGAGGCACAGAAGAAACGAATACCTACACAAGCCTTTAGAGAAAGTGCCGAGGGTCAAACAATTACAGCCAAATACACACCTCAAGCAATTGCTGCGCGCATCACCCAAGAGCGACAATCGCAAATCAAGAAGGAGATTGAGAAGGAGGAAGGAGCGAAAGCTAAAACCAGACAGACAAGTTACGCCACATCATTAACAACAGGACCTCTGCCAGGGTGGACACAGAACAGACCTCAAGGCTCTAGGTTTGCTCCAGCCTCTAGTTACTTAGCACTTTCTCGCATTGGTCGCGAAACGAAGAGTTCAGAAGATCGTAAAGAACGCATAAAACTCATCTCCAGTCGTTTGGACGAACTGAAGAAAGAACGAGACAAAACACCAGCTCCTGCAGAGGACCGCAAACAGCAAATTGAAAGAGAGATCTACCAACTGGAAGGTCAATTATTGACAGCGAACGACTCAGAAGCAGCGGCTAAGGCTCGTGCGGCTGCGGCTACGCCTAAAACATAAATATGGCACTTGACACTCAACAATTGATAACTACTTACCAGAATCTGCCGAAGAACTTGCATGATTTTATTTATGCTCCTAATACTGATGATAAGTTTTATCAGATCGCAGCAGATCAAGGTTTGGAAGAGAAATGGCGCTTGATGTTTATTGATCTTGTGCATTTATTCTTAATTGGGATTAAGCCAATATCTGACTTGGTGAACACCCTAAAAGTGAACCTGGAAGTATCTCAAGAAATAGCTGAAAAACTTGCCACTAATGTAACTCAAATAATCCCCGCTGAAGCAATGAACGAAATACGAACAGTCAAACCAGAGCTACCTAAACAAGAAACCCCTAAACCAGTTACACCCGAAGTGACGGGCATGCCGCGATTAGTGGCACAGGTTTTTGCCAAAAAATAATATAGAAACCATGAAGCGACTAACACAAGAAGAGGCAAATGAACGATTGCGCAGTTTGCCAAATGAATTGCGCACTGCTCTTGATTCGGTTGATACAGAGAAGGAGATCGAGGCTATTGGTATACAGTGCAAGCTTCATGTTGA
>JBBTXQ010000014.1:0-5203 GCA_038062165.1 Patescibacteria group bacterium
CCGTCTGGAGCAAGCATTTTCAAACCGTGACATTTTGTCACGGTTTCATTTCCGCCTTCTTTCAATAGCCTTTCCTTTAGTTTTCTCCAGTAGGCTACCGGATCAACACTGTTCGTGAGAACTCCGATCACATCAGAAACGGCAAAATACCAAAGTTCTTTTTCGGCATCCCAGTGACGGCGTATGTTCTTCCCCTCAAAAATTGCTATTTTCTGGAGTTTATTCATTACCACCTATTTATTCTTCTTGTACCAGGCCCAGAGGGCGGCAATGCCTGCGATCATGAGCGCCCAAAAGAGGACGAGCGTGATAATGCCCACCACTCCTCCGGCAGCTCCCCATCCGCTCATCATTCCATAGTCGCCAACTCCGTACCCGTTCCCAAACATCATGTTCATCATAGTTTTATTGATTATTCTTTAATGCTATTCCAGAGAATCGCGAAGAGCCACACGGCGATTATCACGATCACATTCCAGATGATCAATCCCGAAATAAATGTCCCGAAGGTCATGACGTTCGCTCCCATGCCAATATCAGTATGCAACGCCCAGCGCATGAATTCCTCTCGGATACCGCCAAACATCGCCACTCCGGCATAGCACACCACGTACACAATACTCATCCACGCGACAGAAACTTTAAGCAAGCGATTTGTGTTGATCATATTTACTTTATCTTATTAACTTGTAAAAGTTAGTAATCTCTTTTGCCGCCCGGGTCGACTTGCCCAAGCGCACCATCTCGACCACGTGCGTGTTAACGTGGTTTTCTAATACTAATTCCTCAGCTCCAGATATCGCCTTCTTAAGAGCCTCTGCTTGCGTAAGTATGTCTATACAATACTTTTCCTCTTCAATCATTCGGCGCAAAGCGCGCATCTGCCCCTCCGCAATAGCCAATCTTCTAGAAATCTGTTCTCTTGTTTTTGAGCTTTGAGTTTTGGGTTTTGACATTTTCCTATCATACCCCCGGGGGGTATGGCGTGTCAAGAGTCTGGTCACACCCCACAGCCGGAACCGCTGGTTGTTGGTTTGGGGGCAATGCGAGACAGAACAGTTTGCATACCTTGAGCGCTTGAATACTTGGCAGATAACAGCGTGCGGGTGTTGGGAACATCAGTGCCGGCATAGCCTTCCGCGAAATACTCATCAATGCGCTCGTACTGACCCGGGAACCAGAGGCGGTTCATAACCAGAGCTTGATCATACATTTCATCTTCGTTTGCGCCACTTGCCGCCATAAGCTCAAGCAAGCCAAGCATGGCCATGCCGTGGTTGCAGTCTGGCATATAAGTCGAGTTGCCACAGCACGGTCGGAAAATATTTCGGCTGATATTTTCCACAAGCATTTGTTGTGCTGACGTGAGGGCCACAAACTCATGCATGGCAAAATGGCTCATAGGAGCTCCTTTGGCAATCGTCCAACCTCCGGTAGAGGCAAGATTCTCCGCCCCTCCTTTAACATTATTGATCGGGCCTTCAGTTAACACGGGATTTTTGTTCGCTAACCCAAAGGCCCAGAGAGCGTTCAGCACATAGCGATTGTTTTCTGGAGTTACTATCACTTGCCCCTTGAGATTTCTGATTTCTGGAAATTTAGTTTCATCAACTACTCCAGTTTCAATCAGTCTGGCCGACAAGTCTCCCCAAGGGATGGTGGCGCCAGTCGCTGCTTGAATTGGAATTACTTCCTCAATCTTTTGGACCGGACGCGCGTAGTCAATCGCAAAGGCTATAAAACCCAATGCAATAATACTAGCAACAATTTTCAAGTTCATGTTCTATTTTTTGTACAGACTTTGGATCTGAGGCCAGGCCTTTCGTTGAGTCCTGGCCTCGGGGTTCGATTCGACCCCTGAAACCCAAATAAACTAATAAATAAATTAGCGCAGTCAAACCAAACCAACCGAACCTGAAGTGCAGGAGTTGCCAAGCGACGATGAGTGCGACCGGAATACTCACAAGTTTCCACCAAATAATCCACTTAGAGGCAAGGCCACTAAGTGAGAACTTGTTGGCAAGAACGTACGAGATGCCCACCGCGCTACCTCCCATGAGCATAGCGATGAGACTCTCGTCTATTCGATACCCAAAGTATCGAAGCGTAAGTAAGATTATCCATGTGCTTGAAACAAGCACGCAGATGGGACAGATTTTCTTGAAGACTGTCTTTAGGAATTGCATGGCTAGAAGAGATAAATGATAAACCCGAGTATAATCATGGCAATAGCGGCCGCGACACGAACATATCTACTCTCACTTCTCTGCCACGCGCGCAATTTTTCCAGAGCGCCAGTGCGAGCGGCCAGAACTAAGATAACGAGAAGTGGCAAAACGAAGATCGCATTGTAGAGAATCAAGTAGCCAACACCCGTTAGATAAGTAGTTGTGTCGTGCAAGAGGCCAAGTACAGCCAGATACGGTCCACCGGTACAGGGGAACTCGCAGAGGCCTACAAGTGCCCCGAGTAAGAACATGGCGGGCAATGTTCCCTTCTCCATGAGAGCAGCAATCTTCCTGTGCGCAGAATCGGGAATCTTGAAGATAATCGGAAACTTCGGGAATATCACACTCACAATACTTAAAATCCCAATCAGCACAAGTAAGAGAGCCGCAATCTTGCCCATGAAGTGTGGGATCGAAAAAATGTGCAAGGCTTGTAATAACCCAAGGCCGATCAGGAAATATGCCAAGTAGAGTCCTGCGATATAGACAAGGCCGTACTTGAGTAACTCACCGCGCGATTTACCCAACCCTACAAGTACCACAATGGTTAAGAGTAAGACAGAGAAGGCACACGGATTGATACTGTCAATTAATGCCGACGAGCCCACAAGCGGCAAGAGCCACTTGCCTTCGGCGCTTATCTGCCAGATAAAGTCTGTGCTACCTGTACCCCACTTGAGGAAAACCGCGAGCGCAACAAGCAATCCTGCGGCGATTGCCAGTACTCCGGGTTTCTTAAGGAATGACATTGGCTCGGAAGTTTAACTCTGTGGCACCGGCATCAGTCTCAAGTCTAACCACTCGCTCAATCACACCCACTCCTGCAGGCCCGTGAGCAGCCGGATCGAAGGTGGCAACAATCTGAACACTCTCACCCGGAGCAATACTACGCTCCATGGATGGCACGAAACCGTGTCCGGGCATGCCGAACTCATCACTTTCTTTACCAGCTTGAACAAATTTAGCACTTGTGCACATGCATGATGTGAACAATTTGCTTGTTTTGATTACAGAATCAGAGTTGTTGGTGAGAATATAAACTGTACTTACCTTGCCATTTTTCATACTGATCGTGCCGAAATCGTGGAAAACTTTGTCAGGAATAAGCGATGTTTCAGCAATAACAGTAGTAACATTTTGCTTTGGCTCTGATAGGGTACTGCTCGGCCGCCCAAGCCATATTAGCCCGGCAAGTACAGCCACTAAGAGAAGAATCATGAGAATAGAATTTTTCATAACACTAAATTAGCTACTAAGCGAGAGCCTAGGCCAAAGTAGGGCTCTTGTTCAAACGCGATAACCAAGTAATTAGTTTTTGGAAAGGCGAAACAAAACTGAACTTAAAGAGACTTCTCGGTATGAATCTAGGTTCAAAAAGGGTACGGAAACTAAGATGAAAAAGTGCAAAGGTCAAAACGAGAAGTGCCAGAATAGGCAGTATTAAATTGAAGAGTGAAAATAGTTTGAGATGACCATCGAGCGAAGCGGAGAGACAAGGTTGGCTAAAAGCAATAGCTGACAGACAGCCCGTATCATGCATCGGTCCGTGTGGAGCGATAACGCCATAGAGAGTCATCACAGAGAAGATAGCTAGGACGGTTATGGAAAGGATTCTCACCATATCCCTAGTATATACCCCTAGGGGGTATTGTGTCAAGTAACCAAATAGTGCCAGACGAAGAATGCGAAGATACTCATGGCCGAGATAATTGTAAAAATGATTAGTAACCACAGAGCTCGCCTTACCTGTAATTCGTTCTTTTCGCCCCCAATAAGGGAGAAGATTGTTAACAAAACAATAAACAGAACGACAGAAGAGTAACTCTTGGTAACCCAATGGTGCCCGGGGAAACTACCAATTTTTGATAAAGAAACAAGTATGGGCTTGATCTTTTCATTTAGTTCCATGGCAATAGTAATACCCGCGACATAAAGACCGGTGATTAGCGCGGAGTAGGCTGAAGCCCAAATTAGTTTTAGATTCTTATTCATAATTATGTTCCCACTACCGCGCTAACTACACCCCATCTGGCCGCGGCCGAAATAATATAGCCCATCGCCCCAATTGATAACCCCATAACCGCAACAAGAATGGCCAGCCACATGGCAGGCTTGCGGATGCTTGATTCGGTGGCGCGAGTGGCAAGCAAGATCGTGATCACAATTGGCACAATGAGTAAGAAGATATGCTCTTTGGCTTCCATGGCTACTTTGTGTGCCCAAGGAGTGAGACCCTCAACAATAGTCGGTTTAACTAAGGGGCCATAAAACTTGACGTAATAATAACCGCCGATAATCCAGCTACCGACGAAGCCGATTACGCCTAGCACAGCGGCAAAAACCTTGCGCCCAGTAGACATGGCCAAAGCGGCATATTCGCCAGCAAGCCAGAGCATCGCGTCAATGCCCAAAATAGCTAACCCGAGATGCACGCCAATCAGGACTGGCTTAGACAATAAGATTTCCATTATCTAGATTCTATCACGAGATTGGGCGGAGCAAGAACAATATCCACTTCGAAATTGATACGGCCAATAAGCTGACCTGTTGGCGTCTTAATATTCACTCGCCAAAACCCTTCTTTGACGTTAGTAATTATTGAGTAACCTTTGTATCCCCCATCTCGTCCGCCAATTATCGGAAAACTGAACATGCTCGTAGTCTGCCAACCATCACTACCTTTATATTGCCATTCATGAGTGATACTAAGGGCGAGGCGGCTAGGCGCGAAGACAGCAGAATAAGCATAAAGATCATTCCCCGTAATTATGCGTACTTTCTGGCGGGTCTGCAGGAATGAATACCAAGGTTCTATTTCAGTAATTACTTCATATTTGCCCGGCTCCAAACGTGAGATCGAGTGAAAAATACCAGAATCTTTGAGAGCAAGTGGTATGGGCGGAATAATGTTAGCAAAATACATAACGTTAACTATCGCAAATATCGCCACGATGGGTAGGTAGGGTGGCCGATCG
>JBBTXQ010000015.1:0-18147 GCA_038062165.1 Patescibacteria group bacterium
GGAATAAGGCGCAGAAACAGCCAAACGGAAAAGAGGGATATGAGGCCTGATAGCACAAAAACAAACGGACCAATTCGGCCGAGCAAAACGGGTAAGTACGAGATTATAAATGACAAGAGTACAAAATAGAAAACACTTATGCGAAAGGATAAACTCTCGTAACGCTTCTTGAAGACTTCGTTGCCTATCAAGAGGCCAATCAAGATGAGCAAGAAGGGCCAACTGGAAGCAAGCGAACCGGAACGAGAATAGAAGATGAATAGTGCCGAGGCCAGACCACCGAAGGTAAATTGCAAAACGAGCGGCAAGAACCGAGGCAACTTGCCTAGCGACAAGAGATATATTGCAAGAGCAGCGAGTAATATGTAGCCGAGTAAGATTAAGCTATCGAGCAATCTGTCTATGCGCTGAAATGTGAGATTATCTACAATAAAACCAACAACTAAAGCAACAGATGAAATATGCCGCTCGTATCTTTCGAAAAATTCCTTGAACTTTCTAAACATTTAACCACATTTACTTACCCACGTTTCGGCCCTTGCAGTACATACACTTAGGATTGGTGTCACCACAATACTGACACTCACTTTCGATTAGGTTACGGAAAACTGTGCCCTTAACTTCTGCATCCTTAGGAATTTCCTTATGTGATTCCTGATCAGCCAACTCAATCGATTCATCTCCCTCATCAAAAGGCAACAAAGGCTCCCTCTCATTTATTTTATCCATACGAAAAGTTTAGCATAAACGTGAGCGCCGTGAGCATTGGCGCTCACGGCGATACTTTCCCCTAGGCAAGGCAACGATCAGATCTCTTCCTCGGCGGCATCCGCGTCGCACTTGCGACACCCCGGACCCTCGACCAGTGGACAGGCACCGCAATACGGACAGTACCAGGTGAAGCAAGGCACCCCTGCGATTGTGGCCACATCTTGGAATGAGTGTTGGTCCTTCTTGTGGTCTGCCGCAAGCGGGCATAGATTGCCCTCACCGTCCGAGGCTCCACAGCGAGGAATGTCGGTATCATTGCCCCACGAACCATCAAGAAGAGCGTTAAGATCTTCGGCCCCATGCGCCAGACGAAGCAGTGCCGCATAAGCGTTACCCGGTTCTCCTCGGTCCCCCAAAGCGTCCTCCTTCGTTGTGGCTGTATCCCAACAGCCGTTCTATCGGTTATATTACCATACACGATAGTCAACACCGAGGGCCCCGCCACTAACTATTCCGCCGCCTCTTTATTTAATATCCTGTTTCATCATATTGGAAAATGTACACGTAATACATACTCTAATTGGGGTGGCTATCGGGAATCGAACCCGAATTTTTTCCTCCACAGGGAAATGTGTTACCACTACACCATAGCCACCATTTTTAAATCTCAAAACCTAAAGCTCAAAGCTCAAAGTTAAGAAGATGCCTAATACTAACGATAAGTAGGCTTCTTTTCAACTTTGCCGGCTCGTAGTCTGGCTAGAGCATAGAGCAAACTTGAGAGTCTGTTTAAATACGCAAGGGTAAACTGACTGGGCTTACTTGCTTGCCCTGAGCTTGTCGAAAGAGTCAAGGCAACTACCCGCCGTTCGGCACGGCGCGCTACTGTGCGGGCAAAATCAAATAGCGCAGATACTTCATTCGCTCCGGACACGAAAAAGGTTTTGATGGGCACTAACATTTTCTCTATACTATTAATTTTCACTTCCATCTTTTTTACTTTCATCTCACTTATGCGCATGTCAGCACCGGCAAGTTCGGCTTGGATGATAAATAAGTTTTGTTGAATTTCGTCAATAATCTTTTTATCTTTTTTGGCGCGATTTTTTACAAATCCCAAAAGAGAATTAAGTTCATCGAGTGTTCCTAATGCTTCTGTCAGGGGCCCATCCTTACCAAAGCGCTCTTTGGAGCCGAAGAAATAAGTTGTGCCGTCGTCCCCTAAACCAGTAAATAACATGCAGAGATAATAGCATTCATTTACTGGTCGGGCGACCTGAAGGGTTTAGCCCTTGCCGGTAAAAAGTGCCATTTTGTAGATCTTAGAGACTTCCCTCTTTCATTTTAGAATCCCGAATGAGAATAGCCACTCCGATAGCCATGGCCAAGATTATAAAGTAGAGAGTGATTAAGACAGGCAAACTAAATGGCAAACTTTTGAACGTACCAAGCACGATAGCTGTGATCCATGAGACCATCGAGACGGCCCCGCTCGCAAACAAAGTAGCGCTTCCATTCCAAAAAGCACTTTGTGAAATGAGGGGCTCACCCGCCACAGCCCTCAACCTCCCTAAGTGATGGAAATGGAAAAATGCGCCATTTAATACGAGCACTATAACCACAATCATTTTGGTCAAGAATTTAGAAGAAGCCAGGTACTTGGCCGGATCAAGAGCGAAGAGCGCAAGTCCGGATAACACAATTACAATCACTCCGACCCAAACTAGCTTGCTCGCGAGGGCAATATAATCAACATCGCTCTGACTAAATAATCTTTTCTTGAAGGCGCCCATGAAGACGGCATCCGTGACGAATGCGGCACCCGCACCCATGACAATACCTACTATGTGCACTATTAAGAAAATAATTTTTAACGTTGCCGCGTCCATCCCGTTAGAAGTTACTTACGATTATTGGTAATTGCTTTAACATATTGTATAAACATTATATTGATAGACTTCTAACGGGATCCATATTAGGTCAGGGTTTATCAAGACTAGCCACTTCAAGTAATTCGTCGCTCGTGCGCCTATGCAAACCTCGCAATTGACGCATCGTGTGAGTATGACGATAGATTGGAATGAGCAAGAATGAACCAAGTATACCGATCGATCCAACTATTATGAATAAGGTATTGAAGCCAAAAATATCAGCAATATAAGATCCTATATAAGCCGAAACTCCAGTACCAAGAGCCACAGCCACGTCCCACACTCCCCACTCGAAGCCTGTCTTGCCTCTATCTAAGTGATTAGTAAACAATATGCGCCAGCCGGGGATTGCCATCGAATTAAAAACTCCAAACAGAACTTGGATAAGATAAACATGCCAAGGCAAGGTCGCGAAAACAAGTGACATGAGAGTAAGTGACATAAGAAGCGCGCCCCAGAACATGAAAAGGAATTCGTCCTTCTCGCCGTCGTGCTTATCCATCCAACGCGCCAGTGGGATAGTTGTAAGTGAACGCACAATCCAGTAGATAGCCACGGCCGTTCCCACTGTTTCAATATTAGCTCCCACAATCTGCTCGGTGATAAAAACGGCAAATATAGGCGTGAGCAACCCATAGGAAAAATATAACAAGAAGTCAGAAACAATGAGCGCCCGAATAAAAGTATTCATATATCTCTAACGGGATTCATTGCCAGATTATAGCAGAAAGTGTAGATTGCTTTGAGAAGGGGGGCGCAATTGCGCTCCTTTCTACTTTATGGGCGCGGAGAGACTTGAACTCTCACGAGGTTACCCTCATACGCTCCTGAAGCGTACGTGTATACCAATTCCACCACGCGCCCTGTGTATAGAGATTACTGGGAGAGGAGCTTCTTGGCAATTGCTGTCACTTCTTTCTTCCAAGTTTTGCCGTCGGTGGTATCTAGTGTTATCAGTTTTGCAATCTTTAGCTTCTTGGGCACCCAGGTGCCACCGCCCTCATCCTTCCAATCGTAGTGGTGGGGAGTGCGACGCCAGAATTCGCGCAGCTTCACCACTGCTGGCTTCTCTTTGCCCTTCCAAACACTTGATGCACCTTCATAAAATTCTCCGAGATTCCATGCGCTTATGGTCCGACCGATCAGGACATCTCTCTCGCAGAGTACGCGCAAGTACACTACACTGGCTCCATACTTTTTAGCCACTTTCCCTACCTCTGTGCGCTTGATTGCCTCAATGTGGTCAGAATTGAGCACCGGGCCATGGTGGCAGCCACAGTACTCTTGCCAGAACCCACCAGACCAATCATCCCCACCACTATTGGTTTATTCATTTTCTGCTCTTGGAAAGGGTGGTGAGCACTCCGATGAAGTTGACTAGAAACCCTACGAAGATTGTCAGGTGAAAAGGGGTTACTAAACCCTCGGGCGTGGTAATGCCAATATCAAGGTGATGGAGGATGTCAAAGAATATCCCTATAGCTTCAATCCCCGTTCCCAACAAACTGATTTTAATGCCAGTTGTGAATTTCATACAAAGATATTTCTTGGCAATACAATTATGACTTGCAGGTGCAGTTGGTTTCGGCTTCAGTACAGGAAGTGCACTTGGCTACGCAATTCTCGCCAGTACAACCTATAGCCGGATCGCTGTGGTTGGGGTCGTGAGCATTGGCAGTGGCTCCACACTTATCGCACTTATAACCGTCTGCCGGACCGGAACACTTTTTGCAAAGTGCTGTTTTGTTTTCTTCGTCCATAGTTTATTTTATGAAGCTAATAACCCGGGAATTATAGCACGCCCGTCAAGCTAGAATGAGCAAGCGTCGTAAAGAGTGTAGCCTTCTGGGATAACCTGGCTGAAGTGATCGGGCGGCAAGCTCTCGACCGGGACGGTCTCGCTTACGAAACTTGTCTCATCCACCGTATCGCTATCAGTGTGATAGTGGAATTCGTGAACCGGCAATAAAGTCCCCCGATCAAAGTAGGTGACAAAGAACGAGCCCCACTCTTCCTGCGAGCGCAGCGCATAGACTTCCCTACCCTCGTATGAAGTTATTCCATCCAAGATGAAAGACCCGGCACTACTGTAAGAGTTCGGCTTTCGAGTCAGGAGGTAAATGATATGGGCGTATGGCGAAGGGTCAAGGTGGTCATCGTACACTAGGCCTAGCTCCCCACATTCGCGTCGTATCCATTTGGCGCTACGCTCGCCGGGACTCTCGAGCAAAGCCAGGTTGACGAAGGGAGAATAAGTTTCGCCGTTGATTATGTTGGTGACGTACCGGCAGTGGCCAGAATCAAGCAAATGACCTTCTTCTATCCACTCGTCCCCAGTGTCTAGATTAAGCCAAGCCTCTCGATCCTTGCAGATGTATCTGTTCCAAGGAGTTTTGGTAATTAAGTGAATGACGCCCGAGGTGGCAGTAGATGTTGATATCTCGCTCATCTCTATTTTCCTAATCCCTGCCTCATAGACATGCTCGATCTTGGGCGGCGGCTGATACCCTTCGCGATCAACGAGGCCGTCTGTCCAATAATATAATGTCCCATTTTCTCCCAATGCGAAGTAGGTGCTGCGCCCGTTCTTAATCATGGAAAATAAATCTGTGTTGAGTACCGTCGCCTCCGCGCGAAATGGGCAGAAGTTGGCCACCACTCTGTGCTCGTCAGGTAGCGTCCGCAATGCCAAGTAATTATTACTCTCAATACTCTGTTTAACTATCTTATAATCTTCATGCCTCACAATAGCCTTGGCACACACAGCATTACTATCAATGTCATAAGCGACATCGAGCGGTCCCGCGTCTTTAGGGAAAACATCCGTCATCCAACCTCGATCAAACAAACCATCTGCGCGGGCCAATTCAACCGTGTCATAATGCTCAGTTTTTATTTCCCCTCTGTACATAAGCTCGATGCCCGCGTACATCAAAAGCGGAACACCAACGACCAAAATTAGCAAACCTAACCACGAAATAAACTTTTTGTCCATTTGTGCGCGCGAGAGGAATTGCACCTCCACGTCCTTACGGACACCAGCCCCTCAAGCTGGCGCGTCTGCTGTTTCGCCACGCGCGCGTGTGCTATTTGTAACGCAATTTGTTGAAATCTGCAACAGTCAATATTGCATCTCGCAAAATTTTACGTAACAAGCCTTTGCTCACAATCTTGTAGTCTGGAACCGTTACTGACCGACGGCCGAGACAGAACATGCGAATGTGACTACTCTCTCGACGGATCACAACATACCCACATTTCTCCAAAGTTTTCACTATCTCCTTTCCAGATAGAGCTGGCAATTTATCTACCATAGCTTAGACAGATATGGTGTGGAGGCTCAACTCTTGGGGATTATATGAGCTGTAAACTTGACGATTCGAATCATCCTTAAGAATCATTTTTATAACCGCTCGAATATTTTTTAGCGCCTCATCAAGGGTTTTACCCTGGGCATAGCACCCTTCAAAAAGGGGACATTCTACGACATAGAAATTGTCTTCGTCTTTCTCGACAATCAATGGAACCTTATGGTTAGAGAATTTACTCATTTGTTTTATGTTAACGATTCGGCGGCAACATCAGCACTTTCAGTTGGTGTAACTTCTGGTTCTGGCGCGACAACTACCGCCATCCTCTCTTGCTTCATTTTCTTCGAAACTTCCTTGGCCGCTTTCTTGCGTATATAATATAATTTTGCGCGTCTGGCCTTGCCACGGCTGACAACTTCGATTTTAGAAATGTTAGGCGAATATAGTGGGAAAATCTTCTCCACCCCCACACCCGATGTCACCTTGCGCACGGTGAAAGTACCCCCAATCTCACCACCATGTTTGCGAGCAAGCACTAGCCCCTCGAAGACTTGCTCGCGTGTGCGCGACTGCTTCTCCATCTTCTTATCAGCCTTCTTCTTCTCCACCCGCTCAACAATAAGTTGGGTCACACGCACAATATCTCCGGGCCGCAGATCAAGCCCTTTGCGCTCATTCATCTTAACTGGACTCATTATCATAACCCTGTGAGGTTATCACAATCCCCCCAAATTCTCAAGCACCTGCTTAATCTTATGCGTATTCCCATGCCCAAGCAGTCCTCTATATGAATTAACTGTCTCTCGACTCGGATACCATTTTAGGTTACTGCTCAATCTATTTTTTGTAGTTGTCCTGAGCACACGATGCTTAGAAAAATGCACCCAGCCTAAAAAATCCACACCCGAGGCATAAGTTTGAATGTGTACTTTATTCTCGTGGAGCTTGAGTTTTAGGTCAGCGCTAAGAAAGTTCTCTATTTTTGATAGCAGTTGCTCAAGCTCATGTTTATCCTGCGAAAAAAGAACAAAGTCGTCAGAATAACGAATGTAATGTTTGACTCTTAGTTCTTGCTTCACAAACATATCAAATTCGTGCATATAAATATTGCCAAAGAGTTGCGAGGTTAGATTACCCAAGGGCAAGCCCTTGCCAGTTTCTCCCGAATCAAAACTGTCAATCACTTGGTCGCACAGCCATAGCAAATCCTGATCATAAATATGCCGAGCAAGAATCTCTTTCAGTCTTGCATGATCGATACTTGCGAAGAATTTCTTGACGTCGCACTTCAGTATCCATACTGCGCGGGTGTGGTTCTTGGAAACCTGACCGGCAAACTTCTTGAATCGCTCAATTGCCTTGTGTGGCCCCTTACCCTTGCGGCAAGAGTACGAGTCATGGATAAATCGAAAATGAAAATGCCAGTACAAAGTATCGTAGATAAGTCTATGAACTATCTTGTCAGTAACCGGAGCATTATGAATTACTCGAGGTTTTGGATCAGCAACCTTGAACATGTCATATCCGCCATGCAAGTACTTTTTGCTCGCCAATAGCTGATGAATACCAGCGAGATTATCCCCTAGGTTGAGCTCGAATTCTCGTACAACTCTCTTGCTAGTCTTGCCACGTCTGAAACGGAACCAGGACATAAGCAAGTTCTCTATATTAATGATAGAATCGTATTTATGAGTGAACATAGCATTTCTGCCCCCCCCACAAGCACCGAAGGTGCTTGTGAACACAAAGGCCGCTTACGCATTGTGGCACAAGTATCTTGTAAATCTGAAACGCATTGATCGTTATACGATTGGAACGAAGATTGATGAGACATTTCTTGAGTTGCTAGAATTTATTTTCCGGTCTTGTTTCGCATACGATAAATTTGAGAAGGTGGCAATGATATCGAGCGCCATTGGCAAAAGTGACCTGGTTAAGTTCGAGCTTCAAATTGCTTGGGAAACTGACGTGATTGAGAATAAAATATACGGCCAACTTATTCTCCACCTAGAACACATCGGCCGCATGTTGGGAGGCTGGAAGAAAAGTGCGGGAGAAAAAACTCATCCCACCCACACAAACAAGTGATCGAGTGGGACAAGAAATAGATAGGTGGCAGAAGAGCACGAGGATGTAGTTGTCGTTCCAGGGGTTCTCGAAGTTGCCGTAGTCGAACCTGAAGCCATCCGAGTTGCGGTTCACGTTCGGGACCCTGTGGTAGTCACCGACCAACCCCACTCGCTAGTGTACGATGCGCCATCTATACCACCGAGAGCAGCACCGGCCACTCTCTGAATTTTATTCGGGATCTTATCCCCCAGCACATCGCACCGACTTATTTATTTTTTCATATCAAGCTGTTCTCGCTTGCAAGATTTTCCAACCCAGCAAGCCCTCACGATTCTTGAAACGAGATTTCGACCACTGGAAACCGGAAATAATTATTGCCAACCGCCAGTGCATCTACTCTCCGCATTTAGTTTAACATAAAATGGTACGGCTCCGATTTCCTTGCAGGAAACCGGAGCCGAAGTGTCTGAAAGCCTGGGACCTAGTCGAGTGGCTAAGCGCCCGAGGACTCGGTCGCCACGCCATTGGCGGGCGAGTCGCAGAAGAGCACGAGGATGTAGTAGTCGCTCCAGGGGAACTCGAAGTAGCCGCAGACGAACCTGAAGCCATCCGAGCTGCGGCACACGCCCGGGACCCTGTGGCAGCCACCGACCAGGGGCAGGCGATCCTTCTCGTCGAAGGAGAGGGCCCACTTGTTGACGGGTAGCTCGTCACGCTTCTGCTCCCAGTGCATGGCCGTACCCTGGGCGCCGGTCTTGTGGGCTCGCTCATGGGCGTAGACTTCGAGGCACTGCTTGGAACTGACCTGGCATAGGATACTGTACTGCTTGATCAGGTACGTCCGGCCAGGCACAAGCATGTGCGACGGATTCGGGTAGTTGAGGTCAGTGATTGCCTCGTGGTACCCGTATCGGAACTCCGCCTTGTGTGCCTCACGGAATCGGTCGAGGTAGCCCGCGTGGACGTAGTCGGCGGGGACGGTCAGCGGGTACTGCTTGAGGAGCTGGAATCCTGCGGGAATGGTCGGGATCCGCGAGCACTGCCGGATCAGCTTGTCGAGCCCGTCCGAGAAGGATGGGTTCTCGTTGAGGTACTGCTGGCGTTCGGGCTCGAGATCCACTCCTGCGTACTTGTGACAAAAGATCTCGACCGCACGGGCAGCCTGCGGGTATACCTCTAACAGCGACGTGAGCAACGCGAAGGTGCTATTATTTGACGTCGGCATCGTCGTACTCCTTTCTCTTTTTTGTGTTCAGTTTAGTGTTCAGTCCTGGATCCGCCAGGTCGGGTACAAGGGTTTGAAAGCCTCTAAATATAGACTTTTCGACCTTGCCAATCTGGGTCAAGTGTATCATAGTTTGACTAGGAAGTCAAGCGCTTTTTTGAAGTCTGCAGGCAACTCGCTTTCGAATAACTTTTGTTTACCAGAGGGCAGAGTCATGCTCAACTTGGCTGCGTGGAGAGCATGGCGGGTTAAGGGAACTGGGCAGATCCTGCCGTGAGCATACAGGCTGTCGCATGCTACGGGGTGGCTGATAGACTTCATGTGGGCTCTAATCTGGTGCGTGCGGCCGGTTTCGGGTCGTACATATATAAGGGTGTACTTGTGGCCCGTGCTATCTGTAAGGCGTTCGCGTACTTCCCAGACTGTGCGCGCATCTCGCATCTTGCCCCCAGCTTCTAGAGTTGCTTCACGCTGTCTAAAATCTTTTTTACTCTTGCCTATGGGCGTGTCTATCACCCCGGAATCTGTCTCAATATGGCCATATACTAGAGCAATATATTCTTTCTTAACTCTATGATTCTTAAACTCGCTCCTTAAGTAATCAAAAGCTTTTGGTGTCTTGGCAATAATTATTAATCCCGATGTATCTCTATCAAGCCTATGAACGATTCCAGGTCTTGGAACAACTAGTACCTGACCACTAGTACCTAGTACCTTTGTCTCAAATGGCTCGCCTACTTTTTCTAGTTCTGGATAATGTTCAAGAATCCAATCACTCAACGTAGACTCTTGGGTGCGACCATCACCATGCACCACTAGCCCAGCCGGTTTATCGAGTACAAGTACATCCGCATCTTCGTAAATAATTTTCACATTTTTCGATCTTCTAGAATTTTATTCACTATCGCTTGGATACGCGGATCTAGAATTTCTACACCATCTTTACCCATATCAACAGAATCTAACAAATTACAAAACTCTGAAGCTGCTAACTTCTCTCCATCTGTGGGGAAGGAGTTGCGAATATTGATCACTTGATCTATCCAGTTATAGATCTCTTCGAAATCTCGCCAATACTTCCCTTCTTCTAGTCGATGCTGTGTCTCTAGAAGGAACCTGGTGATAAGAAATTCTCTCGTGTCTGCAATTTCCTTCTCTCTCTTCTTGGCTTCGGCAAGAGAAGGGCCATCGCCTCCTAAAATATCTCCGAAAACTTCCCGGGCTGTTGGTTTTTTGTTTTCATTCACATGTTTTATGGGCGCTCGAGGACTTGAATCTGAAACTACATCCATGTAAACGAAGCGCTCTGCCGATTGAGCTATCCGCCCGTGCCTACGATAATACCATAATTATATAATCGAACCAAGACAAGAGCTTTTGTGATATACTTATGTATATTTATGAAATCAAAGGAAAAGGTACATGCACTGAAACTAAGGCGGGCTGGCAAATCTTACAGCAATATTTTAAAAACGGTCAGAGTTTCCAAAAGCACCTTAAGCCTGTGGCTTAGAGATGTACCGCTGAGCAAAATAAGTCGGGACAAAATACTTAGGGGACTTGAAAAAGCTCGAAAACAGAGCGCCAAATCAAAAAAGGAACAAAGACTTAGCGCTATTGGGGAAGCAAAGGAGAAGGCCTCGACTGAATTCCCAATACTGTATCAAAAACCACTGTTTTTGGTTGGCCTATCCTTGTATTGGGCTGAAGGTGACAAAAATTCACAGGAACGGGTTAAATTTACAAACTCCGATCCAAGATTAATATCTATTATGATGATGTGGTTTAGGGATATCTGTGGTATTAGTCAAGAAAAATTTAGAATTGCGCTACATATACATAGTTTACAAATTAATAAGGAAGTGTTAGCTTTCTGGAGCAAAATTACGGACATACCAAGAGGTCAGTTTCAGAAGCCATACATAAAGAAAACATCTCTTGGTTACAGAAGAAATCCCTTATACAATGGTACATGCTCGATAGTAATTCATTCTAGGCAACTCTTTCGAAAAATAATGGCTTGGGAGAATATACTGTCTGAGAGTTTCGAAGGGACCGCAAAGTCCCCGTAGTTCAATGGATAGAACAGGAGACTTCTAATCTCCTAATGCAGGTTCGATTCCTGCCGGGGGCATATGCTAGAGTAGAGGCGCGGGCGCTTAGCTCAGTTGGTAGAGCAACTGCTTTACACGCAGTAGGTCCGGGGTTCGAGCCCTCGAGCGCCCATAAATTTGATTTATCCCGGGTCAACGGAAGATGGTGGGTTGGCGAGCAGTTTATCGTGGGCCGTTTTCTTTCCGATCAAACTTTCTACAACTCCCCCCAATTCTTTACGTTTGAGGGTAAGCTTCTGCACTCCGCTGTCCTTGGCAACAGGCACTACGTCAAGTGATGCGTAGAATAAATAATGGGCAATGGCACTTGATAGAACTAATACCACAAAAACGATAAGGATTAAGTGCCAGTCTCGGTCAGGAGTAATGAAGTCGTCATGCCTCTTGTTGGCGTTCCTCTTGAACAAACCTTTTATGGAAAATTTAATTTTCATAATAACTTTTAAGAGTAAAGTCGTGTCTGCCTTTCCAAATACTGCCTTCACCCGTGGACTCTTTGGTGAACATACTTTTGTCTATGGTCACATAAAAAGGCATTGTCTCAAGTAGTTTAAGATAATAGTAGTTAGCATAAAATGAGCCGCTCCCTTCCAAGACAACTCTCAAACTTTTGTCCCTCTTCTCGAAGGTGAAAACTTTGAGACTCACTCCTGCCAGACTGCCAAGATTCTCGACCTGTTCGAGGAAGGCCGCCTCTCCTCCAACGTGAACAAATAGTGACTCGAGTTCTGCTTGTTCATTTTCTGTCTCTCTAAGATCTCTGGATGTAGCAGTCACGTAGACTTCTTTTTCATTCTCCTCGGCCAGAGCAAGATAATCGGCGCCCAATTTACTTGCCTGACCATGAGTATAACCAAAAAGGCCAATCCAAATACCTAGGGCTAGCAAATTTATTATAGATAGCGTAATAATATTTTTCTTCATTTTGTTTTCAAATCAACAGAGAACTCGATATCGGTGTTGTTGATCAAGTTAGATATTGGTGAAATCACTTCGGCAAAAGTTTCGTCTCCGTCAAGTTCTCTGATGAAGGCAAGCAGAGCCGTACGCGTACGAGCCAGGCCTCGCAAAACAATATGCCCCGGCTCGGATTCTTCAATATGAGTAAGCGAAATTGCTGATGTCTTGTGTGCAAATATTTTGTCAACATAAGAACTGAAGGTGGGGCTCGAGGTTGACTCCCCCGAGATTATTTTGAGTTTGGCATTCACTTCTCTAATCATGTCCTTAAGATTCTCGGCTTCTTGTGAGATCGGCCTTGATTTGGCCGTCGCGAGATTGCTCTCTATCAGGCCTTGTTTGGTACGCGTGGCAATAAGCGCGGGCACGAGAAAAATAATTGAGAGCAATAGGGCAACTAATAAAAAAGTGAGTGAGACAACTGTGATCTTATTGTGATACCACTTGCGAATCTCAACTTTCGACTCTTGGGGCAAAAGATTAATCATGTTTGATTATGTGCACTTCTTAAAGCAAGACCCAGGGCAGTACAATATTTGAGTGACTCGCGCGAAGTGATAGCGGGCACGCTCTCGTTGAAAGATAGTATATTAACCCAAGGGTTGCCAATCGAGACTGGGACTTTGGTACCTGAAGTAAGATACTCGAGCAAGCCCGGCACATTGGCGTTACCACCGCAGAGAACGATACGACTAACAACATCTTTGTTGTTGCTCCGCGCTCGACCATTATCCCAATATATTAAACGTTGATAGATCTCGTCACGGAGGATTGCGGCCACGCGCACAATGCTATCAAAGGGACTCCTCTCCTGACCTCGTCTATCCAAGCCTTCTTTTTCTTTAAGTTTATTTGCTTCTTCGAAACTGATTTTGAGATCTTCAGATATGGCTCGCGATATTGTGTTACCCCCCAGAGAGATACTGCTAGTGAGCCTGACCACTCCTCGCGAAACAATTGAAACATCGCTCTGCTCGCGTCCAATATCTACGATCATGGTTACGTTGGCCGCGCCGCGAGATATGACTGCCCGAGCCAAGGCCTGCGACTCGAATTCGAAAGAGAAAGCCTTGCAACCAGCTTTGCCCAATACCTCGGCGTATTCTCGTGCAATATGATCTTCGAGAGCCGAGACAGCTACTACAAAAGTGTTTTTGTCGGATTCTTCCGGCCGGTGAGCAATCTCATAATCAAAAATTGTTGAACCCACTTCAAGCGGCACATGTTCTTCCAAATGTAGTTCGATAGCAGTGTGGAGATCTCTTGCCCCGGCTGGTACTTCCATTTCGACCAAATAAGCTTTCTCCTCCGGCAAGGAAATATGGAATGTGTTAAGGCCTGTGTCCTTCTTAATCAATCCGATAATGTTTGCCAACTTGTCTTGGTCAAGAATAACGCCATCCTTAATTGCGCCTTCGGGGATCTCCACTTCACCGAATTTGCCTAGGTGTAACTTATTATGATCATCAACCAATTCCGCGTATTTAATAGCCCGGTCAGAAATATCAAGACCAACAGTTGGCAGGCGCAAATATCGCGGCGCGGGAAATAATCGTGAAAACAAACTTTGCATCAGTCATATTATATCTTATCCAGATACGATTGCAGTATGATAGCCGCCGCAGAAGCATCAGCACTGGCCTTATCACTATGCCTTTCAGCTTGTCGAGAAGTTAGTAGCTCGAGTTCATAGATTACTGGTAGGCCAGTGAATTTTTCAATTTTCAATTTCCAATTTGCAATATCACTCTGGATAGCATTGGGTTGGCTTTTGTAGTTAAGTGACTCCCCCAGCACTATCGCTTCTATTTTTTCTTTTTTGCAAAAATCAACAATCTTAGTAAGCAAATGCCTGTCTGTTGACCAGACAAACTTAGGAAAAGCGATCTTGCCACTCTCATCCGAAATAGCCACTCCCGTTCTCTTACTCCCATAATCAATGCCTAAGTATTTCATCCTGCGGTTATTTTAGGGGATTGCCTTTTTCGTCTATACTGCCGGCGGCTACGGTGATGAGTTGGTCGGGGTGGATATATTTCTTGATAGCTGGGTTTACTTCTTTTAGGGTGAGGGAGGCTATTAGTTTGGGATACTCGTCAAGGAAATCTAGACTGCGATCTTGCTCGAGGAGTCTCAAAAGCTCCGCTTCCATGCCTCCGCTTCTAGAGAGTTGGACAAGATACTCGCCACGGACCATCTCTTTGCGTCTCGCAAGCTCTTTAATTGTCACGCCTTTACTTGCCCAATCTTTGACAACTTTCGTTGTGATCTCTGCCCCTTTCTGCCAGAGGCTAGGGGCGAAGATGCCGCCAATGTGCAAGTAACCGCTGTCGCCATAATATAGTCCGCCTAATTTGGCACTTATGCCATATGTTAGCCCATTCTCTTCTCTGACAATACGCAGTAAGCGCGCGCCGAAGTCGTTTCCTCCCATAATTTCTACGGCCGTCTCTAGTGCGAAATATTCACGAGAGTGAATATCGATCACAATGGGGTGGCCCATGATGAGATCTACATTGGCCTTATCTGCCATAGTCAGGATATTATTTCTCTCCCCTATTTTGCTCAATCTCTTAACCTTCCCCGATTCTCTCGCATAAGAACTACTTCTCCTACCAGTTTTTGTGAAAGATTTTCTAATCAGGCTCGCTAGTTGCTCGTGATCCACGTCACCCGCCGCGGAAATAATCATAGAACCTAAACCGTAGAGTTGATTATGAAAATTTTTAAGCGCGCTTATTTTTATATTACTTACTTCAGAGATACTTTCATCGAAACTTTGTTCATGATTAGGATGACTAGATTCATAAATCTTATCCAAGAAGAGATTGCTGGCCCGGGCGCGAGTATCCTCTTTTTGTTCCAGAATCTGGTCTATACTACGCTTCTTAACTATTTCGAATTCGTTGTCTGCAAAGAGTGGTTCGGTGAGCATCGAGGCGAATAATTCTATGGCCTGTGATAATTCGCCAGTGGGGATCTTGGCTATTACATTCGTGCGAGTAGAACTAGACGAGAATGAGATCTTGATACCCTTTGAATCGAGCATCTCGGCAAGTTCGGGCTTATTGTATTTACGGGTCCCTTCTTTGAGCATGGCGGCCGTTACGCTACAGACAAGTTCCTGTTTGGGTGTGTTGCGCGAGCCAGCGAGGAAGCTTGCGCCCAGCGACACGATGCCCTTCACTCCCGTTCGCATAGATACGAGTGTGAGGCCTGGAAGAATTTGGGTTTGTCTTACTCTCTCTTTCATAACTTTTTGGGAATAAAGTAGCCAGTAGTGCTCAAGTCTTCGATCAAATACTTATTGGCCACAGCCTTAACTAATTCAAGAGTCACTTTCTTAATCTCATCCTGGTAGCGCACATATAGTGTCCAATCACCCACGGCAATAGTTTCATTCAAGACTGACATAACGGCCTCCGGACCGTCGCGTGTAGTAGCCAGTTGCACTTCTATTTGTTTCTTTTCCCGTTCGAGTTCTTCTTTACTAATTCCTTCTTTTTTAACTTTCTCGTATTCACTCAAGATTATTTCTTCTATCTTTTTATGATCCACATTGGCAGAGAGGTGAGCTTCTGTAGCGAATACGCTCGCATCTCGCCACGAAGTATTATCAACACTTACCCTAGCCGCGAGTCCCGTATCAACAAGAGCGCGATACATGCGCGAGCTTCTACCACGACCCAAGATCCCTGCGAGCACATCGAGAGCAAACATTTCGGGTGATAGTGCCGGTGGTAATCTATGGGCCACGGCCACAATCCCCAATTCTCCGGCTCGCCGCACAGTTGTTCGCCTTGGTCCCTCTTGGGCTGGCTCCTCACTATACATAATTGGGATAGGTTTGGGTGAAGCTTTAAGCTTTCTGAAATACTTATCAATAAGAGGTAAAGCTTCAGAAACAGAAATATCTCCGGCTAACGTGACATACGCATTGTTGGGCCAATAGAAAGTCTTATAGAATTCGCGCAGGCGCTCGATGGGCACGTTCTCGATATCGCTCTTCAGACCAATCACGTAGCGACCATAAGGGTGGGCTTGGAAGATAGTGGCCCAGATCTGCTTGCCCAGAGCCTCTCTTGGTTCATTCTCGCCCCATTCGAACTCGTTGCGCACCACCGTCATCTCACTCTGCCTGTCTTCTTCACTTATAAATGAATTGACCATGCGGTCCGCTTCCATAGCGAGAGCCTTGGCCACGTGCTCCTTGGGTAAGACTTCATAGTAATTTGTCCTGTCACCCATTGTTGTGCCATTGATCTCCGCCCCCAGACCGCCGATATATGCCCAGATCCACTTGCCATTTTTTTTATTAAAGTTCTTCGAACCCTTAAACATTAAGTGCTCAAGTAGGTGCGTTGCCCCGGTGTGCCCCACCGCTTCATTACGCGAACCCACAAGATAAGTGACATTAAGTGCCACTACGGGCGCGCTATGATCTTCATATATAAGCACCCGCAAGCCATTATGCCCGTGAACATATTCACTGATACCCCCAAGTTCTCGGACAAATTTAAACGATTTGTGATTAATGTGTTTATCTAGTTTTGGCATTATTGGTACCAACCATATCATCGTTCTTCAATCCCTACAACTTCTTTAACAATAAAAGCCGGTCGATATTCCGACCGGCTTTAGCGAAGAGAGCTCACGAGATTAAGCGCTCGGGCGAGGATCATTTCTGTCCCATCATTCAATTTGGGCACGTGAGATCTCTGATGGATAATCTTCTTCTTGATGGGGCCACCCATTCTTGCGATCTCCTTCACCGCCATGGCCCGCAACTGCCTCGATACATACATGATCGGCATGCACATATCGAAGGACCTACCATCGATGTCAGTAAAGCTAAGTAGCAATAAGTCATACTTGTGCTTGCAGGGCCTGGGTACATGACCCGAGAGAACAAAACGTGCGTTCTCTTCGCTCTCTGCTTCGTAGGTCAATGTCACCCAGTCGAAAACCCTACTCTCTCGCCGAAGATACTCCTCGAGAAACTGGGTAAAGACACGTCTGAATTCGACGTACTTTTCTCTGCGCTTGAGTTCAGCACAGTTGTTGAAGAGTTGCGACAGCTTAGCGCTATCAACTGGATCGATGGTCGTAAGATCACCCCCTTTCTAATTTGGATATTACACCCGAATTTCCAAAAAGCAATTCATCCCACCCTGCCCTCCCTTAAACTAAGCGAGGGTGAAAACATAGTTCCTCTATGCTTTTTATGACATTACCAATTTTTAAAATAACCTCCCCGTTGCGAAAATGTAATGTTCTAATCCCGAGACCAAGTAAATAAGATTCGCGTTCTTTGTCATATATCATCTGATCTGGTGTGCTGTGATATTCTCCATCTAGCTCAATCGCTAATTTTAGTTTAGGAGAATAAAAATCAAGTATATAGGGACCGACACTGTATTGTCTCCAAAATTTCGTTCCCACCTTATTGTTTCGTAATTGTTGCCATAGCAACTTTTCTGTTTTAGTTTGATTACGCCGGAGTTCTCTTCTTCGATCTTTAAAAACGTTTTTATTGTAAATTCGCATATTTATCTCTCCCTAACCCTCCCTTAGTCTAAGGGAGGGCAGGGTGGGATTATTCAAAGTATCTGCCTTTCAACTTGTAGAACAAGAGTCCGGCCACAAGCACGAGTGATCCCGATAAGATTAGTTTCTCTCCACGCAAGACAGAACTTGCTAGATAAAATAACGGTAACTCAAAAGCAAACCCCAAGAGTGTAGCTAAAATAAAATTCCTAAAGTGAATGCCTATTAAACCGGAACCATATGAGATCGCTTCAGAGATTGTGGTGGTAAAGATACGC
>JBBTXQ010000016.1:0-2517 GCA_038062165.1 Patescibacteria group bacterium
GCACAAAATAGGTTCCGTAAAATGGGGCGCGATCGTTTTCGAACCAGAGGATTCGTTTAATGATCACACATCCAATGTATGATAAACCATAGCCAAGATCTCCCAGAAAACTTCCAAGATCATCTTGGGAATAATGCCTGTCCTCATGGTAATTAAACAAGCGCTGGTTTAGGTCGAGGCTGAGATCTTTGGTAAAGCATTCCAGGTTCAGAATGATGAGGTCATGCCCAGCGCCGATTTTGTCCAGAATGGTCTTCAGAGCACCAGAGACGATGACGTCGTCGTCGGTCATAAGCCAACAATAGTCCCCTGTTGCAGACTTGACGGCCGCATCATAGCCGTCATCAACGCCTAAACCGCCATCTGAACGTAAGTACTTAACGAATGGATACTTTGAAGCATACCGCTGCATTACCTGTTGCGTGTTATCTTCCGAGGCCCCGTCAACCACAACAACCTCGATACCGGGCACAATTTGTTCAATTATGGAGTCCAGCGTCTCGGATATTACATTTCCTCTGTTCCTGGTATTGATGCATATTGTCAGCAGAGGATGCGTCATCTTGAGCCTGTCCACTGTGATCATGATAATACTTGATCGTTATATTTAAAGATGGCTTGGATAAGTTCCAGTGACACGAAACAAGAAATATATGAAGATCGGCGGCGGCTATCCCTAGACATTCTGGAATTCCATGTGTTGGATTAATTTGAATTGATCCTCGTGGTTCATCCGAAACTTCAAGAGCTGTAACTGGTTCTCTGCATATGCTCTGGGTCTAATATTTGATAAAAAATCACTGCTGAAATACGCTGGATCAACAAAAAAAGCATTGACACCGTTTCTGTCTACGGTAATAAATCTATATCCATTTTCTTCAAATAACTTTTTCCACGCTGCAATTGAAACACCATAATATAGCTCTGACAAATGCGCGCTGGTGTACACGAAGTACTTTTCGTACTTGATCGTCTTCGACGCATCTGGACCGAATACAGAATTGTACTCCACGACAAATATCTTCGGTCTGATTCCTTCCGCTAACAGCGCACGTGCGACGTAGTAGTCCATCCCGTCAATATCCAATGACATAATATCAGGATCTTGATATTGTGAGGCCGTCTTGATTGCTTTTACGGAGTCTGCGTCGACAAACATGTTAAGGCACTGTAAGCCCAAGCTGTAATGGGCAATCATGCGCTTTGCCCTGGCAACGAGCTCAGGGCTTCCCTCTATCATCATGCCTCTATACTTTTCTGCAATGACAAGCCATGCGGAATTGTTGTCTATTCCATCTGCAGAACCGATTTCAATAAAATACCTGTTCATTTGCAATAACTGCTTTCTCAGTACGTCAAGAATACCGTCTTCACCATTCTGGCTAAAACCTGAGAATTCCCATGTCTCTGGGTCTTGATAATTAATATTTCTGGCGTGCATCATTGCGGCGCCCTTGGTGAGGCTGATAAGTATTCTTTGCCTATCTCTAAGGCCGTACATGAAGTTAACAATCTTTGTAATCATCAGTCCTTCTTCCTGAGATTTTGAGAAGTATTTCTATGTCTTTACAGGCAGAGATGTCAAATATTTTAAAAGTGGTTCGAACGGGTTGTTGTCCGTGGACACAGCGTGTGTAATATATTTTTGCTGATATGCCTTGTAACAGGACTCGCTAACCGAAGAAGCATCGAGTTTCGACAATTCCAGCCTGTCAATGTCTTCATCGATTGCCACCTGGGGACACTGCAACAGACTCGCGATATAGTTTATTGCAATGCCTTGCGACTGTTTTTTGAGCTGCCTTGTACTTAGAAGCAAAATCGGTTTTCGCAACAACACTGGGTATGTTATGGCGCTTGAGTAGTGCGTCATAGCAAAATTACAGCTCAGCGAGAGCTCGGCGGTCGCGTCAAACAACACCGTTCTTTCGCCGAAACAATCCTTGTAGCCGTGAAACTCCTTGCCATTCGGGTGCGCTGCTATGATAACCGGTATTTTGAATCGCGATTCGAGACGAGAGAAGAACTCTCTCAGAACCGGGAAGTATTCGCTTGGCTCAACGATGGGCTTATGCGCACCCAAAACAAAATCGAAACTCATGGCCAGGCAATCGTCAATAAACAGGATGTACCCCTCTTTTGGGACTCCTGGTATTCTGATCTTGTTATCGACAGCGGTTCTCTGAATACGATTCAGCTCAAAATAACCTGGCGTTGCTGTAAAAATCTTGTTCTTCGCTGTTTCTGTCCATGCATTTCTGCTTTCAGATCCAGCCAGCAACGCAATATCTGGAGGCAAGGGCCTGTCTTCAACAAATTGCCGAAAAATATATCGGAATATTTTGTTTAGAGTAGCGACAGGCTCAGAAAAAAATGACCACCACAAATTCTTCTGGGAAATCGGGTTCGGGAATGGTGTAAGTAAATGTGTAATGTAAAGTGCATTATATTCCCGGCATACATCCTGTATTTTCCGGGTAAACTTCCCACGACCGACGAAGTCGAGAACAAAGGATG
>JBBTXQ010000017.1:0-1349 GCA_038062165.1 Patescibacteria group bacterium
AGTGCTCCTGTTGACACACCTGATTTAGCAGATGAAACTGGTAGTGGCGCTGGAGCTAATTGTGCTTTAGCTTTCTGTCGAGATGGATATACTTGTCGGCCAGGTGATGGTTGCGTTCTTGATGGACCTGTTGTTTTTAGTGAGGATATAGCTGGAGTCGGTCCTAATGATGGACCATTCTTTTATTGGTTGAGCAGGGTTTTTTCTGGCGAGAGTCTAGGTGAGTATTATCATGAAGCAGGGATTTCAATTCAAGAAGGAGATGTTGAAGCTGCCGAATATGCTTTAGAGGGTTTGTCAGATGCTTTGGCTGAAGCAGAGACGGAAATTGAGGGAAGTTCTGGTTATAATATAGAAGGGTTGACTCTTGATACGTTTACACAAAGCTCTGTTGCCAGCGAGTTAGCCGATGATTTTGGAGAGGCTTTAGTTTATACGGAGTATATTGATAATTTACAAATTGTTTTAGAAGGGCAGGTTGATTCTGGTGTCGTTGATGTTGTTGAAGTTGAAACAGTTCTTGGTAATGCACAGAGAGCTGTTAGCGAGGTTAGTGGCGCTGTTGAGGAGAGGCGTATTGAAGTTATAGAAGGTGTTGCTCGTGCGAGCGACGCAAGCACTTTTGAAGTGGGGAATGAATTTAGGGATTTTGCTTATGAGCGAGATCCTTCTTTGCAAGATAGATTTCAGAGAATTGCAAATACGCAGACTGTTCAGGAAGTGAGAGACGAGATTGAATCTTTGTATGAAGAAGCTAATCAGCTTGAGGAGTCTGGAGACTCCCAAAGAGCGAGTTCTATCCGCTCTCTGATTGAGACTGCTTTAAGCCACGCTACTGAATGTTTGCATGCTAGCCAAGATGAGTTGGACGGGCTTGAAGGATTTGGTCACATTGGCGAAGCCCAGCAGCTGGTTGACAATGCACAGCTTTTAGTTGAAGGTGCAGAAGTTAGTGATCTTGATTTAGAAGTTTTGAATGATGTTGAGCCACCTACTGCTGAGGAACTGCAAGTTGCAACTCAACGAGAAATTGAAATTGCCGATGCGGTTATTGATGATTATGCGGATTTAACTGAAGAATATGCTGATGATCCTGTGCAATTGGCTGCGCTTGATGCTGAAAGAGAGCGTGCCTTGCGCGCTCAACAATTAGGACAACAACTTTATGCTAATGGAGTCATGGAGCAGTGGATTACTGAACTGACCGAACAGGGACTTACTGGCGCAGACATTGATGAAGTCATTCACGGGAGGTGGACTGCTGAATGGAGAACTAATTATGGGGAAGAATCTTTTGGGCCTGGAATGATTGCTCGTGCTGATGATGTTTTAGTTGATGGTGAGAGCCA
>JBBTXQ010000018.1:0-58776 GCA_038062165.1 Patescibacteria group bacterium
GAGGGCAAGCACATCAAGCAATCTGGCGGTCGTGGTCAATACGGACATGCGGTTATTACACTGCGTCCCATCAAACCGGGAATTGAGGAACTTAGTGGCAAGGCCGCTAAGTTAAAAAAGAATGTCAAAAGAAGTGACGGTTTCGAATTCGTTAACTCGATTAAGGGTGGTGTAATTCCAAACGAATATATTCCAGCTGTTGAGAAGGGGATTAAAGAGGCAATGGCTAGGGGCATTGTGGCCGGCTTCCCGATGACTAATATTTCAGCCGAACTCACTTTCGGTTCGTATCACGATGTTGACTCAAGCGAGATTGCGTTCAAACTTGCTGGCTCACTTGCTTTCCAAGAAGCGGCCAAGCGCGCCGGCCCGGTTCTGCTTGAACCTATCATGAATGTAGAAGTTATCGTGCCGGAGAAGTTCATGGGCGATATCACTGGCTCGATCTCAAGCAAGCGCGGTCAAGTTGATCAAATTGAAGACAGGCCAGGAGGAGTGAAAGTAATTAAAGCAAAAGTGCCCCTATCAGAAATGTTCGGTTACGTAACTAATTTGCGAAGCATGACTGAAGGTCGTGGCACATTCACCATGACGCCATTCGAGTATCAGATCGTCCCCAAAAACGTAGCCGAAACAATAATTGCCGCCCGCAAATAGCAAAGCACTCCAAGGGCGGCCCTTGGAGTGCGGATGTCACGAACAAGATTAGGTTACTTTCTCGTGTCGTTCGCTCAACTCTCGTCGAGCCCTGACAGCGTCGCGGATCTTGCCCATCGCTTCCGCGACAAGCTTTTCCACCTCGTTCGCTGAAATGCTCACGAACGTGGCATGTTCGATCTGAACGGGGCTCATCCGTTCGCCCGACTCAAGGCCTTCCTGTAGGGTGAGAGCCTTTTGTTCACGATCGGTGAGACCGGCTTCCCGCATCAGATTCGCGAGCGCCTCCTCTACTACGTGTTCTTTTGCCCCAGACGTGCCGATGCCTAGTCCTCGCAAGAACGCGCATCGGTTGCTGTGCGCTGTTTTCATGCCGTCCTCCTTCGTGAGTGTTCTGGATGGTTCTGGGTTTTGAAACGACTCGGATTAATGATTGTGACGTTGTTTTGGTATTAATTTCTTGAATTAAGTTGAATTGGCAAATTAGCAAAAGAGGTGGGCCTGCAAGTTTCGCAGGCCCTGATTCTACGAGTAGACTGGCACACGCACTCGTTCGCGCTTGCTCTCGAATTTAATCAAGGCGGCTCTTTGGACCTCCCCGTTTTGAGCATCGTCGTTGATGATGCTGTCGAGGATAATCGGACTGAGTTCGCCAGTTTCGATTGCCACAAGGCAAAGCTCTCTGTCTTTCGAGCGAATCATCTGACCAAGTAGCCACGAAACCTTGTTGACCTCAAAGGCTTGCGACAGTCCGCCTGAGAGCAAGATTGATTTTGCCCTCTCTGGAATAAATCGACAGAACTCACCGTAAACATCCTCATCGTGATTGCGCGGTGGCTTCCAGCAAAGAACGGCTGAGAAGAGTTGGTGTCGGAGCCATGGCACCCCGCGTTTCATTCCAAGGCGATAAACGAAATTCGCCACTTTCAATTGCAACTCCTTGCGCAAGATCCTTCTCATACTAAGACCCTCCTTTCGCTAGACTACCAGAGCTTGACTTGTTTTACCAGTTCATATAAGATGCTCGTACTTGTAATTTCGGTAGGCAAGCTTGCCTGCCGCAGGCAGGTTGGCATTTATAAGTTAGTTAAGACCTCCAATACCCTCTCGGGCAATGAGGCAAAAATAAATAAACATATGGCAGAAGCATTTGATCGTTCTAAGCCACACTTAAACGTTGGCACAATTGGTCATGTTGACCACGGCAAGACTACTCTCACCGCGGCTATTCTTCATGTCCTCGACATGAATAAGGCGGCAGGTTACGGTGCGCGAGTTGAAGGTATTGACGCAATCGACAAGGCGCCAGAAGAAAAAGCTAGAGGTATTACTATTTCTCTCCACCACAGCGAGTACTGGACACCCAAGCGCCACTACGCACACATCGACGCTCCGGGTCATGCCGACTTCATCAAGAACATGATCACCGGTGCCGCCCAGATGGATGGTGCCATTATCGTGGTAGCCGCCACTGACGGTGTCATGCCTCAAACTCGCGAGCACATCTTACTTGCTCGCCAGGTAGGTGTGAATAAGATCATAGTCTTCTTAAACAAAGTGGACATGGTTGATGACGCTGAAATGGTTGGTCTCGTAGAAGAGGAAGTGCGCGAACTCTTGACTAAGTATAAATACGACGGTGCTAACACCCCAATTATCAAAGGCTCAGGCTTGAAGGGCCTTGAAGCTAAGAGTCTTGACGATGAGTGGGCCAAGAAGATTCTTGAACTTGTAGACACTATCGATACTTATTTCCCAGAACCAGCTCGCGAAATCGACAAGCCATTCTTACTCCCAATTGAAGACATTTTCTCGATTGAAGGTCGCGGTACGGTTGTCACGGGAAGAATTGAGAGAGGAAAAGTGAAAGTGGGCGAGGAAGTTGAACTCGTTGGTTTCAATCCAACAACTAAGACTACCGTGACCGGCATCGAAATGTTCAACAAGCAACTCGATGAAGGCATGGCCGGAGATAACGCCGGTATCCTCCTGCGAGGCTTGAAGAAAGAAGACATAACTCGAGGCCAGGTTATTGCCAAAACAGGTTCTGTTACCCCTCATACTGATTTCGAAGCTGAAGTTTATGTGCTGACTAAAGAAGAGGGTGGCCGTCACACGCCGTTCTTCAAAGGTTACAAGCCACAGTTCTACATTCGCACTACCGATGTGACAGGTGAGATTACTTTGCCAGAGGGCACGGAGATGGTTATGCCCGGCGATACTATTAAAGTGAATGTCAAGCTCGTGGCCCCTGTAGCCCTTGAAAGCGAACAGCGCTTCGCTATCCGCGAAGGTGGCAAGACAGTTGGGGCAGGTGTAGTAACCAAGATCAATGCCTAGTGCAACTAAAGAAAAAGTTAGTTCTCCTAAAACAAAGAGGACTTCTAAGGCGACCAAGACAGCCGCGGCAAGTTCCGGCATTGGCAAACTGCGAATTAAAGTAAGCGCTTATGAGCATAAAGTTCTGGACATGAGTGTGCGACAAATCGTTGATACAGCTATCAGACACGAAGGCGAAGTACACGGACCAGTGCCACTGCCCACAGAGATCACGCGCTACACAGTAAATAGGGGAGCATTCATAGACAAGAACTCGCGCGAGCAGTTCGAGATGCGAGTACACAAGAGAACACTCGATATCGTAAATCCTTCCGGAAAAATAATCGAAGCACTTACGAATATCGAACTGCCTTCCGGAGTTGGAATAGATCTGAAAATGATGTAGGTTTTTTTATGAAATTTTTAATCGGCCGAAAACAGAATATGGCCCAGATCTTCGATGAGAAGGGCCGAGTAACAGGAGTGACTATTGTTAAACAAGAGCCGCTTAAAGTTACTCAAATTAAAACTCTTGAGAAGGATGGCTATGTTGCCACCCAAGTTGGCTTCGGCGTGCAAAAAGAATCCAGAGTAAATAAACCCCAAAGAACTAAAGGTCTGTTCAAGGGTTTCAAAGAAATTAAAGAAGTTAGTGAGCTCGAAAATTTCCAAGTGGGAGATACTGTCGAGGTTAGTGGCACTAGCAAAGGCAAAGGCTTCCAAGGGGTGGTCAAGCGACATGGCTTCCACGGTGGCAGACGCAGTCACGGCCAGAAGCATTCAGAACGTGAGCCCGGCTCGATAGGTGGCGCAGGTCGCGCCGGTGGCCGTGTGGCCAAGGGCATGCGCATGGCCGGCCGCATGGGAGGTGATCGCATTACTGTAAAAAATTTAAAAGTTATCGCAATTGAAGGTGACGACCTGTATCTGTCGGGCGCCGTGCCCGGGCGCAGAGGCACTTTGTTAGAAATCCGAGGCACGAAGCACGAAACACGAAACTAATATGAACGCGCCACTATACAATCAAGAGGGAAAAGATTTAGGGAAGTTGGAGCTTCCGGATAAGATTTTTGGTTTGCCGTGGAATGCTGATCTGGTTCATCAAGTTGTAGTCAGTCAGCAGGGTAATGCTCGCACTCCTGTGGCGCACGCTAAGGGTAGAGGCGAAGTGCGTGGTGGCGGTAAAAAACCTTGGAAGCAGAAGGGTACTGGCCGTGCTCGTCACGGTTCTATTCGCTCACCACTATGGGTAGGAGGTGGCGTAACTCATGGGCCAACAAAAGAGAAAATTTATGCGCGCAAAATAAACAAGAAGATGGCCGCCAAGGCTTGGGCCACTATTGTCTCGCAAAAGTTGCGAGATGGGGAGGTATTTTTCATAGACAAATTAACATTGTCTGGTATAAAAACTAAATCAGCTTCAAGTATTATTTCTAACCTATCCAAAAAGTTAGATAAAAAAGAACTCGTTTACAAAAAAGGTAACAGAGCCCTGATTGCTTTGGGCAAGCGCGATAACGTGGTCGAGAAGAGCTTCCGTAATTTACCAGCAGTTAAAATGATAGAGTGTAGAAATATGAACGCACTCGTTGCCATGACTTACAAATTCATTTTCTTTGTAGACTATAAGTAATTTTATGTCAGTTATCAAACGCCAATATCTCACGGAACGCTCTAGTCTTCTTTCAGAAAAAGGCATATATTCTTTCGTTGTCACAAGTGAGGCAAATAAAAGTGAAATTGCTAAGGCCTTAGAAACTAAATATAAAGTTAAGCCCATAAACGTGCGAGTAATTAATACCAAAGGCAAAGTTGTGGTCAGGGGTTACAAAAAGGGTCGCAAAGCGGGTATGCGCAAGGCTTATGTTAAATTTCCAGCCGGTACTAAAATAGAATCTGTTTAGTTCGACTACGCTCACTATAAATAATCATGAAGAAATACAAGCCAACAACTAAATCTCGCCGCGCTATGACTGGTATTAATTACCGGGAAGTTCTGTCGGGTGACAGGCCACACAAGGCTCTTGTCTCGGGTGGCAAGCGTAGGCAAGGCCGGGCCAGTTGGGGCAGGATCACTATGCGTCACAAGGGCGGCGGTTCTAAACGCTTGTTTAGAGATGTTGATTTTATGTACGCCAAGAAGGATATCCCTGCCCGTATTGAGACACTTGAATACGATCCAAACAGAAGCGGCTTCGTAGGACGTGTCGTTTATGCTGACGGTGAACGAAGTTATGTGCTCCTGCCCACGACACTTAAAGTTGGTGATTCATTTGTAACGGGCGAGAAAGTGGCTATTAAAGTGGGCAACCGCTTACCTCTTAAAAATATTCCTACTGGCACATTTGTTTTTAATATAGAGTTGCAACCAAAGGGTGGTGCCAAACTTGTGCGCTCTGCAGGCGTCTTTGCTGAAGTACTTGCCCGTGACGGCGGTTTCGTTAACGTACGCATGCCCAGTTCCGAAATACGCAAGATTGATGAGAACGCCTGGGCCTCGATTGGTTCTGTTTCGAATCCAGAAAACATGCTGGTTAACTATGGCAAAGCCGGCAGATCACGCTGGAAAGGCATCCGTCCCACAGTCCGTGGCACAGCTATGAACCCAGTAGATCATCCATACGGCGGAGGTGAAGGTCGCCAGGGCCGTGGTACCAGACGTGCCAAAACGCGTTGGGGCAAACCGGTAGGCAAAGGCCAAAAGTCCCGCCGCCCCAAGAAGTATAGCAACGTATTTATAGTCTCAAGACGCCGCGTCGGCAAGAAGAAAACTGTCTAGTAATTGAGAAACGGCCCGACAATTGCCGGGCCGTTCTTTGATCGCGGGCGACGGGTCACATCCCCATCCCTCCGTAAGGGGGAGGGTGGTAGGGTGACCTATAGGCTTCCTCGTTGGCCTTCTTTATCGCTGCGGCAATCCGGAGCTGCTCGTCTTCTGGCAGTCCAGAGAACCACACCTCGAGCTCGCGCACTGCGCGCATGCCGAGGTAGACAAGGGCGACCCCGCCGAGAGCGAGAACAACCCAGAATCGCCACCAGCTCTCCACGTTGTAGAACGCCCCGGTAAGTGTCCCCACAGTTACCGCGGCGGCAAGCACGACGTAGCCGATTGTTCTCATGACCTATGGACCCCCTTCCCTTTCCAAACAGCTGCGCACCCGTTTGAGTATAACGCAACAGAGCCCTCGCTGGTAGTGAGAGCTCTGTCCAGCTTAGGGCATGGATTAAGAAGTTCATATTTGTTGTGGATTGGTTGGTAATATCGATTTTCGCTTGACAGGTTATTTATTTGGGTATAGTCTAGATATACATGAATCGTTTTGTCATAACTTCCCGATCGATTTGCATTGAGACCTCAACTAAGATGTGGGGTATGTTTTCCCATTTCTATTTTAAACAACATATGCGCGGGTAATTAATACATAAATTAGTAAGCAAGAACCCCGCGCAGAAATGTGTGGGGTTCTTCTTTTCCCGAGGGGAGGGATCATCAGTACTGATCTCCCCCCGGGGCAAGTGCTCTCACGACACCAATTGGTGCGTGATAGGTCTTTGAGGCTAATCCCGACATTCTGTCGGGACGCCCGATCAAAAACACAGTTTTTGATTTAGGGAGGTCTTTATGTGCGTGAGGCGTTGTGAGTTGCCGTGGGTGCCCGGTTCGTCTGACCCGTGTAGCATCCCGGAGCATCTCCGAGGCAGTGCCCCAAGCGAACCTGGCCCTGACTCCAGAGAGGAGGAGGTTTCCCGGCGTGAGGACGGGTTGTCTACACCCGGTCCAGCCTATTTCCCCGAGGGTGCTCTCTAGCTTCACCCCCTCCGACATCTGTCGGAGGGGCAACTTGCAAATTATTAGGTTAAGAGTAGTTTTATGGACATGAGTCCCGTTAGAAGCTTCGGGATTCACGCCACCATGCTACATATTATCAACGCCAAATATAGTGTTAGCTTCTAACGGGATGAGAATAATTAACAAAGACAAGTTAGGGAAAGGCCTGCCTGCCGGCAGGCAGGAGTACAAAAAGGCTGATTTTAAGGACGCAAATAGCTTGCGTAAATTTGTTTTGGCTGTACGCAAGGCTGTGGCTGATGCCAAGAAAGACAAGATGAAAAAAGTGGCAGTTATCCTGAAAGAGATTCACAAGTTCGGGATTGGCGAGAGAGAATTGGGTGAGATAATTGCTCGCGAGGTACTGATTGCTGATTATGAATTTACTAAATACTTGAGCAAGCCAAAAGAGGGCTGGAGCTTTATTTCTGGATTTGCTCTTATCGGTAAAGTTAGTAAGGAGTTTAAGGTGGGAATTGAGAGGGGCAAAATAATTGCGGGAGAAGTTAACATGACTCGCGAGCTGGCTAATACTCCGGGTGGCGAGATGGTTCCCAAGACTCTTGCCTTAGCCGCTCGAGAAGCAGTTAAAGATTTGCCCAACACAAAAATAACAGTACTTGGCAAAAAGGAACTTGAGAAGCTGGGGATGGGAGCAGTGCTCGGTGTAGCCAAGGGCTCGCCAGAAGAGCCGCAATTTATTGTTGTGGAGTATCGCCCCCTAGCCCCCTCTTATGATAAGAGGGGGAACAAAGGGGGAGATATCGTTCTGGTTGGCAAAGGCGTGACCTTCGATACTGGGGGACTCAATCTCAAGCCTACTGATGGCATTAACGACATGCACTTGGATATGTCCGGTGGTGCGGCTGTGATACACGCTGTTGCACTTGCTGCTAAACTTGGTGTGAAGAAAAATATAGTGGCGCTTGTGCCCGCGGTTGAGAACATGCCCGGAGGTTACTCATATAGACCCGGCGATATTCTTAAGTCGTTATCTGGCAAAACTATTGAGATCAAAAATACTGATGCTGAAGGCAGAGTAATTCTCGCCGACGCTCTCACCTACGCCAAGAAGTTTAACCCAAGATTAGTTATTGATGTCGCAACTCTAACTGGCGCGGCTTGTGTCGCCCTTGGCGAACGCGCCTCGGCTATCTTCACGCGTGATCAAGAGCTTGAAAAGTTGACGAGGGAACTGGGAGAGAAGTCAGGCGATTATGTTTGGCCGATGCCCATGTGGGAAGAGTATGAGAGTGAAGTGAAGGGAACATTCGGCGATGTAGCTAATCTTGGCAAGAAGGGCAGGATGGGCGGAGCAATCTCGGGCGCAATGTTCTTACTGCAATTCACCAAAGATTACCCCAAAAGTACAAAGTGGATGCACATAGACATGGCCCCCACAATGACAGCTACAGACGACGAGTTTCTAGCCAAAGGAGCCAAAGGCAGTCCCGTCAAGCTCCTGCTTGCCTTGATTGAGAGTTACTGAAAGTTTGTAGAGAGACATTCGTCGTGTATAATATGAAAGTGAAAACACTTAACTGGACAAACGTAATAAAGAAATACAAGGGACTATGGGTTGGATTCAAGAACGACAACAGGACCGTTATCGCTTCTGGTAGAACTCCAGCTGAAGTTATTAAGAAGGCAAAAAGTAGCGGATATGAAAATCCAATACTTTTCAGAGTGCCCAGCAGGCTAGTTGCCTTCGTTGGGATAATAGATGAAATTTCCATACGCTAAATTTGGTAGAGTTGGGAGTGAAATTATTAAACGCCCCGTTGTTCCAATTGAAGTTAAATTTGAAGATGAAACCGTCCTTTACGATGCCTTGATAGACTCCGGAGCGGATATTTGTATATTCGATGCTGCAATTGGCGAACAACTTGGTATCAACATAATTTCTGGAATCCCAATTGTTTTTGGTGGAGCTGAATATTCCAAGGGTTCTGCGGCATATTTGCATCAAGTCAAAATAAAGATTAAAAATAAAGAAATAAAAACGCAAGTTGCCTTTACATACAACATCGCTAACCATGGTCATGGCCTTTTGGGGCAAAAAGGGTTTTTCGATAAATTTGCAATCAAATTTGATTATTCCAATGATGTTGTAGATATTAGTTCCAGATAAAATACCAAAGGCAGCCCGGTCAAACTCCTACTTACCATCATTGAGAACTTTTAGGCCTTTTTTTGAAAAGAAATTAGCCCGCGATGTTTGGTCGGGGCTAAAGGTTCCCGGTCTCGTCTTTGATTTTCTCCATTATTCGCACTGGAATCGCATTTTCCTTAAGACAGTCACACTTATCAAGTTGTGTGCCAGCAAGTTTGCTGGCATGTGGTAATTGCCATTCCATATTAAGCGTTTGGCGGTCTCTAATTCGCAACAAAGGCAAGTGCCTTACGCCGTTGCAAACGATGTAGTGATAGCACTCACCGGCCTGATAAGCTAGGAATACCCGTATTTCCGAATTTCCTTCCATACCTCCTCCTCTTGTTCAAGTATACACTCTCTTGCGTGGTAATTGCTTGCGTGATAGGATAGCCTTCGTCCCGCGTAGCCTTGTGCGAAGTGGGACTCACGTCTATTATGTCACGATCGTTATACAAAGGCCCTTACGTTGACCCACGTGTTACTAAAAAAATAGTGGGGAAAGATCCGATGAAAACCGGCCTTATTAAGACTTGGGCTAGAGATAGCGTAATTAGTCCTGACATGGTTGGTTTTGCCTTCGGTGTGCATAACGGTAAAGACTTTATTGAGGTGAAAGTAGTTGAGGAGATGGTTGGACATAGACTGGGCGAATTTTCCCAGACTCGCAAATTTACTAAACATGGTGGCAAGATGCAGAAGGAGCAAGAGTTAAAGGCTAAAGAAGCCGAGATTGCCTCGGCCAAATCTGCCAAAGAAGCAGGCGAAGCCGCAAAAAAGTAAGAAGTAATAAGTAATATGAATCCCATTAGAAGTATGTCTCAATTAAGTCACTGCGATATGTCAGGCGTATATACAATTAACGTAAGTAACTTCTAACGGGATGAAAGCGAGTTTAAACAATTATAGGCAAGCTCCACGAAAAGTCAGATTAGTAACAGATCTTATTAAGGGCAAGAGCGTAGAGAAAGCCAAAACAGAACTTGCGCATCTCTCTAAACGCGCTTCTACGCCTATTCTTAAACTTTTAAATTCAGCGATTGCTAACTCAAATTTAAATTTAAATGAGAGTGATAAAAATAACTTGTTTATAAAAAGTATTAGCGTAGACAAAGGGATTGTCTTGAAAAGGAGTATGCCACGCGCTCATGGTCGCGCATTTCCAATACACAAGCACACGTCGCACATCAAGTTAGAATTAGCCAGAAAATCATGAGTCATACAGTACATCCATACGCACATAGATTAGGAATTTTGCGAGACTGGAAGAGTCGCTGGTTCGTGGCGCGCATCAAGAAGCCTCTTTACAGACAGAATTTGAAAGCCGATGTGATGTTGCGCGAGACACTTGAAAAAGAGTTGCGTGCTTTCCTTGTTGATTCTATCGAAATTGAAAGAGGAGAGAATTATTTGAGAGTGATAGTGAAAACTGCCAGACCGGGTTTGATAATTGGTCGCTCCGGTGAAGGTTCAAATAAGCTCAAAGAGACTATTGTAAAAAGATTAAGAAAGTTAGGCGCCAATATTCCAAGAGATGTGCGTTTGCAGATTGAAGAGGTGCGCTCTCCCTAGAGTCATGCCCAAATTGTGGCGCACATGATTGAAGAGGCCATAGAAAAGCGCACACCATTTAGACGCACTCTCAAACAGAGTATTGAGAAGATTATGGCTAATAAAGACGTTAAGGGAGTGAAGATTACACTTTCGGGTAGACTGGACGGTTCAGAAATGGGTCGGGTTGAGTCGCTCATGAAGGGGCGTTTGCCATTGCAAACTCTGCGAGCCGATATTGACTTCGCAAAGGGCCGAGCTCGCATGCCTTACGGAGATATTGGCATAAAGGTTTGGATTTATAGGGGAGAGATATTTGCTGAAACGCAAAACGCAAAACGCAAAACGCAAAATTAATATGGGAATGTTGGTACCAAAAAAAGTTAAATATAGGAAGTGGCACACGATGCGTCGTAACCCAAAACGCGTGGGCCTAGATAGTCGTGGCACGGAATTATCTTTCGGGTCATTTGGTTTGCAAGCACTTTCGGCCGGGCGAATTAAGTCTAATCAACTTGAAGCATCAAGGAAAGCGATGTCGCGGGTCATTAAGAAGACAGGCAAAATTTGGATTCGCGTTTTTCCAGATATGCCGTATACTGCTAAGCCCGCGGAAGTGAAGTTAGGTAAGGGCAAGGGTGATGTGCAAGGTTATGTTGTGCCAGTTCGTGCCGGGAGAGTTCTGTTTGAAGTTGAGGGTTTAACGGAGTTAGAGTCGCGAGATGTTCTGCGTAAGGCTGGCTCTAAACTGCCGGTCAAGACTAAAATAATTGTTAGAGCATAATGCGAGTAAAGTATGGAAGACACAAAAACAAAACATAAAATGTCTGGGATAGTAGTGGGAGACAAAATGAACAAGACTCGAGTCGTTTCTGTTGAACGTTTCGCTAAGCATCCCAAATACGGCAAGTTCATTCACACCAGTAAAAAGTACAAAGCTCACGATGAAACTAACTCAACCCATGTTGGTGATAAAGTGACTATAGAAGAATGCCGGCCTATCTCACGCGATAAGCATTTCAGAATTGTATAATCCCATTAGAAGTATAGTTATATAATGTCAATAAACATGTCAAATTTACACACAATTAACGTAAGTAACTTCTAACGGGATGATTCAACCACGAGCAATAGTAAAAATAGCTGACAACACCGGAGCCAAAATTGGGCGTATTTTCAAAGTGCTCGGCGGTTCTAAACGCAGATACGCTCGCGTAGGCGATTTGGTTGTGCTATCTGTCCAAACAGCCGAACCTCGTAAGATGGCCAAGAAGAAGGAAGTGCATAGGGCCGTGGTTGTGAGGCAAAGGGCCAACATGCGCCGTTCTGACGGATCTTATATCAGGTTTGATGAGAATGCAGTTGTGCTAGTTGACGTTAAGAATGAACCTAAAGGAGCACGTGTTTTCGGTCCTGTGCCTAGAGAGTTAACAGAAATGGGATTCCAGAAGATAGCCTCACTTGCGCCAGAGATTGTATAAATATATGAATATCAAGAAAGGGGATAATGTCATAATTTTGGCCGGGAAAGACAAAGGCAAGAAAGCCAAAGTTTTACGCGTTTTAAAAGCAGAGGGTAAATTGGTAATAGAGGGAGTGAATGAAGTAAAAAAACACAGACGACCCAAAAAAGCGGGAGAGAAAGGTCAAATAGTAACAATCTCCATGCCTATTGACGTTTCAAACGTGGCTCACTTTTGTGACAAGTGTAAAAAAGGCGTTAGGCGTGAACACAAACATGATTGATGTTAAGGCACAATTTGAAAAGTCTATCCCAGCCCTAATGAAAGATTTGGGGGTGACTAATAAACTTGCCTTGCCAAGATTGGAAAAAGTGATTGTTTCCGTTGGTACGGGCTCTTTCAAAGACAAAAAGAAAATTGATGTGGTTATGGATCGTCTGGCTAAGATCACTGGTCAGAAACCGGCTCGAACAGTGGCCAAGAAATCTATTGCCACGTTCAAGTTGCGCGCCGGCGATCCGGCTGGAGCCAAAGTAACACTGCGAGGCGCACGTATGAATGACTTTTTGAATCGCTTGATCAACGTAGCTATCCCACGTGAACGAGACTTCAGGGGCCTTAAAGAGAGCTCTGTAGACGAAATGGGCAATCTCTCAATAGGCTTCAAAGAACACACTATTTTCCCCGAGACCGCTGATGAAGACCTAAAAGATGTGTTCTCGTTCGGTATAACCATAGCTACCACGGCAAAGAATAAGAAAGAAGCCTTGGCACTTTTCCACGCTCTCCACTTCCCATTTAAGAAGTAGTCTACTATAATTTTTACAGAGGAGGACCCGGCCATGTCTCTCCGATTTGCTGTGGAAATTCCAGAACCAACGCCCCGCAATGTGGTTACGACCACCCAGATGAAATGTGGTCATGTCCACGAATGTCTGGGTGATGCCCATCAGGCGATCTGTGGTGCGTATGTATGCCGTGCTCATGATTACGTTCATCGCTTCTGCACGGCTACGTACTGCGTTGCCAGGATCCCCCAGACATAGCGCGCAACACACTCACTCCAGCATGCCCCCGTAGCGGTTCGCCGCTACGGGTTTTTTATTCACGCAAATTATGGTATAACCGAAGAAGGAGGATCTCCATAAAATGAGAACCAGAACTCGCGGCAAATGGAAGTGCGGTGGAGTCTGCAAACGGATGCTAGAATCAAGTGACGTTCGCAATCTAACGAAATGCGGCAAGACAGTCTGTAACGACTGTTTCCCACGCCACAAGATCTGTCAGAGAGGCAAGTGCATGGCCGGTTCGCAAGCGGCCAGCCACGGCCACGAAAACGCCACCGGCGACTAGCCACCCAAAATGTTCGAGCCCCGGCCTCGAACATTTCCCCGTGCGGGTAGGAAGAAAGGAGAACTAGATGACTCCAGAGGAAAGTCAGGCTTTACGAGATAGGGCCCTCCAGTTGTTCGCGGAAAAGAGAAATATGGATGCCGACGATCTTTCTAACAGGCTTGGTCAGACCAGTCACGTTGCTCTGGTTGTAATCAAGCAATTGGAGAAAGATAATTTTGTTCGCGTCTCGCCCAAGCAACCCGGCGAGCATCATCCAGACGAGTTAAGTCAGTACAGTGTAGTCTACGGAATCTCGCTTTAGGTTTCACTTCTTTACCCCGTAGTAAGCTTCGCTTTACTACGGGGTTGCTCTTTTTGGGCTAAATCCGCCTCTGGCGGATCGCCCGAACATTACTTTTGCAATGTTTTAGGGGGTGTGATAGGATAAAGGGGTTCTAAGAATAGTCTCGCTAGACTGCCTGGCAGGTCCGGGTAAGTGGCGGGACCAAAATTATTCTTCAATTTCATTCAGAACAAGTGGCAAAAAAGAGCACAATTGCACGGTCGAAACGGACGCCTAAGTACAAAAGTCGCGTGGTGCGACGTTGTTTCAGATGCGGCCGCAAACGCGCTTATATGCGTGACTTTGACATGTGTAGGATATGTTTCCGCGAGGCGGCAAATGAAGGACGTATCCCCGGCATTAGAAAAGCATCGTGGTAGTTCGACTGCGCTCACTATAAATAAACTATGGATCAAATTTCTGACATGTTAATTAGAATCAAGAATGCCGGTAGCGCCCGGCAGGATTCTACAATTGTGCCTTATTCTAAACTTAAGTTTGAGATTGCGAATGTTCTATTGAGTGAAAGTTATATCAAATCTTTTTCGGTTAAAGGTAAAAAAGTACGCAAGCACATAGAAGTAGAAATTGCTTATCGAGACGATGGCTCTGTTCGCATAACTGATGTTAATCGCATTTCTAAATTATCAAGACGCGTTTATCTTGGTGCTAAAGATATCAGACCCGTTAAACAGGGCACTGGCCTGCTCGTGCTCTCTACCCCCAAGGGTATCCTGTCAGGCAGAGATGCCCGCAAGCAGATGGTCGGAGGTGAAGCGTTATTTAGTATCTGGTAGTTCGACTACGCTCACTATAAATAATTATGTCACGTCTAGGCAAAAAAGAAATAAAGATCCCCTCTGGAGTAACTGTCACTCAAGACGGTAATTCTTTGCGTTTTAAAGGACCTAAGGGAGAATTAAAGCGTGACTTTTTAACCGAAATCGTGGTAACTGTTTCCGGTGATTCTATTACTCTTGCTTTGCGAGGCAATCCTACTGTATTCGGCCGATCGCTTTGGGGAACATACAGTTCGCACATTAGAAATATGATTAAGGGTGTGACCGAAGGTTTCTCGGAGAAACTCTTGATCGAGGGCACGGGATATAAGTGGAGTGTGTCGGGAACTAATTTGGATCTATCTCTCGGTTTCTCGCACCCTGTCAAATTACCCATTCCAGCTGGTCTCACGGTTAAAGCAGAAAAAGGCGAGCTTGTAATAATAGGGATAGATAAAGAAATTGTGGGCAGTTTCGCGGCTCTAGTCAGGAGTTTAAAAAAACCAGAGCCCTATAAGGGCAAGGGCATTAGGTATCACGATGAGGTAATTGAACGCAAGCAAGGTAAGAGATCTACGGCATAATCATGAATAAAGCAAAAGAGAAACAACAAAAGAGAGTAACGAGGCACAGGAGAATTCGTGCTAAGCTAAGTGGCACGGCAGAGCGCCCTCGATTGTCAGTCTACAAATCCAACAGAGCTATCTACGCTCAAATCATTGATGACGATAAGGGCGTCACTTTAGTTGCAGGAACAGAGGTAAATGAATTGGTCAAGAAGGCGCTTACAAAAAAAATCACGAGAGTAGTTTTTGACCGGGGAGGTTTTAATTATACTGGTAAAATTAAACAGTTCGCCGATGAAGCCAGAAAAGCCGGACTAGAATTCTAAATTATTTATGGAAAACGATACAACAAAAATTATTCCCGCAATTCCTGAGACAGAATTAGTCCCAGAGACAGAAAAGAAAGCCAAAAAGACTTTCTCTTTTGTGGGCAAAGAGCGCGATAAACGCGGAGGTGGTAATAGAGGTGGCAGAGGCAAGCGCGAGCGCGCTCGTTCAGACATGGCCCAGAACATGATAAGCATCAGACGTGTAGCTCGCGTAGTTTCTGGCGGACGCAGATTTTCATTCTCTGTTACGATGGTAGTAGGAGATCGTAACGGTAAAGTGGGAGTGGGCATGGGCAAGGCGGGCGACACAACCCTTGCTATTGATAAGGCTATCAAACATGCCAAGAAGCACATGATCAGTGTGCCCATGACCAAAAGTAAAAGCATAACAAGAGAGACTAGCGCTAAGTTCTCTTCATGTAGAGTTTATATTCAACCAGCGCCGGGTAGAGGTCTCTCGGCTGGTGGCTCGGTGCGAACTGTTCTTGATTTGGCTGGTCTTACCGACGTGAATGCCAAAGTGCTTTCACGTAGCAAGAACAGATTCAATAATGCCAAAGCGGCAATTTTGGCTTTAAGCAAATTAAGATAACTTTTAAATTTCGATTTCTAAAATGCAATTACATAACTTAAAATCTAAAACCAAGCGCAAATTCGGCAAGACTGTCGGCCGAGGTGGTAAGCGTGGCAAAACTTCCGGCAAGGGAGGCAAGGGTCAAACGGCTCGTGCTGGTCACAGAGTCCGTCCCGAAGTGCGCGATGTAATCAAGAAGTTGCCCAAACTGCGTGGCTATCGCCAGAAGAGTTTAAATAAGCTCGCCAGTGTCATAAACGTTGGCGACTTAGAGAAGCGCTTCGAATCTGGCGCAGTTTTGAATCCCAAAGTTCTTGGTCTGAAGGGAAAGGTTAAAATTCTCGGTGACGGTGAATTAACCAAGAAATTCATTATCGAGAATTGTTTTGTTTCAGAAAGTGCAAAAAATAAGATAGAAAAAGCTGGTGGTACGATTAACTAATCCACGTAACTAATTTATGAAAACTTTTGTAGAAAAATTAAGCTTACTCTTCTCGGACAAAAGCTTGCGCAAGCGCATACTCTTTGTTTTGGGTGCTCTTATTATTTTCCGTGCTCTTGCCGCTATTCCATTACCAGGGGTATCAGTTGGTTCACTTTCCAATTTCCTTTCCAACAATCAATTTTTAGGGCTACTCAACATTTTCTCCGGTGGTGGTTTGGCCAATCTTTCGATTGTTATGCTGGGTGTGGGCCCTTACATTACGGCCACGATCATCATGCAACTTTTAACTATGGTTTTCCCCAGGCTCAAAGAGATGTATCACGAAGAGGGTGAACTTGGTCGCAAGAAGTTTTCGCAGTACTCACGTATGCTGGCTGTGCCACTCGGCATTCTTCAAGGATTGGGTCTTATGGCCCTTTTGACTAGTCAGAACATTTTAGAGCCTATGCAAGGTTTCGAAAAAGTTGTAAGCCTTATTGTAATTACAGCTGGTTCGATCTTACTTATGTGGCTCGGTGAGCTTATTAATGAATTTGGCATTGGCAACGGTGTTTCCATTATTATTTTCTCGGGTATTGTGGCCAGTATCCCCACATCAATTGCCAGAGCACTGTTCACTTTCGAGATTAGTCAATTACCAGTCTATCTCTTATTTTTAATTATTGCTGTTTTGATAGTAGCTGGTGTAGTGCTCGTAACAGAAGCTGAACGGCCTATCCCTGTGACCTATGCCAAACGAGTGCGAGGCATGAAGATGTACGGTGGCCAATCTACTTACCTGCCACTGCGCCTTAATCAAGCGGGCGTGATTCCTATTATCTTCGCGCTATCTATCCTACTTTTCCCTCAAATGATCACTAATCTATTATCTGGATCAGGCAACGCGATTATTCAAAAAGTTTCAGGTCTTGCCAATACTATTCTTCAGAACCAACTTGTCTATGGCATTTTGTATTTTATTCTTGTTTTCGTTTTCACGTATTTCTACACAGCTATTACTTTTGATCCACACGCAACTTCAGAGAACCTTCAAAAGTCCGGCGCGTTTATCCCCGGCACTCGTCCAGGCGCTTCTACCACCGAGCATCTTTCGCAAATAGTTACTCGCCTCACGACTTTCGGCGCCCTATTTTTGGGCATCATCGCCGTCTTGCCAATTGTTATGCAAAGCGTTACGGGGATCACAAGTCTCGCTATTGGTGGCACCGGACTGCTAATTGTTGTCTCGGTAGTCATAGATCTAATCAAACAATTAAACGCCCAACTCTCCGTCCGCGAGTATTAACAGCTAACAAGCGAAGAAGCTAATGCAGCTGGGAACCTACATCATTATTGGTCGGTCGGGGTCAGGTAAGGGGACACAAGCTAAGCTCTTGATTGAAGAGATTAAGAGGCGTGACCAGGAACACGGTGTTTTTTATCTCGAATCGGGGGACGGCTTTAGGCAGTTACTCACGGACGATAATTTAACGGCGGAACTTGCTCGTCAGATTAGTGATGCAGGTCAGTTACAGCCGGCATTCTTGGCTATACATGTTTGGTCACACTTATTTATTTCAAACATGAAGAGCAACGAGCACTTGGTGATAGATGGTACACCTAGGAAATTAAACGAGGCGAGAATTTTGGCGGGCGCATTGCGATTCTACGGCAGAATCAAACCGACAGTTATATATGTTGATGTTTCGCGCAAGTGGGCTACAGAACGACTCCTTGCCAGGCATCGCAGTGATGACGAGATCAAAAATGTTGAGGGCAGATTAAACTGGTTCGATACTGACGTGTTGCCGGCCATAGAATATTTCCGCGACGAACAAGACTTCCGAGTGATTGATATTAATGGCGAGCAAGAGATTGAAAAAGTTCACAATGAAATCATCAGTAAAATCTTCTAGAGAAATCGAAATAATGCGTGAGGGAGGTAGACGTCTCTCAAATATTTTGCGTACTGTAAGCGAGCGAGTTGTGTCGGGTGTGCGTGCAGACGAGCTTAACGAGCTGGCCGAGAGCTTGATTAGAGCGGGGGGTGATCGGCCAGCCTTCTTGCATTATAAGCCAGATTTTGCCAGTAAGCCATTCCCTGCCACTTTGTGTGTCTCTGTGAATGATGAGATAGTGCACGGTATCCCCTCCGACCGCGTTTTAAAAGAAGAAGATATTGTGGGCCTTGATTTGGGACTCGAACACGAAGGTCTTTTTACTGACATGGCCGTAACGGTTGCAATTGGCAAAATAAGTGATGCAGATAATAAACTTATGCAAATAACTCGAGAAGCGCTTACGAGTGCCATTGCCGTAGTGAAAGGGGGAGTGCCTGTTGGGGAGATTGGCAAGGCGATAGACAAAGTAGTGCGACCGGCAGGCTTCGCCATAGTTACTGAACTCGGAGGCCATGGTGTGGGGCACGCTATCCACGAGCCACCATTCATTTCTCACAGTGCTCAACCAGACAAATCAGGCAACACGGGAAATAATAAGGGTGAGAAATTAGAAATAGGCCAAACAATTGCAATAGAACCAATGATCAACGCCGGTGGGCCTGATGTAATCTTCGACGAAAAAGATGGCTACACAGTTCGTACTGCCGACAAAAGCAACAGCGCCCACTACGAAGTGACATTGGCTATAACCGAAAAAGGAGCAGATGTCCTAACCCCCATTTTCTGGTAATATAGTTGCCTATGCATAGCACAAAGTACGAACGATCGCTGATTATTGTTAAGCCGGATGCCATACAGCGCCGGCTCCTGGGGGAGATTATTCATCGTTTTGAACGTAAGGGGTTGGATATTGTAGGGATGAAGATGATGGAACTTGGGGATGTGCTATTGGACGAACATTATGCTCATCACAAGGACAAAGCTTTTTTCCCTAAATTGAAGAAATATATGCAATCTGCTCCTGTTGTGCTTATGGCTATTGCTGGAGTGGATGCTGTGGCCACAGTGCGCCTTATTGTGGGACCTACTAAGTCGCGAGAGGCGTCAGCGGGAACAATCAGAGGAGACTTCGCCATGAGTGTCCAGACTAATATAGTTCACGCCTCTGATACTCGAGAGAGTGCCGAGAAAGAAATTAAGCGATTTTTTGATGAAAGCGAGCTTTGTGAGCGCCCAAGGCATGATTTGCCTTATATATACTCGCCTGACGAGCTGGAATAAAAGTAGACGAATAAGGGCTCGACCGACCCGAAGGGGACCTTCGGGTTTAGGGGAAAGATTGTGGAAAAGTCGTGGATGAATTGGCTTAATTGTGGCTCAAAAGTTTTTCTAATTCCTTGACATTATGTATGCGGGTTCTAACATTATATGTAGGACTACTTATTGCCAACTAGCTGCCACGTTCAGGGCTCGCCCGTTAATAAATAGTCGCAGGTTCTCTACACGAGACCGCGCAGGGTGCCCACCTAGTGATTTGCTAGGTTCTGGCTTATAAGTAGCCCTAAGCAAGCCGCCACCGCAAGGTGGTTGTTTGCTTTTCGTGCTATTATTTACTAGCAAATGACCCGCGATACGGTCAAAATTCATTTTTTTGGGGGGGCCGGTGATGTGACCGGTTCTAATTTTCTTATTGAGACAACTAAGTTACCCAAAAATATAAAAATTTTGGTTGACTGTGGTATGTTTCAAGGCTCTAAGATATGTGACGAGAAAAATCGCCAAGCTTTTCCCTACGATCCTGCTCAAATAGATTACTTAATGGTTACGCACTCTCACATAGATCACGTGGGCAGGATTCCCAAATTAGCGCGCGACGGATTCCGAGGCAAAATAATTTCTACCCCGCCCACTAAGGAGTTGGCCGAGGCTATGCTAATTGATAGTCTGGGCGTGCTCGAAAAAGAGGCTCGTCACGAAGGCTTGCCGCCCTTTTACGACGAAAGTAATGTAATGAGTGCAATGAGCTTGTGGCAGACACTCAACTATCACGAGGTACTAAATATCGGGCCGATTGGTATAACTTTGCGCGATGCGGGTCACGTGTTGGGATCAGCCATGATCGAGTTCCATTATAATGGCAAAAAAATAGTGTTCACGGGCGACTTGGGCAACACGCCCACACCCTTATTGCGCGATACGGAAGTAATCAGTGATGCTAATGTGCTCTTGATAGAGAGCGTGTACGGCGATCGCAATCACGAGACGCAAGTAGAACGCAAGCGCAAACTCGAAAGCGTGATAGAAGATACATTCAAGAAGCGGGGCACGCTTATGATCCCGGCATTTTCACTCGAACGCACACAAGAGATCTTGTACGAAATAGAGCGCATGATGGAACAGGATCGCATCCCGCTTATTCCAGTTTATGTAGATTCGCCACTTGCCATTAAAGTGACTGATATTTATAAAAAATATGAAAGTGAATACTTTAATAAAGATGTGAAATATATTATGAATTCAAGCAACGAGATTTTCTCATTCCCACAATTGCAATTTACTCACAGCACTGATGATTCGCGCGCGATCGACAAATCGCCTCTGCCCAAGATTGTGATAGCCGGATCGGGGATGAGTAATGGCGGTAGGATCTTGCATCATGAGAAGCGTTTCTTGCCCGATAAGAACAGCACGCTCTTACTGGTTGGTTACCAAGCATTTGGCACACTGGGCCGACGTTTACAAGAAGGACAGAAGCGAGTGCGCATTATGGGTGAAGAGGTAGACGTGCGAGCAAGGGTAGAAACAATAGGTGGATACAGCGCACACAAAGATTCCGATGCACTTCTCGAGTTCGTCGCTTCAAACACTGACACACTCGAGCATGTGTACACGATTCTAGGCGAGCCAAAGTCGAGCATGTTCTTGGCCCAGAGAATAAGAGATTATCTGGGAATAAGAGCAACAGCGCCAGCCACGGGCGAAGTCGTCGAAATAGAAGTGTGAGATTAATGATGAAATGTTAAAATTTGCAATTTGCAAACAATGATTTGGGGAAAATGAGACAATGTGCAAATGGGCAATTTGAAAACAATGAACGAAATGAAAAAATTGCAGAAACAAAATGTTGGCAACGCCGGGGAATATTACATAGCCGCTAGACTTTCGGCGCTCGATTTTACAGCAACTATCACACTTGGGCGAGCTGAAAAATACGATATACTGGCGCTAAGTCCAACAGGTAGATTGGTAAAAATTTCCGTTAAGACAACTCAGATTAACAATGCGACCAATTTTCCTTTGTCAGCCAAGGATGAGAAAGGTGAGGCGGATGATTTTTATTACGTATTCGTAAAGCTTTACAATTTTGGCAAAGAGCCCGACTTCTGGGTCATACCAAGCATAGTGGTTTGCCCAATTGTGAAACAATCTGACGAGATTTGGCTAAAAACTCCCGGAAGAAATAACTCGGAACATAAAATGACGACAATGAGAATATTGCCGATTGAAACAAGAGGAGGAGAAGTACAACTGTTTCCAAGAAACTGGAACGAGGAAATTAAGAAATATTATAAAAACCTAGATCAATTATTATAGCCTCCAATGACCTATGATTTGGAAGAACGTACCAGGAAGTTTAGCAAGGCGGTGATTGAATGTTTGCGGAGTTTGCCGAAAGATCAGATTAATCTCCCGCTCGTGAGTCAGTGTGTGCGGGCCGCTACTAGTGTTGGTGCGAATTATCGAGAGGCGAATGCTGCCAGTTCAAAAAAGGACTTTAAGAACAAGATTGCTATTTGTCGCAAAGAAATTCGTGAGACAAAATATTGGTTTGAACTCTTGTCTGACGCAAATCCTAAGGAAAAGGTAACACTAGACAAATTATATGACGAAGCCCGTCAACTTGATTTAATCTTCAATAAAATCTATAGTTCTGTAGGTGGATTTGAGAGATTTGATAATCCACCTAAATGAGCTAATGAGAAATGTGCAATTTGCAAACAACGACTTTAATGAACAAAGTTTTTAAAAATTTATCATTTGCACCTTGTTTGCAAATTGCAAATTCTAACATTTCATCATTATGTCTGTAGACAGACATTCACATTTTAAGATTAAGATTGCTATTTCGGGCGCGGCCGAGACTGGCCACTTAACAGAATCTGCTACGCTTATGGCCGAAGAACTTGGCCGTGAGGTTGTGCGTCAAGGGGCTATTCTTGTCACGGGCGCTACCACAGGCATTCCACTTTGGGCCGCTAAGGGTGCAAAGGAAGAGGGCGGCACTTCGATAGGTATATCACCTGCTCTGGGCGAGCGCGAACATGTAGAGCAATACGGCTTGCCACTCGACTACATGGACCTGATTATGTTCACCGGGCAAGGTTATTCCGGACGCGATATTCTTATGACCCGCTCATCTGATGCCGTAATAATATGCGCAGGCAGGATTGGCACGATACACGAGTTCACTGTTGTGTTCGAGGATCACAAGCCTCTGGGGATTCTGGAAGGAGACTGGTCAACAGATGACATAATCAAAGAGATTATCGAGAAGAGTAATCGGGCAAATGAAGATAAGGACATAGTCTACGACTCTGATCCTAAAAAATTAGTTGAAAAAGTGATAAAGATGGTTAAAGAATCTAAAATAGAATATTACAAGGCACCTAAAGTTACTAAACTCAATTAATTGATGAGTTTGAAACTGGCTAGCTGGAATGTGAATGGCCTGCGCGCAGTAGAGCGCAAGGGTCTATTCCGTCCTTTTCTTGTATCCTACAAACCCGACATTGTCGCTCTGCAGGAAATCAAAGTAGATGAGAATTCGCACAAGAAGTCAGAAATAGATTTTCCCGGTTTCACAGAATATTACAATCACGCTCGCAAACCTGGCTACTCGGGCACGGCAGTGCTTTTGCGGGAAGGCTTGCCCACACCCAAAGTAACATTAGGTATTGGGAAAGAGGAGTTTGATGGTGAAGGGCGAGTGATTACGCTAGAATTCGAGAAGTTCTATTTCGTCAACGCGTATTTCCCGCACACTCGTCACGATCTCTCAAGACTCATATTCAAACAAAAGTTTAACATCGCAATGTTTGCGTATATCAAAAAACTTGATAAGAAAAAGCCGGTTATTTTCACCGGGGACTACAATGTGGCTCACGAACCGATCGATCTAGCCCGGCCCAAAGATAATGACGGCAATCCCGGGTTTCACCCCCTAGAACGCAAGTGGGTGAGCAAATTTCTCAAAGCTGGATTCACTGACACATTCCGTAGTTTGCATCCCAAAGACGTGAAATATACGTGGTGGAGCATGCGCTTCGGCGCCCGTAAGCGCAACGTAGGCTGGCGCATAGACTATTTCTGCGTAAGCGAGCGCATCGCCAAGAAAGTAAAAAATGCCGCAATCCACGACCTGATATTAGGCTCGGATCACTGCCCGGTGACACTTGAGATCGACATATAATTTGCAGATGATACAATATGGACATGAGGGATCTAACTAAAGTTGATATGAGTGGCATATCTAAGAATGGTCAAAAGATTTATGCCAAGCTAAGCAAGGAGTACAAGCGTAAGAACAAAGGCAAGTACATTGCCGTCAATGTTAAAAATGGTGAGATTTTTAAGGCTGATAGAACTGCAGAGGCGGTACAGAAAGCTTTAAAAAAATATCCAAACGAAGTCTTTTATGCCGTACGGGTGGGATATTCTGTTGTTGAAACTCTGGGTAGTTTCGGTGTCCGAATTGAATAAATGATTAGAGGTTATTTCGACAATAATAGACCTCACATTCCTTTGACTATTGGCTGGGGGCCGTCGGTAGAAGATACTTTCGTCCTGGTGGATACCGGTTTTAATGGTGAAATAAAGATAACTCCTGAAAACGCAAAACGACTTGAGCTCAACATTACGCATGATGAGACAGTTGGTCTAGCAAATGGGCAGCGTGTCAGTATGTCAGCCGCACTAATTTATGTAGACATGGGCGGATCAATTGGCGTTGTAAATGCGATCATTGCCCCAGGCGACACAGTTATAGGCGTTAACCTAATGAAAAAGTTCGCCTGCCTCCTTACCGCCAATTTCAAAACCTCAACCCTCCGCCTCAAACCACAACCTGCGAAACGAACCAGTTGATTGAGATTTAGCTACTTTTGAGTTATACTATCGTTGTTTAGCAGGTTAAGACCAAAATTATGAAAGAAAGAGAATATGCAAAGTACGGAAGAGTGATCAGGCCAGAATTTGAGAAAGAAGACATAAAATTTTGGTTGGAAAGTTATTATAAAAGATATGGAACGGAGTATTCTCATCCCAACATGCCTGACAAGCCAGCTAAGTTCAAAGACATGACCGTCAGTCAGGCCCGAGAGATTCTCCGTGTTCTAAGAGAGTGGAAAGTTGACGAGATGAAAGAACATTCTAGGACGGCTACTGGTTATCAGGAAGGAGATCCAGGTCACGATTATGCCGTCGCGAAAGGTGATGTTGCACAAAAGGGAGCTGGGAATATTAACGAAGTAGAGTCGTTTTTACTTGGCCAACCGGAGTCGATGACAATGAAAGAATTCCTCGGCTTAACAGAAAACGACAAGGCCGCCTGATTCTCTAAGATCATTTTACAAACTCTACGACGCGTTTGAAGACTTGAGGTTGGTGTTCGGCTAGTCCGGCTAGGATTTTGCGATCGAGCCTAACTCCTTTTTTGTCTAGCACGTGGATGAACTTAGAATACGATAAGCCTAATGGTTTGACTGTTGCGCCGATTTTAATATTCCATAATCTCCTGAAATCACTTTTCTTGTCACGCCTGTGCGCTCTTGCGTATGCTAGCGCTTTCGTTACTGCTACTTTAGCAGCGCGCTCTTTGGTACTCCTGCCGTGACGGTAGCCCTTAGCTGCTTTGAGCAGATTGCGACGACGCTTAAGTGCATGTACTCCCTTTTTAATTCTCATTGTTTAGGTATTAGTTGCTAGGTATTAGGTACTAGATATTTGGAAGATTACGAGCGATCGTCTTGGCTGACATATGGAAGACTCGACCGCGTTTGGCGTCCAGCTGACTACTGCGCGAGGCCTTGGCGTTGAAATGGTTCTGTCCTGCCTTGCGCACCAAGAATTTGCCATTTCTGGTGATCTTAATTCGCTTCGTGAATGATTTGTTTGTTTTTGCTCCCATATTATTTTCTAACACGCTCGATTGTCACAGATAATCCTTTGGGGCCCGGTTTGACGTCGTCAACAACTCTAAATTCTTCGGTAATTAATTTCAAAATTCTATCAAGTCGTTCTTTCAAGAAACCCTTGTCCATGTACTTGGCTCGGCCCCGCAGATATAGATCAACTTTCACTCTATGGCCTGCACTCAAGAACTTACTTGCTTGGCCGGCCTTGAGGTCAAGATCGTGATCTCCAGTGCCAATCTTGACCTGAATATTTTTGGTCTCTTGAACGTGCGTTTTGGCCTTGGCCTCCTTCTGCTTCTTGCTCTCCTGATATTGCCATTTGCCGAAGTCTATTATCTTGGCAACTGGGGGAGTGGCCGTGGGCGAAATTTCTACCAAATCCAATCCATATTCCTCTGATTTTGCAAGAGCTTGGTCTCGGGAAAGAACACCCAAATTAGTGCCGTCATGCACGAGTACACGCAATTCTTTAGCCTGGATCTCGTGATTTATACGAATGCCCCTATTCACTTCTGCAAATTCATACGAAAAGGAGTATATACTAAATATAGAAATGTTACAATAGGCCATGGCTACTTTGCTAGAAAATAAGAAGGTCTGGCATGATTACGAGATACTCGAACGTTTCGAGGCGGGGATTGTGCTCTTGGGGACGGAAGTTAAATCGTTACGCTCTGCTCATGGCGTCTTGGCTGGTTCGCATGTTTTAGTCAGGGGTGCTGAAGTGTACATTGTGGGCATGCAAGTTCCAGCGTACCAGATTGCGAACGCAGGCAAGGATTATGATCCATCACGAACGCGCAAGTTACTACTCACTCAAAATGAGATAGCCACGCTCTCTGGTTTGAGCGCGCGCAAGGGTCTGACAATAGTGCCACTGTCTGTTTATACAAAAAGTAAAAAGATTAAACTTGAAATCGCGATCGTAAAAGGCAAGAAGAAGTTCGATAAGCGTGAGGATATTAAGAAGCGTGACGACAAGCGCGCAATTGCCAGATTAATGCGAAATAAATGAACAGAAAAATTTGGGTGTTTGCAGTTTTGAGCATTGTTGCAACTTTAGCTTTTCGAGTTTGGGTTTTGAATCCTGAACTTTCTCTTGCTGTGAGTGACTCGTTCTCTGACGTATCAAGCTTATTTAACAATCTGTCTGGTTCGATGCTTGCGTCGGCGAGTTCTCGGATTGTGTATGTACGAGAGGGAATGCGCAAAGAAGAAGTGGGCGAACTATTTGCTCGCAAACTAGATTGGAATGATACCCAAAAGTTAGCATTCTTGAGAGGTCCAGAGGGTGAGTATTATCCTGGCACTTATTCTATTTCAAATAGCAAGGATGAGAACGTAATGCGAGAGTTAATGCTACACAGATTCGAGCGCGAAGTTGAAGAAAGATTGTCGAGCAGTACCAAGAGTGTGGTATCAATTCCGACGATTATTAAAGTGGCTTCAATAATTGAGCGCGAAGCGGGCGGGAAGAGAGACATGAGGCTTATCTCTGGCGTGATCTGGAATCGTATTTTTACCGACATGAATTTGCAAATAGATGCAACTGTTCAATATGCCATTGGGACAGAAGAGAAAGGCTGGTGGCCGACAGTCTATCCAGAGGACTTACACGTAGAGTCACCCTTTAATACATACAAATATGAAGGTTTCCCGCCGGCTCCCATCTCTAATCCCGGGTTAGCGTCAATAGACGCGGCCATGAACCCGGCCAAAACAAAATGCTTGTTTTATATCCACGACAAGAGACGTCGCATCCATTGCGCTGAAACATACGAAGGCCACAAGAAAAATATAAACAGATATCTTAAATAGCTTGACTTAGGTAAGAAAGTGTGTATAATTGGGGGTAGAGGTAAAGTAGAAGGTTGGGATACCAAAAAAATAACGAGGTCGATAACGGCCCGTCAGAAGTAAGGAGCCCACCAATGAGTTTGAAAAGTCTTTTCAAGAAACTCGCTCTCGCCGTGCGAGTGCCGCGGGAATTGCTCATGGGCAAGACGCATGAGCCCAGGGTGTTTGAGTCTGATTTGTCCTCCAACCCGAACCACTACGAGCTCTCGGCACATCTGGGTTACCAGTGTGCAGATATCCCGGAGCCGTTGCCGGGCCGCCACGAGGTCACGCTCTGTGCTACTCTCCAGAAGGTGGAGGACGAGAGAGCTGTGGAAGAGGCGCGTGTTGCGGCAGAGCGAGATGAATCGCTCATTGCCCTGCGCAAGTTCTGGGCAAGAGTTGAGGAGGGCAAGGCCCACTCGGCCCATGCGGTGGCGGCGAGAAGATAAGCAGTGTAGGAAGGGCTCTCGACAGAACGTCGGAGCCCAACCTAATATCTTAGAACTTTGAAAATTATGACCTAAATCCGTATTTCGGATCGGTCAAGCCGGTCACTCACTAAAACATTACGACCTGTATAATTGAATGATGATTTTCACCGTCTATATTCTCTACTCAGCAAAGACGCGAACTCTATATGTTGGATGTACATCTGATCTAGACAATAGGCTTAATAAGCATTTTCGAGGAGAAGTTTTTTCAACCAAAAACAAAAGGCCACTATCCTTGATTCATCAGGAATTATTCAAGGACAAGGGGAAAGCATTTCAACGAGAAAGATTCCTAAAAAGCCTTTGGGGCGCAAGAGAGAAGAAAAAAATATTGACTAATTACCTATCTGTTTTAGGGCTAAATCAATCGCTTTGCGATTGGTCGCCCGAACATTGCGACATGTCGCAATGTTTTAGGGGATGATCGGCCTAGACATAGATCGTGCACTTTGTGCGCAAGTCGTGAGAGTATGTGTCACGCTAATCACACATGCAAAAGTTACCTGCAAAGGAAACTAATGGGGAGCAGGGTTCATTTGTGGCTAGTCCATTTATGTTCTCTGCTTTCGCGCTCGCTTAAGTCGAGCGCCATTCTATCCGCAAGAAGCTTCGGTAACGGATAGGGTGTAACCACAGGAGCTAGCCCAGCCCTTAACTTCAAGGGCTGGGTGAAATAAAGAAGTTATACTGTGAGCGCTTTCGTTTATCTTCTATACTCACAGCGAAATCCGCCAGCTGGCGGAAAGATAAACTAAACTTGTAGATCCACTCTCTGCATTTCTATGCACGGCGGTTCGATTCCGCCCATCTCCATTCGACTCCTTCGCTTTTAGCGAAGTCGCTCATGGTAAACCACCATGAGAGAAAAACAAAAGCGCCCTTCGGGGTGCTTTTGTTTTGTGGCGAATGCCCTGAGTGAGGAACACAGTGACGAATCGAACGGGCCGGAATATACTCTTATCTATGTACTTCGTTTACATGCTCAAAAATAGTTTCAATGATTTATACACCGGCATAACCGAAAACCCAACAGAACGCCTGAACTATCACAACTCAAAGCTGGGTGCACGGTTTACAAAAAACAAGCAAGCTTTTAATATTGTCTTTCTTGAGCAACACCAAACTCTTGCTGAAGCCCGCAAACGCGAAATCCAAATCAAGAAGTAGCGCAGGGAAAAGAAGGAGCTGTTGATCGAAAGATACTCCAGAGGTTTGCCTACCAAGCAACGGTGTTAATATATTATTCGCGACCGATTACGCCCATCTCTTTCAATACGGAGGCTTAGCCTCCACAAGATAAGTTCTAGACACGATCATCTGTTGGCACTACAATTAAGCCGTGACAGAACAAGACAACAGTGGCTGGGTGTGGGGTATCCTGCTTATTGTCGTATTAGCATGGCTCTTGTGGCCCATGATTAAACCCTCCGAAACGGAAGGAAAGTGGCGGGCTACCTACTACCCAGACGGTTGTCTTAACTGTTCAGATAGGGGGATATCCAGCCCATTTTTCGATACTGTAAACGAATGTACAGTGTGGGTTCACCAAAAGAAGTTGGAGCGTAATCATCTCAATAATTCAATGGATACAGCAGAATGTGGGTTTGATTGCAAAATGAATTACGACTTGGGAGCTGGGATCGAAGTCTGCAAGGAAACAGTAGATGTGTTTGGTAAGCCTAGTTTTTAGACCAGAGATATTACCCCCCACAAATATCAAAAGAAAATAAGCATCAACTATTATGGATCTACCGGCATTAAATTTGAAAGACGTCTTTAGGTCACTCGGAAAACAAACTGTGTATCTAACACTGACACTTTTGAGTGGTATATTTATCGTTTTCTCAATTATTTATGATAGATATATTTTGTTCGGAATCATGGTGTTTCTCTATGCAATTGTGGGTGTTTTCTGGAGGTTTTGTATAAAAGATCTACAAGACCTTTACCCTAATGCAAAAAAGCAACTTACTATAATATTTCACATCGGCAACTTTGATTTGCTAGCCATTCTTTTGTATTGCCTCGAACACATCTTGCTTGCTACTATTTTCGTATAGCACACGCAATCTTTTGGTGTAACGAGCGGCCTATTTGTTGGACGTCCGAAACACGCAACCTATCAGTAAGGCCTGGCGTAGTCCCACCTACTTTCCTCAATCTGGTCATCCATTATAACCTCATACGGTTTACTCTGGTGAATTTTACGCTCATCGTTCGCAACATAAGTTAGGATAACAAACACGACAGCAACAAAGAGTAGCAAACCGAGGGTTTGCAAAATTTTTTCACCCAACCAAGACCACAAAGGGCTGGGGAAATTTTTGGTAAACCAATCTTTCATATTTTGATAAAAATCAAAGATTATTTTTCTATTAGGAATTCGCTTGACTCGTAGTCCTTAATAATTTTACCTGCCTGGCTCCAGTCGAAGTATGTTGATTGACACTCTGCATCAAGGTTTGTTGGGCTAATAGGTGTAGTTTTCCTAAGATAATCTTCTGAACAATTGATAACGGTATAGTCGTTTTCATAAATGCACGATGCGTGAGTGTTGATATATGTCAGGCTCGTGCAAAAATTGTAATCAGCCCTTACCTTATTTTTCCTTTTGTTACACTCATAAACAGCATCTTGAACACTATTTTCAATGATAGGCTTATAACACTCCGCAACTTTTGGCGTCAATTCATCGTAATGCTCTTTAGCTTCAGCATACTCTTTTTTCGCTTCGACTTTTGCTTGTTCATCTGCTCTTATTTTCTTTGCCCTATCTATCGGAATGAGCACTAAACCGATCGCTAAGACACTCAGGCTAACGACAAAAAGGATTGCCTGAAGTTTTGACGTCCTCCCCTTCTGAATTTTTACCCCTTTAATTACATACCGTATGATTCTGATTACAAATTCTGTGACTAAATAAAACACAACCATTCCTAAGCCTGAACTAACAAGAGCTACCCAAGTGGTAGTCCAAGAATCAAAGAAAACTCCATTAACGGCTGTGCCTAAACCGACGAGGGCAACCAGTAGTAACCAGTAATATGTACAACATTCCAAAACCTACCAACTCCAGCCTTTAGTTCTTTTCCGACACCTTCTTTATTTTGCTCAATATTATTATCCATCGGACTAGTTTGTTTAACTCCCTATTTGTGACTCCTAAATGCTAGCACAAGGAGTGGTACATATCCACACCGAAACTTGCTATTTTGTATAAATTCGGTATATTAGCAATATGGCTAAGTTAGTGAACCGTGCTGATTTTGTGGCTAAGATTAAGGCTAGGGGGATAGTCCTCTTTTCACCGCGCGATATACAAACAGTGTTCGGAGTTTCTAAGGTTGCTGCCACTTTCTTACTCCATCGCTATAAAAAAGGAGGTATTATCGTTAGCGTCAAGCGGGGTTTATATTCTTTCCCAGACGCCTTACCTCCTGAATTGTATCTAGCCAACAAGCTTTATAATCCATCTTATGTATCACGCGAGTTTGCACTTTCCTACCACGGGATCATTCCCGAGACTGTCTACGAGATAACATCAGTAACTACAAAGGCAACTCGGCGGTTTGAGACGGTGGGTAAAATATATTCGTATAGGCGAATCAAGAAATCAGCATTTACAGGATACGTTGTGGAGAAACAGCGTGGATTTACTTTCCGCATCGCAGATATTGAAAAAGCTTTTGTTGACAGCCTTTACTACCGAGTCCTTTTTAGCAAGAAACCTATTAGTCGTTTTGACAAGACTAAAATTAACAAAGACAAGGCGCTTAAGTATGCGCAGTTATTTAATAATCAAAAACTTATTGCTATACTAAAAAGAACACTTCAATGATAGGGTCAGAAATATTTGAACGTATTGCTCGGCAGGAACAAACAAGTGTATTCCCAAACATTGTCCGTGAATACGCGCAACACTTGTTTCTGACAGAACTATACCAACTTCAAGGATCGGAGAGGTTGCTTTTCAAGGGCGGAACTGCGCTACGTATTGTCTATAACTCGCCACGTTTTTCAGAGGATTTAGACTTCTCTTTATTTGGGGTATCAATTCCAGAGGCTACAAAATTTGTGGAGGACTTATTTGTTGGTGTTCTCGCGAAAATGGAGGCGAACGGCATTCGTGTGGACATAAGTAACAAATCACACTCGACAAGTGGCGGATACGTTGGATTAGCCACCCTACACGCAGATGGCTATGCGCCTATAAACATAGAGTTAAACATATCATTCCGTAATGGCCGTGTTGTTCAAGCAGAAGTTGATAGCATTAGTAATAATTTCGTGCCAACTTACACATTATACCATCTACCACAGGAAGAACTGGTTGACGAAAAAGTGTTTGGGGCACTCATGCAACGAAAGAAGCCTAGGGATTACTACGACCTATACTTTATAATGAGAAAAGGGATGTTGTCACAAGAGCAAAAGGGCAAGCTGGCCAAAGTTTCTGCACAGATTGTTAATGAGGCTAGCAAGGTTGATTTCCGTACCGAACTTGAGGCATTTCTACCAGCAAGCCAACAAGCTATCATTCGCAACTTTTCACAGACGTTAGAACGTGAGATGAGAAATCAACTCGCGTAGGCAACTTTGGCTAAATCGGGAATGTAAACGTAACCTTTTGTATTGTGAATCATAGTTCCAACACCCTTCACTGTGTTCCACCACTTCGCAAAAAAGGTCCCTTGGGGGACCTTTTTTTGCTTCGCGGTGCACGCACCTAACTTTGATAAATAATGGAGAGTCGTTTGTAAATTAACGTCGGCATTGCGAGAAGTGGTAGGACCCTGCGTAGCGTTAGCGAAGCAGGGTATAATTATCAAATGTTTTACGTTTACATACTTAAAGACGAGACAGGTAGAAAGTACATTGGTTGCACTTTTGATTTAAAAAATCGTATAGCTGAACATAACGCAGGAGAAACAAAATCGACTAAAAATCGTGGGCGTCAATCTTTAGTCTGGTACGGTTGTTTTCCTAGCAGGAAGTTAGCTTATGATTTTGAAAGTTACCTTAAATCCAGCTCCGGCCACGCTTTCACCCGCAAACATTTAATCTAACAAGAGACTCTTAATTGAGAGCCTTTTGTTTATAACGGGGTTGGCCTATAATGTTAAATGTGGGCAGTGCTAATAATAAAACGAAATTACCTGTAGTTATTCTGTTTGTTTCCATTATTTTTATTGCTGTTTTGGGTTATTCAATTGCTGATATTGATAACAACGTAGCTATTAGTCCAGCTTCAAACCTAGCTCAATCGTTACCCCAAAGTGGGCCGGACGGTTATTTTGATATTGCGGTTATTGATGCGCTCTATGGGACAAGTGCGCTCGGACAGAGAAATTTTGACAGAGATGTGCTCGGGGTTATTAATTTGATTTCGACCACTTCGCCTTTCAAAGAACGTAAGTCCCAGTTAAAAGTTAACAAAGTTTTTACTGGACTTAATTTTAACTGCGTTGCACTGGCTACCACAACCATTGGTTGTGATCTGACTCAAGTAACAGCCGAGCTCGCGAATAGGGGCATTAAATATGATAAGGCGATACTGCTTACAAATTCCAAGGGATCTGGCCATGCCAGTTTGAATGCAACAATCACTCGAATTACTCGAACTAATTTGAACCTCTCCTTACATGAATTGGGCCACATGCTCGGACTCTATGATGAAGGTCGTGTTTACAAATCAAATGCGCCATGGCAAGGTACAGATGCGAATATATACTCCGGCACATTGCCGAGTAGTACCTGGGTAAATCAAGGGATTGCGGCCCAATATACAAGAGGTTGTCTCTATCGAGATACATACTGTGCGTTGCCAATGAGTGTGATGCGCAGTCTCAACAAGCAGTACTTATACTACAGTCCGCCGGGGGAGTATGTGATTAATCAGAAGTTGGATGCTATTGCCGGGCCTTCACCGACTCCTTTCGTGCGTTTAACCACAAACAAAACAATTGTTAAAAAGGGTGGCAGCTTGAACATGGGATGGTTTACTTTTGGCGCTACAAGTTGCATTGCCTCGGGAGAGTGGACAGGAGACAAGCCCACGCACGGATATATTACCGTTACCCTTACTCAACCAGGCACTTATGTCTACACCATAAGCTGTATGGGTGGAGGCATAACTCTAAGCCGCAGTGTCTCGTTGATTGCGGATGATATACCGCCCATTGTGGACGCGCCCACAGTTGCGCCGATTAATTCTACGGGTCAACTGGAACGCTCGGTTACGATTTCTGCCGTGGCAAGTGACAATGTGGGCCTCGCTTCTGTTTCGTTTTACGTTGATGGTCGCAGAGCTGCTACCGACACTAAACCGCCATACGCTATCGGCTGGAATACAAAGAAGATTATAAACGGTCCGCACACGCTCGAAGCGGTGGCCACTGACCTGGCTGGGCACATGTCAACGAGTAGTCCCACGTTTGTAAATGTTTTAAATATTAACGCTCCTCCGAGTGTTGACGCGGGAGCCGACAAAGTAGTCGCACAGACGGGTCCTGTGTCGCTTGTTGCCAAGATCATAGACGACGCTCTGCCTTATCCGTACAAGCTAATCGTTAGGTGGAAACTACTTACAGGCCCAGGGGCAGTCAAGTTTAACACAACTACAAAGAGTGCCGTGACGGCCACATTGTCTCTGTTTGGTACTTACAATTTCCAGATCGTGGTTTATGACAGGCAATACTATGCCACTGATACGATCTCTGTCTTGGTAGACAAGGATGCATTTGCAACCCCAACATCAAGCTCAACCACCTTGACTCCTGAAGTGCCTAAAATAATCAAGAATTCACCCACGAGCTTCACTCTAACCACTATCGGCAGTGCAATATCAATTTCTTGGAGCAAAGTAAGTGGTCCGGGCGAAGTGACTTTCAGTAGACCGGATTCATTCTTCACCGACGTTACAGTCGATACTTCCGGCGAGTATGTTATAAGGCGCACTGTTACCCTAATGGGAAGAAAATCTATAGACACAGATTTTAAAATCGTTGCAGATGAATAGATTGCTAAAAATTATAGTATCTTTTTTTGTTATTTACGGATTATTTACTTATTACAAGGGAGTAGAGATTAGCAAACCACAAACAGCGACCTCAACATCCATCTCAACCTATACGAACGATGTAGAGATTAGCAAACCACAAACAGTAACTTCTACGAAAAAAGTTATTTCAACCTCAACAACAACTCCAGAGATCGAGATAGATACAATAGAGGCAGGAGATCTGATAGGGGATTGGGATAGCAGTTTTTATCTAGATGAACTATCTGACACAGAAGAGTATGTAGAAGAATCTGAAACGGAATACCCAGAAATGGTAGAAGTTGAATATGAAGAAATTACGTTGTCCGAGCAAGTTGTCGATTTTGGCACCGAGAACGAAAACGAAAATGAGGATGAGGTGGATGAGGAGATTGATATTGAAGAAACTATGTTACCCGAGGAGATTGATAATGAAATGAGCCCTACTCAAGTTCAAACCCAAACACAAACCCAAACAATTAGTTTGCCAGTTTTGTATGCGGGTATCAATGTACCCCTACCTATTGGCGAGGAGATTATTGTCTCTTGGAGCAAAATAAGCGGTCCGGGCAATATGACTTTCAGCAACCCAAACGATTTAGTAACAAACGTTACTGTAGATAGTGTGGGCAATTATTTATTGCGCCGGACTATCTCTCAAGATGGAGTAGCTCCGATAATTTATGACTACGTCTTTATTGTGCAGTAGTCAGGATTGTGTGCTAGAATGATTTTCTATGGCTTTTCACAAACATCTTAATTGGCTCTTCGTGGCTTGTTTGGTTGTACTCGGGGCATTGACTATCATGGCCCTTTTCCTGTAGGAATAAGAATATGTCTCAAAATCTCAAGAACGACAAGCCCGACAAGGGCAGCAATAAGGGCGGCAATCCTTGGCGAGGACTTGGCACACATCTCTTTTCGGTTGTTTTAATTCTGCTTCTTCTTTCTAGTTTGTATTCTTTTTTCGCGGGCGAAGCTGGCAAAGCTGATCTAATTAGTATCTCGCAACTCGCTGCTGACATCCAAACAGAGAAGGTTTCTAAGATTAACGTAGAAGGAGACAGTCTTACAATCTCCTACAAAGATGGCACTGAAAAGAAATCTAAGAAGGAAGTTGAGTCAGCCCTTTCACAGAGCCTGATTAATTACGGCGTCACGAATGATAAATTAGCAAAAGTGTTGGTAGATGTCAGCAACCCAAGCGGCTTCGGCTACTGGTTTCTCAATCTCCTGCCCATACTTGCCCCTATTCTCTTAATAGTATTCTTTATTTGGATGCTTACGCGACAAGTCAAGGGTTCGGCTATGCAAGCTTTCTCTTTCGGCCAAAGCAAAGCCAGAGTGATTGATCCAAATGATAAAACGCAGAAAGTTACATTCAAAGATGTTGCGGGGGTCAAGGAAGCCAAAGAAGAATTAAAAGAAATTGTAGATTTCCTAAAAAATCCAAAAAAGTTTCTGGATATCGGCGCCCGCATTCCCAAGGGCGTGCTCTTGATGGGTGCGCCCGGCACAGGGAAATGCGTGGTGGGAGATACTCTAGTGCTTACAAACAAGGGTGTGATGGAAATACAAGATATCCCAAACTTCTTCGCGGTTGACGAACAGAATGTAGTTCACGGAGCCTCGCTACCTTCCTTTGATGACAAAAAGATAGAAAATATAATATCTAATGCCACACACTGGTACGATCTCGGAGTACAGAGGACAATAAAGATTACCCTTCGAAGTGGGTTAGAACTCGAAGGAACTCTTGAGCATCCAGTATTGATCATGTCTCCTGAAGGTTCGCTGGAGTTCAAAAAATTGGAGCACCTTATGGCCGGAGATCAAATCGCCGTGTCTATAGATAATGGTGTTTTTGGAAGAAACAATAAAGTAGATGAGAAAACCGCTTATGTTATGGGTCTTCTCACGGGTGACGGTAATATGAGTCATTCAAGTAGGGTTGGCTTTACTACCACAGACAAGGAGTTGGAAGAAGTTTTTAAATCATTCATAGGAACTTACGATACTACCTCTCATGTTAGTTTGGCCACTGACGGAATAACGCACGTTGTAAATTCTTGGAAGTTAAAAAAGTATCTATATCAGGCAGGCATGTCATATTTACTTTCCTATGATAAAGTTATTCCACCAACAATTTTACAATCACCTAGAGGTGTTGTCAGTGCTTTTTTGCGTGGTCTGTACGATACAGATGGCTCTTTTGAACGATACGCTGTGACTTATTCAACGGTAAGTAAAAAGCTTTCGGAACAAGTTATGTCAACACTTTTGAATCTTGGCATATTACCTAACCGTCGTGTCAAGATGCCAATAGCTTCTAATCGCCCTCGCCCTGTCTACGAAATCTCGATCACAGGGGAATCACTGATTTCCTTTGCTCGGGAAATTAATTTTGGACTTGGTCGGAAAAGAGACTTGCTCGAAAAATATATAAAGGAACATAAAGTTGGCAACACTAATGTAGATGTATTTCCTTATATTGCCAAAAAAGTTGATTCATGTTGGCGAGCAATGAGCAGCATGTCTTTAAGTCATGAAAAGCTGAGTAAATTAAATCAAAAAATTAGATACCGAGGGCGTATATCACGCTCCTCTCTTAAGTACTTTGTAGGTGAATTCGAGAAAAGTGGGTGCAAACATTCAGATTTCCATTTTCTCAAAAGTCTTGTAGACGCCAAGCTCTTTTTCTCACCTGTTGATAGTTTAGAGAAGAGTGAGAATAGGGTTTACGATTTTACAATATCAAGAACACATTCGTTTATATCAAACGGGTTTATTTCCCACAATACGCTTCTAGCTCGGGCTGTAGCCGGTGAGGCCAAAGTGCCATTTTTGTATTTATCTGGTAGCGAATTTGTAGAAATGTTTGTAGGAGTTGGAGCTAGCAGAGTTAGGGATTTGTTTAAGATGGCCAAGAAGGTAGCTCCCGCAATAGTCTTCGTAGACGAGATTGACGCAGTGGGCCGTCATAGAGGATCGGGTTATGGTGGCGGCAATGACGAGCGTGAACAAACACTTAATCAGATCCTAGTTGAAATGGACGGTTTCGAGCCCAATGACAAAGTGATTGTCATGGCGGCGAGTGTGACCGGAGATACGCCTGTCCTAGTCAAGATAGATGGCAGATATGAACTAAAAGCAATAGCCGAAGTCGTAGATCCGCTCTATATGCCAAACGAAGAAGGCGTGGAGAAAGAAGCTAGATCCCTTGAGGTTTTGGGCATGGAACCGTTGGTGCGAAAAAATCTAAAAAATAAGCAAAGTAAAAATATCTATTTTAAGTCAAGCGCCTTCAAGTATGTTAGAAGTGTGTTCAGACACCGTGTGTCTGAAATATACAAAATAGATTTTTTGGGAGGTTCACTTAGGACGACAGGCAACCATTCAGTTTTTGTTCGCAATAGGCTGGGAGTTCAAGCCCAGCGAGTCGATGAACTGAAGGCGGGTGATATTCTGGTTGATATCCCGTACGTAGCCAATAGGACAAATAAGTACCGCGAATTGCGTGCTCATAACTTTGTCCAGTCCGAAAATTACCACCTGACTATAAAAGTTTTTGAGGACAATCAGGATCTGCTCGCTGATTATGATTTTGCCATGCAAAATAGATCAATTATGTCCCAATCAGCCATCGCTGGCCAGGTTGGAGTATCACAGACCACTATTTCCAAATGGCAGATTACTGACAGACGACCGAGAGAATTAAGCCGCGCCTATTTCGCCCATACACTGCCTGAGTGGGTGACAGTTACCCCAGGACTATGCAGACTATTGGGATATTACGTGGCTGAAGGATACGCTCGCAAGGAGTTAGATTTCTGTTTTAATTCTGGAGAGCGTGACTACATTGAAGATGTCAAGGAATTAATGCGATCAATTTTTGGCCTTGAAGCCCTAGCAGAGAGATCAATTACCCCCAATGCCACGAATATTGTCTTCTCCTCTGCCCCTCTGGCTCGCCTTTTCACCCAACTTTGTGGGAAGGGTGCACACAACAAACATGTTCCCGAGTTTCTTTTTGGGGCGCCACCGGACTACTTTATGGAGTTTTTTAGGGGTTATTTCAATGGTGATGGACACATAGATAAGCGTGGCCGGGTTGAGGTAACGTCAGTAAGCAAACAACTAATAACTGAATTGGCGTGGCTTTCAAGGATGCACGGGCTCAAGAGCTTCGTCCATAACTTCACTGTGCCCGCTGGTAGGACTATAAACGGTGGCCAACCTCTGCCGGAGACTTTGGCTTGGCGTCTTGGTTTCGGTAAAACACAAAACCCCTTGGGTCAAGCAGAGGGTAAGGCTAGTATAAAAAGACCCAAAATAATCAGTGTTACTAAGGAGAAATACGACGGGTATGTTTATGATTTTTGTGGTTGTGAGAACGAAGCATTTTTTGGTGGTATTACGCCGATCCTTCTTCATAATACCAATCGGCCAGACGTGCTCGACCCGGCATTACTTAGGCCTGGCAGGTTTGATAGACGAGTAGTGCTTGATTTGCCAGATCTAAAAGATCGAGAAGAGATCTTGCACATTCATGCTCGCAAGGTGCCAATGTTTGAAGACGTAGACTTTAAAGTGATCGCCACGCGCACGCCTGGTTTCTCGGGTGCGGATCTGGCTAATCTTGTGAATGAAGCGGCAATACTCGCCGCTCGCGAAGAACGCAAAGTGATCAGTCAGTATGATCTTATAAGAAGCGTGGAGAAGGTGATGCTTGGTCCCGAACGCAAATCACACGTTCTCTCACAAGAAGAGAAGCGCATTACTGCTTATCACGAAGGCGGACACGCACTTGTTGCGAGCGTGCTCGAACACGCTGATCCGGTGCACAAGATCTCGATTATTTCCCGTGGCCGTGCCGCTGGTTACACCCTTAAACTGCCGTTAGAAGAGAAGCGTCTGCATAATAAAAAGGCATTTCTAGATGATATTGCCGTGGGCTTGGGTGGTTACGCGGCCGAGGAACTTGTATTCGGTGATATCACAACCGGTGCCTCGAACGACATCGCCAATCTCACTAATCTCGCTCGCAACATGGTAGCCCGTTTCGGCATGAGCGAAAAAGTCGGTCCGGTGGCGTATGACGATAGTGAATCACTTGCGCCCGGGCAAATGATAACAAGTAACGCATATTCAGAAGAAATGGCAGCGGTGCTAGATCAAGAAACTAAGCGCATAGTAAACGAAGCACTTGAGAAAGCAAACAAAGTGCTAAATAAGCATCGCAAAGCACTAGATGCCATAGCAGATAAACTAACCGAAGTCGAAACTCTTGAACAAAAAGATTTCGAAGATCTCTTAATCCTCCACGGCATCAAACCTAAGAAATTAGCCCAGCGTAGCATCGGTGAAGTTGGGAAAGGGCAAGACAATTAGAGCGTCTTGTGATAGTATATAAATGTGAAAAAACAAAAACATAAAATATTGTCATATTTTGCAATTTTTGAACCAGCAGAAGAAGGTGGGTATAATGTAGCGTTCCCTGACTTTCCCGGCTGTGTCACTTTTGGTAAAAATTTTGAGCATGCCAAGGAGATGGCGAAAGAGGTTCTCGAACTCTGGCTTGAAGAGCTAGGATCACAGAAAGAAGAAATTCCAATATACTCCGCTCGACCAATTATAGACCAAGTTGATATTGTTTTGGCATATTGATGAAACCATTAAGTGCTAAGAAGTTAATCGTTGTTCTTGAGAGCAACGGTTTTCTGTTTTCTCGTTCTAAAGGTAGTCATATGATTTATATTAATTCTCGAAATGGTGCCATGGTCCCGGTACCTCTCCATGGCTTAAGTCGCCCTATTCCGATAGGTACTTTTCTTAGTATTGTTAAACAATCAAGACTACCTAAAAAAGAATTCGGGGAGTAATATATCAAGTTGCATGGTGTTTGTTTATATGGCGGGGTGACCTTTTCTTTTTGCGTTCAGCGCTTATACTACAGATATTCGGGCGTGTAGCTCAGTTGGTAGAGCGTTCGTCTTATACACGGAGGGTTCTTGGTTCGAGTCCAAGCGGGTGGACATGTCGAGTTTAGCCGTGATCGGGTTCGCTTTGGAGATCTTCAATGAGTATTCTCGCTTTGTCTCTTAGGGCGCGGCACTCGTTCTCACTATCTAAATCTGGGTGCTGTAACCCATATTTGTTGCATATTTGGGCGATTTTGGATTCTACCTCTAATATCTCGGCATTTATAATAGCTCCGCCGTGCCTTGCCATAATAAGTTCGGCCAGATCACCTAAATCCTGTATCTTCTCCTCTTTTGACCATACCACACTTTCTTTATTTTCCAGTTGATTTGCCATGTTTGTTATTATATCACCATAAAATATTTGACTGGGGATAACATTATAGCGTTTTGTCTAGGGGGGGTTATAATGTGAAAGTATTGTATTAATAAATTAATAGAAATTATGGATACTGAAAATAATAGTGGTAATAAGGGGCTCTATTGGATAGCGCTGTCAGGTCTCATTGTTGGTTTGATCACACTAATTATTGTGTATAAGCAACAGTCAGCCGTTAGAGTAAATCTTAACGAATCAGATGCTGCCGGTAATCCTTATATGTACGATGAGCCCCTCGATGTAAGTAATTTTATGGATGCAGGGGATACTAGTGGTGCAGAATTCATTCCGTTGGAAGAAGGTCTAGATTCAGAAGATCTTGCCGCGGAAGTTATAAATACCACAAGTGTTAAACCGAGCTTTGAAATAGATGTAATTGTCCCTTCAGATCCCATATATATCGACGCTCCAACCATACTTGTGGGTAGTAATATAACCCCGGTCGCGCAATGGGCTACGAAAACACCGGGTTCGTATCAGGGAGAGTCTGCCGCGGGAATGAGATTAACCATGGTCAGTGGTCCTTCTCAAGCAATGATACAGGCTAATGGGGGCATTCCGGTTGCAGGTTCTCGGATTAAGGGCGATGGGCGTGTGTCTTTTGGCACACAATATCTGGCAATATTTACAGCTCCCGGCGACTACGTATTGAGGTACACTTATACGTTGTGGAGAACTCCCATAGACAAAACACGGCCACCCACAAGATATCTTTGCTCCAACAATACTTGTCCAATCTATCCTACCCTCAAACTCCCTCCGGAAATTGTTACCAAAGACATTACGGTAACGGTCCTGGATAAGAGCGTGGCAACCGATCAGAAAGCATCCGCAAATCCTGATATAAAAATAGATGCTGGGAAAGATCAATCTGCTCGAACAAACAAGGCAATACGCTTGAGCAAGCATAGCTATGTGACTAAACGTTGCCTGGGAAAGCCCGCTGGATATTGCAATGACAACATCGGGACTATCGGTGGCTGGACCAAAATATCAGGTCCTGGAGCAGTGACGTTTACCGGGAGTTTTTGGCGCTGTACCACAGGAGCAAACTACGGAGAATCCTGCACGACAAGGAAGTTTACTAAAGCATATTACCCTTCGTTTGACACCACCTTTGCCGCTAAGTTTTCTGCCCCCGGAACTTACGTTCTGCGCTATGCGGTGTATGACACCAGTTATGGTTACGCGTATGATGACAAGGTGGTGACAGTAAAATAAAAGGAAGGTAGATCAGTACTTGAGAAAAGGTCGGATCAATCAATTGAGCCGATCTTTTCTTTTATCTTTATGGTTAATCTTTCTTAATTCGCTATAATAGAAAGATGAAGGTAACTGACATAATGACCACGGATGTGGTGACCGTTTTGCTAACGGATTCTATTGTGGTTGCGGCCGAGCGTCTTTTCACGCACGGCTTTGAAGGGTTGCCCGTGATTGACGAGCACGGTACTCTTGTGGGGCTTGTCACTCAAGGCAATCTGGTGGCCAAGAAGACGAACATTCACTTGCCCACACTACTCGTGCTCTTTAAAGAATTTGACCTATATCGCAAAGATAAGAAGTTCGTAAAAAGGGAGATAGACAGACTGCTCTCGCTCAAAGTCTCTGACGTTATGAACACCGAACCACCCCTCCTCTACGAAGGGGAGTCAGTAGATAGAGCCATCATGTATCTTAGTGCCATACACGGAGTTAATCCTACCTCCATAGTGACAGAAGCAAGACGACTCCTGGGAGTAATCACCAGACGTGATCTATTTAAATTTTATAAAGAGAGTTCACCCAACATTGCTCCGGAGATACCTGCCGTTTCTCCTCTCGTTGACAACAGAGTGAACACTTTCATGAAGGAGTTCAAAGACAACTTTTTATTTATCTCCAGATGGCGTACTAAGGTTTGGATTACGGCAAACATTTTCTTCTTACTTACCGGTGTCATTGTCGCAGCCATCTTTATGTTGAGAGTGACATTTAATTGAAGTGAGTATCCCGAACTCCATGGGCTACCTATTCGACAATTTCGTAGGCCGTATATTAAGAAAGCTACGTTTAAATCACTTACTTACAAGGGAGGTTTTGGTCACGGTACCCGTAATGTTATGATTAGCAACGCGGGTTTGATGAGGAAGATTATGATGGGGTTACAGGTGTTGAAAGATCACTTTATGGGCGTGTAGCTCAGTTGGTAGAGCACGGAGCTTATACCTCCGCGGTCCCTGGTTCGAGCCCAGGCACGCCCATTAGCCAAACTCGGACTCTTTTTTGTTAGTTGCCACTACAACCATTCTCTTTGCAGAAGGCGCAGACCTCCGGATTGCCGGTGTTTCTGCAACCAGTCCTACAGACTTCACAATCAATTTTTTTCAGCCCGGATGTCTGCACTATGTTCTCTATATATGCATTCGTATCACTTAGCTCAACCTTTGATCGAGTGTATTGAACGAGGATAACGAGAATAGCGATTGTAACTACAAGAGTCAGAATCGAAATTAGTGTATCTTTATTCATGCGAATTTAAATAAATTATTAAAGTATATATATCATACAGTAATTTCGTGGTTTCCATAGTCCCTTATCCACTATTCGAAATGGTGGTTCTGTGAGATGAGACGCTCGGCAAGGAGTGGGTGATTTGCAAGCGCGGGATCAGATTCGAGGATCGCGCGGGCTTCGGTTCTTGCCGCTTCTACCATTTTCAGATTTAGCAATGCTTCCATGCCCACGTCAGAGATGCCAGACTGTTTGATGCCAACAAGTGAACCCGGGCCGCGCAGTTTGAGATCTTCTTCGGCCAGATCAAATCCTGATTTTGCTTTTTCGATAGCCTTCAAACGTGCCGATGTGGTACCTGCCCCGAGCGTAGTCGAGGGGAAGAGATAGCAATGTGCCTGATAACTTGAGCGCAACACCCGCCCTCTTAATTGGTGCAACTGGGCTAAGCCGAATCTCTCTGCCCCTTCTATGATAATTATTGTGGCGTTGGGTACGTTCACGCCCACTTCGATCACACTTGTCGCCACCAGAATGTTTATTTCGTTGTTGGCAAATTCGCTCATGATCTCATCTTTTTCTTTAGCCGACATTTTTCCATGTAGCGAAGCTACAACCAATTCTGGAAAAATGTTTAGGCCCAATTTCTCTGTCTCGCTCATGACGTCTTTAGTTTCGAGCGCAAGTTCTTTTTCTGGATCGGGCTCGCTTATTCTGGGGCAGATTACGTATGCTTGTCGGCCAGATTTTATTTCGCGCCTGATATGCTCGTACACATTTGCTCTCTCTTTTGGTTGAACTATTTTAGTGATAATTGGTTTGCGGCCGGGTGGCGACTCATCAAGTAGAGTCAAATCCAGATCTCCATAAATTGTGAAGGCGAGTGTGCGCGGGATAGGCGTAGCCGTCATAGATAAGAGATGCGGAACAAACGCGGAACTATGCGGAATTGACGCGGACGGGGAACGGGCTTCGTCGTAAACCAAACGTTTTATATCTAATTGTGTGGGGCCGAAATTGACTATGAGGGCCAGTTTATATTGTGATCCTTTAAGGTATTTCCATGTTTGAGACGCTACTGTATCACCTAAAAATGGGAGAGCCTTGAGCTCAACTATTACTGAATCCTCGACAAGAAAATCAGGTTGATACAACCCAATCTTCTTCTCCTTATAGTAAATATCAATTCTTTTTTCTCTAGCAAACTGAAGACCGATCCGTCGGAATTCTTCCTCTAGTGCTCGTTGATAGACAACCTCCGGGTGACCACCTCCAAGTGTTTTGCGAACCTCGAATGCCGCACCACGTATTTTGTACGTAAGTTGTTCGTACAACAACTCCGTCTTTTCTTTGTTTTGTCTCCCTTCCGCATTGTTCAGCGTTTGGTCCGCGTTTCTTCCGCGAGCAACGAGCAAGGCTCGTTGCTCTACTCCGAAGCGGTGCTGTTCGTCGATGATTGATAGGGCCAACTTTTTGAACTTAACAGATTCCTGAATGAGGGCGTGTGTGCCAATCACGATGCTCATCGAGCCGTCAGCAATCCATTTGAGTAATTGTGTGCGCGATATGTGAGTGCCTGCTCCGAGCGTAATCGAGGGGTGGTTAATTTTTGAGGGAAACTTGCGACATTCACTGCCCGTGAGCAGGCCTATCTGTATCGCCCCCTCGATCCCCCTCTTACCATAAGAGGGGGAAGGGGGAGATAGGAGTGAAATGAAGCTTTCGAAATGCTGCTTGGCCAGGATCTCTGTGGGGGCCATATAGGCGACCTGCAAATTATTTTGAATTACAGCATGTGCCGCCGCCGCGGCAACATAAGTTTTGCCCGAACCGACATCGCCTTCAAGTAAGCGCATCATGGGGTGCGCTCTACCCATGTCATTTAAGATAATTTCAAGGGCCCAGTTCTGTGCTTGGGTGGGCCTGAAGGGGACTTCTAACTTGTCCTTGCTCGATATCTTGTATGCCCCAGCCGTTTCGTATTCGTTGCGCGCCTTCTGCCTTGCAATCTGAATGAAGAAAATTTCTTGAAACGAGAAGCGCTTCCTGGCCGCCCGCGCGTCACTCTCTCGCTTGGGGCTATGTATATATATGAGTGAGTGAGCAAGCGACGGTAATTTGTACTTCGTCAGAATATCTGTAGGGATCGGATCCCTATGTCTATGTTGCTCTACAATCCCAGATTTGAGAACTTTTTGAATCGCATAAGTGAGCCAGAGGCTTGAGATGCCACGGGATTCAGGGTAGACGGGAACTAAGTTACCGGGTAACCCCCGGTTACCCGGTAACTGGGAACTGAATAGAGGACCAGATAAATCAGTATCACTGGCAAGTTCTATTGCGGGATTAGTGAAACTTCGTGAGCCTTTGTACTCTTTAGATTTTCCAGATAGCCTAACAAGAGCGCCTTCAGCGAACTTTTTGGCCATATAAGCCTGACTAAACCAAATTGCTTTAACTTTCTTGCCCGAGATATCCTCAAGCGTCATCTCGGCAATTGCGACGCGCTTATGCCAACCCTTGCGTGTGCCTTGCGATACTACCTTGGCTATCACGCTCTCCTCGTGCGATGCGTAGCGAGCAGGGAAGTGGTGCAACAAATCATGAACAGTCAAGAGCCCCAGCTTCTTAAGCCCCCGCCTCTGCGCGTCTTTGAGTCGGAAGTGATTTTCTAGTTTATCGTTTGGAGTCAAGCCCCCAGATTCTACCAGAGTCTGAGGCGGCTAACACGAGAAGTACGAATATGTAGATGATGTGTTCGTCTATTATGTAGGCGTGGGCATTGGGCATCGGAAATGGCAAGACCAGATAGTAGAGCAACATGAGCAACGCGCCCAAGGGGGCGGAATATTTCACAAAAATTCCCAAGATAAGCGAGATACCTAAGAGCGTGAGACCCCACTCATTCACGAAATTAGTGATGCTAATAAGGAATGGTGACGAGACTAGCTTGAAAAACCAGATGAAGTTCTTGGCCGAACTAATATAACCTGCCGCTGTCCAACTGGGATCAAGCACTTTGGTAATGCCAGCGTAAAGCATGAGCCAACCAGCACCTAGTCTTAATAATAGAAGCGAAACTTTTTGATATGTACTCATAGCTAAATTATATACCCAAGATGATTTTGGGAAGGGCAAGTTTGAACCAATATGTGTATTTCTCCGGGTGGGTTGCCAAATCGGCTTGTAGTTTAGCCATATCTATCCAAGCCCACTCATCAGCTTCTTCTGGATCGACCTTGGGTGTGGCGTCCCAAGTGCCGATGAATATGTGTAAGAACTCGTGCTCAACCAAACCATTTTCAAAATTGGTTTTGTATATAAAAGAAAATTTTTCTTTCAAGTCACAATCGAAACCCATTTCCTCTTCTAATCGCCGGTGGGTGGCTTCTTGTAATTTCTCGTTTGGATGTGGATGAGAGCAACAAGCATTAGACCAAAGTCCCCCCGAATGATACTTGCTCATCGCCCGACGTTGAATAAGCATCTCGCCCTTGCTATTAATTACAAAAATAGAGAAAGCTCTGTGCAAGAGCCCCTTTTTGTGTGCCGCAAGTTTCTCTTCCGTCCCTATCTCCTTGTCACTCTCGTCAACTAAGACGACTCTGATTTCTTGCATAGAGTAGCTATGATAACATCTATATGGTAGTTTATAGTTTCAAGAAGTTGGTGGGGAGGCGTGGCTGAGTGGTCTAAAGCGGCACGGTGCTAACGTGTTGAGGGGGTAAAACTCCTCCGCTGGTTCGAATCCAGCCGCCTCCGCCAGATGTCCAAGTTCGAACCGAAGTGAAATGAGGGTTTTATACGAGATGTTAAACTTTCCCCTGTTTCCAGTGGATCATTGTTGCTATAATTACTGTATGTCAAAAAACGAGAAAAAAACTGAAAATTTATCTCGTAAACTTCTGACCAAGGCTGGTATCTTTGATAACAGTGATTTTATTGTAGAGGAACAAAAAAGTGATAACCCTATAATTCAAAAACTTCTAAAGGGTGCTAGTAAATCGGGTGCAGGTCTAGGGAAACCAGAGTTTATAATTCGTAAAAAGGATGACAACGATTTTCTGATGATCATTGAGTGTAAGGCAGATACAAAATATCACGAATCAAAAAATAGGGATCTATATAAAGACTATGCCGTTGATGGTGCACTTTTGTACGGAAGTCATCTGGCTCGGACATTTAATGTCATTGCAATTGGCATAAGTGGAGAAAATGAAGATGATTCAAAAATCAGTACCTATTTATATCCTAAAAATTCATCTATTTATACAGATTTGTTGGATGAAAATAATCAAAAGATTCAAAAGATATTAAATTGGGGTAGGTACATCGAAAGAGCGAAATTTGACCCCGTCATGGCAAAAACACGTCATACAGATTTGATGAAATTTTCCCGTGAATTGCATGATTACTTGCGTGATTACGCAAAAGTAACTGAAGCTCAAAAGCCACTTTTAGTGAGCGGTGTATTGCTTGCGCTCATGGAAAAGGGTTTTGAGAAGGCATACATTGCCTATGAAGGCGAAGATCTAGCAAGAAAGACATTTCAAGCAATAAAAGATGTTATTGATAGTGTCCAGCTTGGAGAAAACCAAGAGTCAAAGAAAAAAGCGGTCATTAACGCTTTTAGTTTTATCGAGCATCATCCAGAATTACATAAAATTGACATAAAAAAGAACGAATCACCCCTAAAGCATGTGATTCAGGAATTACATCTCCATGTTAAACCTTTTACAGAAAACCACTATGATTTTGATATCATCGGTAATTTTTATGGTGAATTTATTCGATATACTGGTGGTGATAAACAGGGACTTGGTATAGTTCTTACTCCTAAACATATTACTGATCTTTTTGCAGATATTACAAAAGTCAATAAAAACTCTGTAGTACTTGATATTTGTGCCGGAACCGCTGGATTTCTTATATCGGCCATGAAAAAAATGACTCGAGATGTCGATGCAGATGAAAAACGAAGGATACTTGAAAACTCACTCATCGGCATCGAACAGGAGCCTCAGATGTTTGCTCTTGCTGTCTCTAATATGATTCTGCGTGGTGACGGAAAAACCAACCTTTATCAGGGTGATGGTTTGAGAGATCAGAACATTATTGAAAAAGTAAGAGAAAAAGCAGATACGGGTTTTATCAATCCTCCTTATTCACAAAAAGGCGAGGATGTTTCAGAGTGGCATTTTATTATTCAAATGCTTGATTTATTAAAAACAAAAGGCACAGGCATTGCGATTGTGCCGATGCAACTTGCTATCGACACAAAGAACCCAATGAGAGAAAAGCTTTTGAAAAATCACCGTCTTGAGGCTGTTATGAGTATGCCGGATGACTTGTTTTATCCCGTCGGAGTCGTCACTTGCATTATGGTTTTTACTGCACATGTACCACATGAGGGTGACCCACATCATGAAAGTTGGTTCGGATATTGGAAAGATGATGGATTCAAAAAAGATAGGGTGCAAGGCAGAATTCCCAAGAATGATAAGCTATGGAAAACCATAAAAAATGAATGGTTAGTTAATTTTAGTAATAAAAAAGAAACACCTGGAAAATCAGTAAGAAAAAAAGTTAGCCAAACAGATGAATGGTGTGTGGAAGCTTACCTAGAAACTGATTACTTAAATTTGTCTGATCAAGAGTTTATTGAATCTGGAAGACGGTATCTTGCTTTTTTGATAAGGAACGGTGATTTTGCTTTAGTCAGAGAACTTTCCGGAAATAATCGGGAGGTCAAATTAAATTTGGGGCAATTTAACTGGTTTACATATCAAGATTTGTTTAATAATCCAAAAATCGGAAAAAGTATCGATTTAAACAAACTTGAGGAGTCAGAGGACGGCATAAATTATGTTGGTCGTACTGAAGAGAATAATGGTATTACCGCAAAGGTTATAAATGATGGAAGCTTTGAAGTTTATCGAGGTGGGTGCATTACAGTCCCAATGGTTGGCAATGAGCTTAAGTCAAGTTATCAAACAGATCCTTTTTGTGTATCCCAGAATATCGCTATTTTAGAACCAAAGAATTTTACACTAAATCCATTTTTAGCTATTTTTCTGAACACAATTATTCGTAAAGATAGATTCCGGTTTGCTTATGGAAGAACTTTAAGTCTTGACCGACTAAAGATGTTAAAAATTAAACTTCCAACAGACAAAGAAGGGAATCCCAATTGGAAATTTATGGAAGATTATATAAAATCTTTGCCGTATTCAGCGAGCATATAGTGACTTAAAAATGAAACCCGATGTCTATATTGACTCGATTAACCCTCTGCTATAAGAGTTAATTGAATAATCCACGGCATTTCGCCCCTTATCCGACTTCGGTTTTGGCACCTCAAACCATTGCGGATGTTGCTTGAACATAGCTCGTAATTCCTGTATACTTTTATCAAGATCTTCGAAGTTCCGGACATCGTCTCCGTCTATGCAATATGTGTATAATATATAAATGCAAGATACCAAGATACAGAATTACTTTTATGTTTTGATTTTGCTTCTGGTGGCCACTCTTTTCGTTTTTATCGCCCTGCCATTTTTATCTGCTATATTACTTGCCGTTGTGCTCGCTGTTTTGTTCCGGCCGGCTTATGAATTTATTTTGCGCGAGATCACTCGAGGTCGCGAATCTTTAGCCGCTCTCTTGACAATCTTGGGCGTAGTGCTAGTGATCCTTGTACCGCTTGGCTTTTTGGCCGGACAGATGGTGGGGGATGTGATTGACTTAAGTGAGAAAGTAACAGAGCCCGGAAGAGTTGATAGCTTCTTTGATTACGCTCGGGACACATTTTCTCGCATCGGAATCAATATTCCCGACAGTGGCAATGATTTACCTGTGCGCGACTATGCTCTGCCAGTGGCCAACTGGATCATTGCACACGTTGGCGGCATCTTTGCATCAGTGGCAAGTATCACGCTTACCCTCTTCATTTCTCTCTTGGGTTTCTTCTCGCTTTTGAAAGATGGTCAGAAGTTGAAAGAATATATTATCAAACTCTCACCCGTGGCCGACAAACTAGATGTGCAAATATTCGATAAAATGCGTTTGACTGTTAATTCTGTAGTGCGCGGCGCATTAGTACTTGCTGTGATCCAGGGTGTAATTGCAACAATGGGCTATCTCTTATTCAGTCTACCACAACCCATTCTCTGGGGCGGCCTCACAGCTGTCTCGGCACTTGTGCCCGGGATTGGCACAGCTTTGATAGTTTTTCCCGCGGCCATTTTCTTGCTCATCAGTTCTGGTTTAGTTAATGGGGTGGGTTTACTTATTTGGGGTATGCTTGCGGTGGGTCTCGTTGATAATTTCTTGGGGCCCAAACTCATGGGCAGGGGAGTCAAGATTCATTCGTTTTTAATTTTAATTTCAGTGTTGGGCGGTTTACAGTTTTTTGGTCCGATAGGCTTCATCGCCGGGCCACTAGTTCTCTCGCTCTTGATTGCCCTGCTTGATATATACCCAATCATCGCCCGCAATCTACAACAATAAGAAACACCTTTTTGTAACTTTTATTTGACTTAGTTAACCGGTAAGTGTAAGTTAGTGCTGGAGGTGAACTTTGGCCAATAAAATTTGCAGGCGCTGCGAAATAGGTCTTCTTCTTTATTCAGATGATCTAATGAGAGGTTCTGCCGACGGAGTACACTGCAACAGTTGCGCCCGTGATCTCGTGATCGAGAAGGAATCAAAAAAGCGGAAAGAGGTTTTGCGCCGACAGAACATTGTTGTTACGACTATAACCCCAACCGCTACGCCCGAAACGAGTGCAGATAGAGCAGTCAGCAACTTCGAGCCCCTCGACCCAGATGTCCAGGTTATCGACATCCGTTTCTTCAAGGCTGAAATCAAAGCCTTCAGAGACTATCTTAAGAGCGCAAAATAAACCCCGTGAGAGGTCGACCCTCTCACGGGTTTGTTTCATATTAACTTTTTAATGTTGAGCAATCTTGGTGCTAACCCACCACCAACGAGTTTGAGAAGTTCAGCCCACGAAGCACCAACTCCTCTTCTCGTTTCCCAAGCAAGTGACTGCAAATGCTTCAAGCGCCACCCGCAGGTGAGTGAATTCTCCATACCCATCCATGCCGTGCGTGACCAAATTCTGCCAGCCAGCATGGCCTCCGCCAGTTTGTCATAAGCCACGCCCCCGAGCCACGGCTCGGCAAGGGCAAACTCCGGCCAGCACTCCTTACAGAGTCCTTCTCCGAGTTGCTCAATCAAGTAATGCTCGATCCCATTTGTATTTTGGCCATTTCAGACCTCCTCTGTCTGCATTCTAAACACTAAGGCTTTAATGTCAACTTGCGCGCGTATAATAAGAAGTATAAAGTTAGTCACATTAATGATTAGAAATAAAAAATGAGAAATAAGAATTTTTTGATCGGCACAGTTGTTTTGGGAGTTGTTCTGTTCGCTGGTTTCGCAGGGGCCAACATTAGTAGCAATTTACTTCCTATTTCCGACGGTACGTACCTTCAGTGGACACCTAAATCTGGTTCCAGCCATTACGTGATGGTAGACGAGACCACTTGCAATGGTTTGACTGATTACAATTATACCAATACTGTGGGCCAGAGAGATTCATACAATGTAAATTTATCTTCTATTCCAAACGGAGCAACGATCACTCAAATTGATATTAAACCTTGTGCTTCACGTAACAGTAATGGGGGAAGATCTTCTAGTATGAATGTTTTTTACAGGTTAAATGGTGTTAATGGTGCCGACGCTGGCAATTACGCTCTCACGGGAACTAAGCCTGTCGAACTTGCAACTACAAGTTTCAGTGGTCTTGGCACAATTAAAGCATCCAGCACAAGTCTTGAAATTGGCGCAGTGCTTGCCACCAGCACCAAGGGCGCTCGTCTTGGTCGCATTTCCTCGCAAATAACCTACACGCCACTTTTGGCTCCAAGTTCTCTGATTGGGACTGCCTCGACCACGGCTACAGCCGTTCGTCTTGATTGGACTGACAACTCAACAAATGAAACTGGGTTCTTGGTAGAAAGGAGTACTGATTCAATCAATTTTACTAATATCGCCACCACTACAAGCAATGTTGTCTCATATGACGATGCCGGGCTTCTCTCTGGGACAACTTACTATCACCGCGTGCGAGCATATAACTCTGGAGCAAACTCTGCTTACACCAATACTGCTACCACCACGACTAATCTAATCATCCCAGCTCCAACTTCACTCTCTGCCATAGCCGCTACCACAACCCTAAACATTGATCTCTCGTGGGCAGACAATTCTTCAAATGAATCGGGTTTCTTGATTGAGCGCAGTACTGATGATCTAAATTACACCAACGTTGCTACTACAAGCTCAAACACGATTGCTTATTCTGATGTGGCTATTGCAGAAAATACAACTTATTACTACCGCGTACGGGCCTTCAATTTGCCTACTTACTCTGCTTATTCCAACACTGCTTCTGCCACAAGTGGCACAGCGCCTATTGCTCCATCGAGTCTCTCGGCCACTGCTTCAGCAACTGAATTGAGAATAACTCTAGAATGGGTAGATAACTCAAGCAATGAGAGTGCGTTCTTGATCGAGCGCAGTATAGATGCAGTGAATTACTCTAATATTGCCACCACTAGCATAAACGCGGTTGACTATGCTGACGACAGTGTACTTCCGGGGACAACTTATTATTACAGAATTAGGGCGCATAACGATATTGGGAATTCTGGTTACTCTAACACTGCTTCAGCCACTACTATCTCCACTCCGCTCCAACCCACAAGTCTTACTGGCACAACGGCCACCACGAGTATATCGATTCGCTTGCGTTGGACGGATAATTCTAGCAATGAAGACGGCTTCAATATTGAACGCAAACTAGCAAGTCTGCCCAATTGGACATCGCTTGCCACAACCACTCTCAATATAGTTGATTACGACGACTTCACTGTGGCAGAAAATACAACTTATCACTATAGAGTGCGTGCCTTCAATGGTGCTGGGTACTCCGCTTATTCCAATACCGCCTCCACAACTTCACCCGGTGTCCCACCATCGCCATCTGGGTTGGGTGCTACCGCAAGTTCTACTTCAAATGTTGCCTTAAGTTGGTTGGATAATTCACACAACGAGCTTAACTTCAATATTTGGAGAAGTTCAGATGCTGTTAATTTCTCGTCTCTTGCCACCACAAGCGCTAACATTAAGAGTTACCTCGATGTGGCTCCAGGATCGGGTACCTGGTATTACAAAGTGAGAGCTTACAATTTCTTCGGTTACTCACTATTCTCAAATACAGCAAGTACTACGTTGCCATAACCCACGTAATCTGAAGGAGTAGAGAAAACAGCAAACCCGGCGGTGAAACCGTCGGGTTTGGACTAATGGGCAAGGGTATAGGTGAGAACTTTTTTAGCTCCTGACTTCCTGAGTATTCTTGTGATTTCGCGTGATGTGGCTCCTGTTGTGTACACGTCATCTATCAAGATTATATTTCGCTTCTTGATTGGCTCAAGATTATTTTCTGTGCCGTCTATATTTATTGCAAAAGCATTATTAAGATTAGTTAATCTTTCGCGTTTATTTTTAAGTGAGACTTGGGGTACAGTGTGTCTGGTTTTTATTAGCAAGTTTGCAATGAGCTGGAAGCCAGTGCGCTCCGATACAATTTCTGCCAATAATTCTGCTTGATTGAAGCCCCTTTGTTGCAAACGTTTATGCGACATAGGCGCGGGGATGATTATTGGGTTCTCGATCCTCTCGAAAATCCCCCTTTCACTCAAATCTTCTAAAATAAATTCAGATAAATGCTTACCCAGAATGGGGGCAAGACGTTTGGCATGTCTATACTTGAGCATCTTGATTGCCTTGCGCATGGTTGGATGCGCGTAGGAGAAGCAAGATCTCGGGTTATCTTCATGATCATAAGCCGGCGGAATCTCGTATATACACTCTTCACACAAGGGAAGAGAGCCATTGTGGCAGGAGAGACATGATTCTGGAAAGAGGATATCAAGGAAGGTGTTTAAGAGTCGGATCATGTTATAATTATGTCATATCTATGCTAGAGAACTTTTCGGTCGGCAAATTATTTGGAAGTTTCTTGTCTAAAGAACAGAGTGTGCTTGGAATTGATATTGGCTCGTCATCCATTAAAGTAGTTCAACTTAAAAAAAAGAAAGGCAAGGCAATATTGGAAACGTATGGTGAATTAAGTTTAGGTCCCTATGCCGAGTTATCAATTGGTCAAGCCACGATTCTCTCCACCGAGAAGACGATAGAAGCGATGAAGGATTTGTTCAGAGAAGCGAACGTGACCGCCAAGATCGCGGCTGTGGCTTTGCCCTTACGCTCTTCTCTTTTGAAGGTCATAGAACTGCCCTCGTCAAAAGACGAGCAGATCAATCGAATGGTGCCAATAGAGGCGCGCAAACATATTCCGGTGCCGATCTCGGAAGTGACACTTGATTGGTGGGCCATTCCGAAGAAAGATTTTCAAACTCCAGAAATGGTGAGTCCAGATGCTTCGGGACAGCCAAACATGTCTAGCAAGACAGAAATTTTACTAGTGGCTATTCATAAAGCGGCAGTCAAGAAACAGCAAGACGTAGTTGCTGGCATGGGCCTTGACGCTCGCACATATGAAATAGAAACATTTAGTTCAATCAGGTCAGTGCTCTCACGCGATATTTCAGCCATGGCTATTCTTGACGTGGGGGCTGGAACAAGCAAGCTCACGATAATTGATTATGGGGTGGTAAGAGTTTCGCACGTGATCAATAAGGGCGCGCAAGATGTGACAGTGGCTATAGCCACAGCAAGCGGCATCCCTTTTGCTGATGCTGAAAAAAAGAAGCGCAAAGAAGGCTTGGCCGAGCAGGCCAGTGCCGGTTCAATCCTCGATTACATCTTATTTGAAGCGAACGCTGTCATTGAGGAATATCAAAAAGCACACGCGCGACTTATTAATAAGATTGTTTGCACTGGTGGCGGAGCTGTTATGCAAGGCTTCGTTCAGATAGCCCAGAAACATTTCCAAGCCGAAGTAACATTAGGTGCCCCATTCACAAGAATAGAAGCGCCAGCATTCTTGACCGATATCCTAACTCAAGCCGGCCCCGAATTCGCCGTGGCGATCGGCCTCGCGCTCCACGAACTCGAAGAAGTGTAGGTTTGACATGTTAGGAGAACCCCGAAGGCCAGGCCTTCGGGGTTTGTGCGTCACTTCATCAATCTCAGGCAATCATAGAACCTGTTGCGTAGAAGTTCTTGCCAGGTGAAGAGTTCTGGGATAGAGATGTTCTTGGGTGAATCTACTTCCTTGATCGGTCGCAATGGGCTCTCGGGGATAGGGAAGCCACAAGGCGGATTGGTGCAGGTCGGGACACCCGATGCATCCCTACTCTCGATCTTGAACAAGTGTCCGGGCAAGTTATTCGCATCGCCTGGGAGAAAAAGGAATCTCCACTTTTCAAACTGATTTTCGAACAGAATGCCTTGTCCAGTAACCATCTTTGGCTCAAGGAACACATCACCCGTCGATGCCATTGTGGTGTAATCGAACTCCACAAGTGTAGCGGTTGTGATGGCGGCAATCTTTTCCTTTAGGCCCATCTGCAGTCCTCCTTCCGTAGACAGTCTATTCCTACCCCACCCCGAAGTAAATAGTTGGGTACAAGTTGACTTCTTGTATACTGGGTATATACTGCAGGATATGGAGAAGACAGTTATAAATATAAAAACTGATCCGGTTGTTAAGAAACAGGCAAGCCAAATTGCGGCTCGTCTCGGTTTGCCTTTGGGTACAGTGATGAATAACTATTTGCGTCAATTTATTCGTGAACGCAGGGTAATTTTTGAGGAAGGGCTTACCCCTAATAAGGCAACCGCCAAGCGGCTATTGATTGCCGAGCGAAATATTGCCGAAGGTAAAAATTTGTCACCTATTTTTAATACACCGGAAGAACTGTTTAAACACCTCAATTCTCTATGAGATTTATTACTGAGCGCGGTTTTGATAAGCAATTCACTAAATTATCCCCGAAGGTAAGACAAAAGTTTGAAGAAAGGTGGCTGATGTTTATTGATAATCAGACCCACCCTCTTTTAGAGAACCATCCACTTAACCCACCGTTTGCCGGGTCAAGAAGCATAAACGTAACCGGTGACTATCGAGCAATTTTTAAGCAAATAAATCCTGATCTTATTATTTTCACAGACATTGGCACGCACCATCAGCTCTTCGGCACTTAGATTATCTGGGTATAAGTTGTTTTGAAGATATTTTTATAGTGTTAGAATGTTGATAGCATGGATATTCCAGGAACATCATTGGGGACAAACACGGGGGTACGCACTTCTTTCATTCCTAAAACTTCCCTTGCGGTCCGACCGCCCAAGAGGGAAGGATTGGGCTTCTTGATGTTTCTCGGTCTTACTATTTTTTTAATATCACTCTTGGGTTGGTTGGCCGCTTATAGTTATAACTCATTGGTTGAGAAAGATGTGCATAATCTTGAGGCTTATTTAACGCAAGCCAAGGAATCTTTTGACCCGGCATTACTTAAAGTTTTCGAGAATCTTGATCGTCGCTTGAACTCGGCTGAGGATCTTATGGATGCTCACTCTGATCTTACCCCCCTTTTTGTAATGCTTGATCGGGTGACGCTTAAAACGGTGCGCTATACCCATTTTTCTTATATCAATAACGGAGCGGCCGCCGCAGTCAAGATATCCGGTGAGGCTCTTGATTTCCCTTCTGTCGCACTGCAGGCACTTGAATACAGCAAGGAAGATAAAATTATGAATCCTATATTTTCAAACTTTGGGGTCGAACAAGGTGGCAAGGTGACGTTTGATGTTTCATTTAATATTGATACAAGCTTAGTTTCTTACGCTCCCAAGACTGGCTCACCATTGGAGGGAATATAAACATATGCGCGCACTAATACCATTAATTGCAATCGTAGCGGCCGTGGCTATCTTTTTCGGTCCCACCAAGAGTACTCTTCAAGCCACGGATCCCTTAGTGGCCAAACGCACAAGTCTTGAGCAAGCTCTCGATAGCGCCAAGAAGATCCAATCGGTGCGTGAGACCTTGCAAGAGCGATACAATTCCTTCTCAAGTTCTGATCTAACGCGCTTGAACAAAATGGTACCTTCACACGTGGATAACGTGCGCCTTGTGATAGACATTAATGGCATGGCCCGCACTTATGGCATGGCCCTTAAAGATATTGAAATCGGACAGACAGTGAGCGTGGTAGAGAATCCTGCCGCCGGCACTATCGTGGGCGACGGGCCGGAGCATCTTGATATACGATTTGCGGTTAGTGGCAGTTACGATTCTCTCAAACTTTTCTTGGCGGATCTGGGCAAGAGCTTGCGCATTGTTGATATCACCGATCTTACTTTCAGTTCACGCGATGTGGATCTCTATGATTTCTCTATTTCACTTAGAACTTATTGGTTGCAAGACAAATAAATATGTCTAACCCCGCCAAAATTATCATGGTTTTAGTCGCACTTTTGTTGGCTTTTGTCGGCTTCAACTATTTGAAGGGAGACGAAGAGTCTTCGCCCACAACCGGTCTTGTGCGAGAGAACTTCGATTCTAGTGTTGGAGGAGGGGATAATAGCGAATTTTTGCGAGTACTCAAGAATCTTGAAAGTGTTTCGCTCGATGGCTCATTCCTTTCCACAGAAGCTTTCACCAACCTCATTGATTTTAGTCTCGAGCTTACTCCTGAACCAGTGGGCCGACCTAACCCCTTTAGGCCAATCAATCTTTTAGAGCGTGATTTAGCCACATTTCAAAATGCCTCAAGCACAGGAACCTCGCAGTGATGCTCGTGAGATACCGGTAAGGGATCTCTCGGGTAAGAAGGTCTCACCGGATATTCTCAAGTACATTCCGCAAGAATCAGCGGATTATTATAAGTTCGTGCCAATCGGTATCAAAGATTCTGCCCTTGAAGTGGGCATGGTAGATACCGAGAATACCGAGGCTCATAATGCCATCTCTATTATTGCCGACAAATTGGGCATGCCATTCAAGATTTTCAAAATAAGCGCCGATGATTTCCACGCCATCATTGATGATTACAAGAATCTAGCAAGTGAGGTAAACAAGGTCTTGAGCGAACTT
>JBBTXQ010000019.1:0-22292 GCA_038062165.1 Patescibacteria group bacterium
TTATGCGTGATAGATTCGGCTAGCTCGTCCTTTGCATTGTCTCTTTGCGTAACCATTAAGGTCAATTATACGCCCACCGGAGTCCTAATGTAAACTCCTTGTTTATAGGCTTAAAATATTGCTTATATCTGTTACAATTAAGTGGTGAAAAAGTTCAAGGACGAAAATAAAAAAGATAATAAGGTCATTCGTAAAATTAATACAGGCATAAAAGACGGTGTTAAGCACACGATATTGGCCATAACCCTCCTAGCTCTATCCATCCTACTCATTCTTTCGTCGAGGGAGTTAGCCGGGCCTGTTGGTGAGTACATATACAGGATATTGCACTATCTATTCGGCACAGGTTATTATCTGGCTCCTATTATATGTCTTTTAATGTCTATCTCCTTCCTGCGTCCTTCAGAGCAAAAAATTGTAGGTTGGCGCTGGCTTGGCATGAGTCTTTTTCTTTTGTCTGGATTAGGGTTGATCGAATTAGGTTTCGCCAATAATAGAGCGGGTGTTGTGGGTTGGGCCGTGGCCACTTTTGTAAACAAGCTTTTTGGCACTGCTAGTTGGATAATCTTCATTTCACTATTGTGCATATCGCTCATTCTTGTTTTCGAAACAAGCTTCTCGCTTGGTAGCCTCTGGGAAAAATTACGTCGCAAAAAAGAAATTGAGCAAGAAAAGTTAGGCCTAATCGAGGATCAGGATGCCGACACTGATGAAGAGGAATCAAGTAATGAAACTAAACTAGAACCTATTCCAGTACCTAGTCTGCAAGAGAAAATATTTGGTAGGAAAAAATTTGACCAGGAAGAGTTTGTGCCCATTGTGCGAGCGGACAGATTACCTTATGTTGCACCACCACTTGAGCTATTGGGGAGAGATTCTGGCAAACCAGCCGCGGGGGATATAAAAGCAAATTCAAATATTATCAAACGCACACTCTCGAACTTTGGTATTGAAGTGGAGATGGACGAGATCTCTATTGGTCCATCAATCACTCGATACGCTCTCAAGCCAGCAGAAGGTGTTAAGTTGTCAAAAATAGTCACGCTTCAGAACGATCTCTCGCTTGCACTGGCCGCTCATCCGCTTAGAGTAGAAGCTCCCATTCCTGGCAAGTCATTGGTGGGTATTGAGGTACCTAATTCTGTTAAAACGACGGTGCGTCTAGGTAGCATCCTGGAAGACGAAAATTTTAAAACTTCCGACAAATCACTTTTGGTCGCACTCGGAAAAAATATTGCCGGAAATGTGCAGTTCGCAGATATTGCTAAGATGCCTCACTTGCTGATTGCTGGCACTACCGGCTCGGGCAAGTCTGTAACTATCCACGCCCTAATATTGGCTCTTTTGTACAGAAATGGTCCGGAGAATTTGCGCTTCATCATGATCGATCCCAAGCGGGTAGAATTGACCATGTACAACAATATCCCTCACTTACTCACGTCAGTTGTAACTAATCCTAAAAAAGCTATTTTGTCGCTCAAGTGGGCGGCTAAAGAAATGGATAGACGTTACGACATATTAGAAGCCGAGCAAGCCCGTGATATAAAATCGTACCACGAGAATATTTACAACCCAGCATTGCTGAAATTTAACGAGAGTGTGGCCAATGGTAAGTTGGGCGATGGCGAACACGAGAAGCTCCTGCAAGCATTACCTGAACCGATGCCTTATATATTGATTGTGATAGACGAATTGGCCGATATCATGTCTACTTACCCGCGCGAATTGGAAGCGGCTATTGTACGCATCGCGCAAATGTCACGAGCAGTCGGCATCCATCTCGTGCTCTCAACACAGAGACCTTCTACTGAAGTGATTACTGGGCTTATAAAAGCAAACGTGCCATCGCGCGTGGCCCTGCAAGTGCCATCCCAAATTGATTCGCGCACTATTATTGACATGCCGGGGGCAGAGAAACTCCTCGGCGCGGGTGATCTGCTCTATTTGACTGGCGAAACTTCCAAGCCAACTCGTCTCCAGTCAGCATATGTTTCTGAAGGTGAGGTAAAGAAGGTAGTGCGATTCATAATAGACAACAATGATGGAAGTGAGCCCGATATCGAGATCACGGGTGGGGAAAACAGTAATTCTGATTTCTCGCTTAGCAATAGTGCGAGTGGTGGGGGGAATGACGACGATGAGTTGTACGAGCAAGCGCGAGAAATAGTCCGATCTGCGGGCCGTGCATCTTCGTCACTTTTGCAACGCAAACTCAAAGTAGGCTATGCGAGGGCGGCCAGATTACTCGATATGCTTGAAGAGCGTGGTGTGGTGGGCCCGGGCTCGGGTGCTAAACCAAGAGAAGTCTTCGGAGCCACCGGCAGTGCGACCGATCAGTACGCGAAAGAATTCAGTAAACAAGAAGAATTATGATCAAGAAAAGCGTAATAATTACACTCGTTCTTATCACTCTCACTTTTGCTTATTTCAAGGCTCATGACTTATTACTTGGGGTCAAAATCTCTATAGACACACCCACTAATGGCGAGACTTTAAACGAACAGTTCATAACGATTAAAGGCAAGGCTCCAGGTAATACGTTACTGACCATCAACGGGGCCAAAGTCTTGACTGATGTTAAGGGTAGCTTCCAAAAAGAACTCCTTCTGGGTTTGGGGTATAATATGATCGAGATCAAAGCTCTTGATAGATTCAACCGGGAGAAGAAAGAAGTGCTTGAATTAGTCTACCGACCCAGTTTAGAAGATAATCATATTTCAGTAAAATGGTCCCGTTAGAAGTATGGAGCTATAATGTCAATAGAATGATATACTTGATTACTATTAAACGAAGTAACTTCTAACGGGATGGTAAGGAAACCAAAAGCTGCGAAAGAAGCAAAAGAGATCGGCGCGAGCATTGAAGATACTTTGCGTTCTATCCAGACCAAATTTGGTGAAGGTTCTATTTTGATGCTAGGCGAACGGCCAAAGGTGGGCGTGAACGCTATCTCCACTGGCAGTTTAGGACTTGATATTGCCTTGGGTGTGGGTGGTATGCCCCGTGGACGCATCATTGAGATATACGGCCCGGAATCGTCGGGCAAAACTACTTTAAGCCTGCACGTAGTGGCCGAAGCGCAAAAGAAGGGCGGTGTATGCGCGTATATAGATTCTGAACACGCCATGGATCCCGAATACTCGCGCAAGTTGGGAGTGAACATCGATCAGCTCTTAATTTCACAACCTGATTATGGCGAACAGGCTCTAGATATCTGCGAATCACTTGTCAGATCAGGCAAGATTGATGTGATTGTAATTGACAGTGTGGCCGCGCTCACGCCAAAAGATGAAATTGAGGGCGACATGGGCGCCATGCACGTTGGCAAACAGGCCAGACTTATGAGCCAAGCCTTGCGCAAACTCACGCCCATCGTGGCCAAGAGTAAGTGCGTAGTAATTTTCATCAATCAGATACGCATGCAGATTGGGGTCATGTTCGGCAACCCCGAGACTACGCCCGGTGGCAAAGCTCTCAAGTTCTACGCAAGCGTGCGTCTCGACATCAGGCGCATCGCCCAAATCAAAAAGGGTGAGGAAACAGTGGGAGGCAGGCATAGAGTTAAAGTAGTCAAGAACAAAGTAGCCGCCCCATTCAAGCAAGCCGAATTCGATATCTTATATAACGAAGGCATTTCGCCGGAGGGTGAGGTGCTTGCTCTGGGCGAAAAATACAAAATAATTAACAAATCAAGCGGCGGCTCATACGAGTACCCAAGCGAGAAAGAAACTCACAAAATGGGCCGCGGCTACGATGCCGCCCGCCAATTCCTAATCGAGAATACTAAGATTAAGAACGAACTAGTCAAAAAGATCAAAGAGCAGCTCACCACTAGCTAGTATTCTGGAGTGCAGGAGGCTGTGCAGGAGGCTAAACCTCCTGCAATAAAACGTTCCTTAAAATCGAGTCTGTGCAGAAATCTTATAAGATCTCTGGCCCTAATAGAGGGTAAATGGCTCATGCCTCTACCATTTCCATGGCAATGAAGGCGGGTTCATTTATAGAAATTTGGCGACGATAAGAAATATCGTTTTTAGCAACCTCGAGACACAAACTTATTACCTCACGCACTCGCTTGCGTAATTCAGTAAGAGTCTTGGCTTGAGTGTGACACCCGGGTAAGCCTTGCACTGATGCTACGAAAAATCCATCTTCATCCTGTCTTATTATTACGCTAAAATTTCTTTTTGCTCGCATATTGAAATTATATGTACCACACAGCAAAAGTCAAACCCCGCTCATCAAAAAGATCAATGAACAGTTAAATAGCTCTCAATAGAGCCATTTTCTGGCTGTTTGATTACAAAACATAATTTTGCCCTTGACAAGGGCCGTGGGTGTGATATAATAGGGACAGACGGTCGCTTAATTGCCAGCCGTACCTGCTCCTACAAACCGCGCACGGACCCAACCGAGCCTTCCCCCAGCCGGACTAGCTGCAAGAGTCGAGCGCCATGCGTTCGTGAGCTGGCTAGACGCCTGGAGAGAAAGGTCCTATGCGCCATGAGCGCCATCGGGATCCCGAGCTGCTAGTAGGGGAACACCACACAGGAAGCGAGCAAACGACCGTGAACTTTTTCAGTAAAGCTTCGACCACCGACCCTCTGAAAGGAGTTTGCGGTGAAGAAGGAATTCGACGGGCTTTAAGTATAGGCCCAGAAACGAACCGCACCCCGGGCACCGACGCGAAAGCGCACCGCCCGGGGTTTCATCATTTATATAAAGTTTCCCCGGAGGGTAACCCTCCGGGAGAAGAGATCGCGCATGAGCCAGAGGCCTAGGATAAATAGGGCTAGGGTGAGGGCTTGGACTGTTAATTCTGTGTTAGTAAAAGCCCGAGCTAGGAAACTCACATTTTCGAGGGGAGCAGAAAGGCCGTAGATATTATCTACGAATTTGGCCACGAAGACTTGTCGGCCTATGGCCCATAGAATAATTGCCAAGCTGTATAACTTAATGGCAAATGGTGAGAGAATTGTGCGCAAATAAGAGACTATGTAAATCCGGCGCATAACTTTTGTTTTAAGCATTGTCATAATATTTTGATCATGATCATAGTATTTGGAAATTGTCACTTATTTTTTTAAACTCTTTCTTGGCTCTATGCACTCGCGTCTTGATAGCCGAGACGCTCACTCCCAATTCTCGCGCAATCTCTTCTTGTGGTTTGTCATCTATGAAATGTAGTGAGAGCACGCGCGCAAGTGATTCGGGCATGCGGGAAAGGACAGAGGCGACTACGTCTTTATAATTATCTTTCTCTGAACTCCGATGTGAGTGATCTGGAGCCAGAGCCAGAATTTCGTCGGGCGCGCTCGCCTCAAGGCCTCCCCTCTTCTTTAACTTCTGATATTGAGTAAAGGTTGTGTTCATAAGTATCTTGTAAGCCCATGAGGAGAAACTGGCCCCTTCTTGAGTCTGGAACTTAGAGCTATATAGATAAATTTTAGTGAAAGTCTCTTGGACTACATCTTCTACTTCAGATCTGTCACCCAAAACACGCTTCGCTTTGCGTAAAAATGCGTCCTGGTATTTGTCCACAAGTTTGGAGAATAGCTCTGGCCTCTTAATAGACAAAGCTAATATTTCCTCATCTTTGAGTTCTCCTTGTTGTATTGGATCTTCTAAATATTGCACGAGCATAATGTAACCCAATGTTACTGGGACTTCAAGACTTTACAACTCGCCCAATTCTGCTAAAGTTGCACTCATGCTTGAATATAATGAAGTTAAACCCGGTAAGTTCATAGTCCTAGACGGCACGCCTTATGAAGTGCTTAGTTCGCACGTGTTCCGCAAGCAACAGCGCAAGCCGGTGAACGACACTAAATTGCGTAACTTAATGACTGGCAAGGTTGCGGAGAATTCATTCCATCAAAGTGAAAAAGTTGTGGAAGCCGAATTAGATACGCGCACAGTTAAATTTATATATCAAAACAAAGGCGAGTACTGGTTCTGTGAAGAAAAAGATCCAAGCAAACGCTTTCAGTTATCATCAGACAAAATTGGAGAGCCGGGAAAGTTTTTGAAGGCGAACACGCTGGTTGATCTACTTGAATTTGAAGGCAAGCTCATGGGAGTCAAATTGCCAATCAAAGTAGAACTTAAGGTGACCGAAGCACCTCCATCTATCAAAGGCAACACCGCCCAAGGCGGAACAAAAGTTGTAACTCTCGAGACAAAAGCACAAATTAATGCGCCGCTGTTCATTAACGAAGGAGATGTGATCGTGGTTAATACTGAAACTGGAGAATACGCATCAAGAGTATAACTCACCCTTCCCCTCTCTTATAGATAAGAGAGGGCGAGACGATAGTCCGGGTGAGTTAAGAAGCGACGAATGGCAGTAATGCCATGTGGCGAGCATACTTAATAGCTGTGGCAAGTTTCCTCTGATGTTTGGAACAGACTCCGCTTGTGCGCTTTCTTGATATGCGCGCGTATTGATCTATATACTTCTTCAGAAGTTCAGTATCCTTGTAATCTATTATAGTGGCGTTATTTGTGCAGAATTGGCAAGGCATGTTTAGATATTAGTTGTTAGGTATTAGAAAGGGATATCTTCAGGATTAATATTTTCATCTGGATAATCTATTTCACCGGCTGGCTCTGATGCGCCCTTCACTCCTGCTGGCGCATTATTAATTCCAGCCCCTGCTCCACTACCAGATCCACCTGCCCCAGCTTTGGGCCCAAACTGTACACGGTCTGCTACTATTTCTGTGCGATACTTCTTCTCGCCGGAACTTTTATCGTCCCAGCTTCTAGTTTGCATGCGGCCCTCAATGAGAACCGATTGACCCTTCTTTAAATACTGGGCCGATGTTTCTGCTTGTTTGCCGAAAACAACTATATTGTGATATTGCGTATCTTCTTTTTTATTTCCATCGCGATCTTTCCACACTCTATTTGTCGCCACAGCCATGGTCACTACTGCGGCGCCTGAGGGCAGCGCGCGCAATTCTGGGTCTCGGGTAAGATTACCTATTACGATTGCTTTGTTTAAATACATCCCGTTAGAAGCTATTTTTAATTACTTGTAACAATACAATTATACCACCTGACTTTAAATACTGATTGCTTCCAACGGGATACATTTTAAATACGCACTATTTAAACTGCCACACTGGCACTCTCTATTAATTTTTCAACTTCTTTGTCTATCTCGGCTTCACTCACTTTCTGGATCGGCATATCTGGGGTGATCGATATCGATATATGTCTGGGTATGCGTCTGGCCGTAGTTGACGTAGTGCCCGGCTTAGCATGTATAAGTAAGTCTCGAATAATTGTATTTATATGAGTTAAGTCAGTTTTTATCGCGGGAATATTTTCAGCAAGAATGTTGAATTTAGTCCAACCGAAGTAGCCTTGGTCAAACTTCTCTCTCTTGCCACCACTCGAGCGTTCTATTGTGTAAGCCAGACCTCGCAAACGCGGGTTCTCTGAGATTACAATACTCGCGCCGTGACCCTCTAAAATCGAGGTTATCTTGGTTACTTCAACAGCAACAGCATCTTCAGGGATAGAGGGCGGCAAGATAAAGGCTAGTTCGTAAAGTTGTGGTTCGTGGTCAGAATCCATATTAGTGTTGCAATACTAGCAAATTGGCCCCTAAAAAACAACTAGGACAAGGCAAATAGGTCTGCTACGGAATATCAACCTTTACAGGGAGCCAGTCAAGATCACAATAGACCCCGCCTTGTTCGCACTTGGCCTTAACTTTTAGGTTTGCGTTACTAAAATCAGATGCACTCCACGGGCTATAGTCATTGGTAACGTCCACCCACTCCATGGAGTCTGCGCAACCAAAGGTCCTGGAATGATACGGACCGAAATTTGCACCCCCATCTCGACTGATGGCAACACTGATAACAGCGGAGCCGGGACATACGGCGGCCTTGCCTTCAACTCCAATCTGTACAGTCGTCGAAGCCGTGCTAGTGCCAGTGGTAGTGCTAATGTTAAATCCGTAATCACCCCAAATACCAGAGTAGCCTCCGGATGTCTGGGCATAAAAATCATTAGAACTAAAAGCATAATTACAACTAGCCCAGCTTCCACTACAGGTTGAGGGACTTGATAGGTAGACAGCAGCGTAGGCGCTGCTGATCAACATTCCAGACGCCACAATAATAACGCTTAAAAGAAAATATTTCATAAAAATTAAATAATGATTAATTTAATTATAATACTCAGGTCACGGCGAAAAAGCAACACGACTAAAGTCAATCTGGTATACCAAATACGCGCTTTGTGTTGACCACGGTTACTTCTAGCACGTCCTCAAGAGACATTCCTTTAAGCTCGGCTACTTTCTTAGCTACTTCTAGCACATATATTGGCTCATTACGCTTGCCCCTGTAGGGCGATGGGGCCACATAGGGGCTATCTGTCTCAATTGTGAACATATCAATGGGCACATTCTTGACTACTTCGTTATATTGCCCGCCAGAGGACGGGTCCGCCTTCGGCGGAAAAGTTATGACACCAGAAAATGAGAGTGCGAATCCCAGATCGAGAAACAATTTAGCTTCTTCCCATGTGCCAATGAAAAAATGGATTACCCCTCTTGCATTATTATCTTTCAATATTTCGTAGGCATCACGATAAGCATCTCGAACATGGACCATAAGTGGCTTATCTACTTCTCGGGCAAGAGATATATGTTGCTCGAACAACTTTCTTTGCCGCACTTTTTCCTCTTCAGGTGAGAGCTTGCTGTGTCGCATCTGAAAATAGTCCAGACCGCACTCACCTACCCCTACAGCTCTCTTATTGTCGGCAAGCTTTTTGTATTTAGCATAATCAAACTCTTCAAATGTATCTGTGGGGTGTTGTCCCACCGTAGCCCACATACTATATTTCTCGGCTATTTCAATTGCTTTAACGCTCTCGTTAAAATTGGTACCCACTGTAATTGTGGCAACCCCGGCCGCCTTCATCCGCCCAATCACAACGTCACGATCAGCGTCGAATTGCGGGTCAAAGAGATGACTGTGTGTGTCAATGATCATACTACTCCTTCCTTGGGAACAGCGGCTTCTCGAAGCTTTTATTCCCCCTCACCGCTTCTTTGATCGCCTGACTCGTGGCTGGCAAGAATGGATTGAGCATGCGCGCTATTGTGTAGAGATTAATTACAAGCTCCTGAATAAGTTCTCTGCCTTTATCTGGTTCACTCTTGATTAATTTAAATGGCTGGCTTGATTGGATGAGCGTATCGAGGCGACCAATCTCGCTCCAGATATAATCAGCTGATTTCTGCAACTCAAACTCGCTCATTAACTTTTTGTACTCATCTGGGAGTGTGCTGTCTGGAATTGTGACAGGTTTATCAAGATTAACTTCTGCCATTTTCATAACTCGCGAAGCAAGATTGCCCAAACCATTTGCAAGGTTGGCGTTATATGCTTCTTTGAAGCGTTCGTGAGTAAAGGGACTATCTTCCCAGAGAGAGAGTTCGCGCAGGAGGAAGTAACGTACCGGATCCGTGCCCCATTCCCCGACAAGAGCAATGGGGTCAACCACGTTGCCCAAACTTTTGCTCATTTTTATACCTCCTTCACCGGTAATGAAGCCGAAGACAAGCACACGCAGGGAATTTGGCAGACCTGCAGCCATAAGCATAGCTTGCCACATGGCGCTTTGTTGACGCAGATTATCTTTGCCACAGACTTGCATGCCCGGCCACCATCCGTCGAAGTCCGACTTCTCTGGCCAGCCCAAGGGCGAGATGTAGATGCACAGGGCATCGAACCATACATACATAACATGATCTGGATCGCCTGGCACAGACACTCCCCAACTCATCTTTGACTTGAGACGTGAGATTGAGAAGTCTTGCAAACCTCGCTCGACGAAAGATCTTATCTCATTCAGTCTGAACTCTGGTATGACGAAATTATCTGCATTCTTGTACAAATCGAGTAGTCTGTCTTGAAATACAGAGAACTTGAAAAAATAATTCTCTTCGTCACGAACTTCGAGCGTCATTTTGGGATGTATAGGACACCTGCCATCTTCGAGTTCAGAATCAGTCTTCTCCAACTCGCAACCTACACAATACGTAATCTTGTGTTGCCCCTTATATATATAACCGTTCTTGTAACAGCGGCGCCAAAACTCTTGTGCTGTAGCAATGTGACGATCAGCAGAAGTACGTGAGAAGTCAGTGAAAGATAAGTTAAGAGGCTCACGCAACGCTTCGAAGCGCGGAGCAAGTTTGTCTACGTAAGCGCGCGGCTCAAGTCCTTCGGCTTTAGCTTTATCGAAAATCTTTTGGCCATGTTCGTCAGTACCGGTGTTAAACCGCACTTCATCACCCATGACTTTGCGGTAGCGGGCAATCACATCTGCCGCCACAACCTCACGGGCAAAGCCGATATGCGGCTCGCCGTTCACATATGGCGTTGTGGTTGTAATATAGAACTTAGGCATTATTTGCGGTGGCCAATTTGCGTTTCTCTATGTCGTTGAAGATTTCGACAAGTATGGTAGTAAGTGGCACCGCGAGGATTAACCCAAGGAAACCGGCGAGTTTGGCTCCCACGAGTAGGGCAACGATAACGATGATGGGTGGGATGCCCACAATCTTGGTGATCACCAGGGGCGTGATGAGATGGTTCTCGAACTGTTGAATAATGACGTAGAGTCCCATGACCATGAAGCCGAGTGAAGGCGAAACGCTAAATCCTACAATCGCCGCGGGAATGGCAGATAGAATAGGCCCAAAGACCGGAATAATCTCAAGTATAGCCGCAAGCACAGCGAGTGTAGTTGCATAAGGCACACTAAGAATAGTGAGACCTAAGAAAACTAGCACGCCCACGACAATTGCGAGTAAGAGTTGGCCTTGCAACCATTTACCAATCTTGCCTTGGGTCCGCCTCCAGAGACCCACGGCATATTGTTCACGCGGAAGTGGGATAATGACACGCAAGAAATTCTCAATCCCCTTCTCCTCGACTGCCAGGTAAAAGGAGATAACAAGGATAAGCACGGCAGAAAATGCGCCACCGAAAACAAGAGCAATCGTCTGGAAAAATCCTTGAGAAAGACCAGCGAGAGCCGAGCGTATTACCTCAATACCGTCCTTAATGGACGCAGGACTAAAAAATTCACCACCAGGAATAACAGTGTTAATCTGAACATTGGAAAGATATTGAGGGAGGACGTCAGATATTCGAGAGATTTCAGTAAGCATCGGGGGAATGAAAATTAAGGTAATGAGAAGGACAATGGAAATAACAAGCAAGTAGATCAAAAGCACAGAGAGAACTCGTGGTAACTTGCGCGCGCAGAGCCATTTGACTCCCGGTTCGATAGCAGTGGCAATCACGAGCGAGGTGAGCAAGACAAGCACCACATCGCGTACGCGATACATGGCATATAACGCCACCAAGATCACCACAGCCTTAATAATACTGGCTGAAGTAACCTGAATATTGATAGGTCTATTACTTTCCATGTCTCTATTCTAGCAGAAGAACGTTGAAGCCGTAGTGCTCGGCAATTTTCTTGTCATAATAAGGATCAGGACGTACCGGCAAGACTTCGCTTACTTTCTTCTTCAGTTCTCTACCAGAATATTTGCGCGTTTTAGGATCCCACTCGCGCAAAATAAGCGTATCGCCCTTTTTAACAGTAAACTCAGCCAGCCTCAAATCCAATTTTCGTGTCCCATTCAAAAGACCCGCAAACTGCCGAGGCCAACACTTCTTCTCAATCTTCATTTATTTAAATTGGATACTTGCTTCTCTAAGTTTTCAAGCCTTTGAAGGATTTCCTGAACGTCTTCTTTTGTTGCAAGTGTTTGTGACAAATTTGTATGCAACTGATAAGACTGGAAAGCTCCTTTTCCAAAATAGCGCCTGCTCACCCAATTATTGATCTTAATCTTATTTCGATAGAACCATGGTCCAAATATTAAAAGACCAAAAAAGATAAACAAGATCAAAAAACCCAAAATTAAGTAGGTACTCATGCCCTAATAATAACAACATTACCCCCAATTCACAACTTGGCGGTTTCACCGCCAAGTGATAGAATAATGCTGTGAACAGGAAACATAAATTCGCCCCCGGTGAAATATATCATGTATATAATCGCGGGGTCGACAAACGGGATATTTTTATCGACAAATATGATGTTGAAAGATTTCTTTTGAGCATGGAATTGTTCAATTCAATTAAGCCCATTGGAAGTATCTACGAGCAATCATTTGAAAAGGACAGAACAGTGATCAAAAAACAAAGGCTTGCTAATTTCATCGCATATTGCCTTAACCCGAATCATTTTCATTTTGCTCTTGAGGAAATCAGAGAGGGTGGTATTAGTGAACTCATGAAGAGGATTTCTGGGGGCTATACATGGTCCTTTAACAGTAAATACAAACGAAGTGGATCGCTTCTTCAGGGCGTTTTCAAATCTATGCACGTAAAGGATAACGACTATTTACTCCATCTTAGTGCTTATATTAATCTAAACGACAAAGTTCACCAACTTGGCGGTGAAACCGCCAAGTTGGTTAGGTCCAGTTGGGATGAATACACAGATAGGACGGACCACGAAATCTGTAAAAAGAAAATGGTATTGGATCAATTTAGATCAAAAAGTGAATACGGAAAATTTGCTCTTGCTACCCTACCGGATATGATAAACATCAAGCGGGAAGCTAAAGAGCTAAAAGATTTATTCCATGAATAAATCATGCGTAAAAGAAAGAAAATTAAAAAACATAGTTGTGGACTCTGTAAGCCACACAAACTCGGACTTGATTGCCGTTGGAAGAAGAGAGACCTTATTCTACTAAAGGAGTTTGAGAAAACTTTGACTACTCAAACTTGGCGGCGAAACCGCCAAGTTAAGTTCTGCCAAGTTATGAAGTAATGATTTTTATACGACCGTTTAAACTTTAATACCAAACTAATTTTGTGTCTTATTTCAATTTTTCGGCAAGGAAGACAGGTAATTCAGTGCTAGCGAGACGGTCTTGGAGGCCATTATCGCGGTGTCTCACCGTTACTGTTTGATCTTCGAGGGTTTGGAAATCTATAGTGACGCAAAAGGGAGTGCCGATCTCATCTTGCCTACGATAGCGCTTACCAATATTGCCATTGTCATCCCACATAACTTGCGGAATTTCTTTTTTTAGTTTTGTGTAGACCTCGCGAGCTTTCTCTACAAGTTCTAGTTTATTTTTTAGAAGTGGGAAAACGGCAGCTTTGACAGGAGCAAGGTGTGGGGCAAACTTCAATACGACACGTGTCTCACCACCAAGTTCGTCCTCGTGATACGCGTCACAAAGCACTGTTAGAAAGACACGCCCAACCCCCATTGACGTCTCAAGTATCCACGGAACAAACTTCTCCCCTGTTTCTGGATCAAGATAGCGCAAGTCTGCCCCGGAAAACTTCATGTGCTGGGTAAGATCATAGTCAGTACGATCATGTACGCCCTCAATCTCATCAAAACCAGAAGGAAACTCGTATTCAATATCCCAGGCATCTTTAGCGTAGAAAACTAAATTCTCATGCTGTTTAAATCTGAGTCTACCTTCTTTGATGCCCAGTGAAAGGTACCATTGCCAGCGATCTTTCTTGATCTGCTCATAAGCTTCTTTATTCTCGTTGGGTCGAATAAAAAATTGAGTGTCTGCTTGTTCGAGTTCGCGCGTCCTAAAAAGAAAGTTGCGAGGCGATATCTCGTTGCGGAAGGCTTTGCCTATTTGGGCAACCCCAAACGGTATTTTGGGTTGCAAGGAATCAACAATATTTTTGAAATTCAAATATATACCCTGACAAGCCTCTCCGGGCAAGTAGACTGGCTCTGAACCTTCCGAAGTAAAATCGCCCAAGTTACTTTTAACTAACATATTGAAGGCGCGTACTTGGGTAAAATCTTTTTTCCCACAACTAGGACACTTTATCTTATCTCTATTCTGATCAAAAAGATTATTTATTTCTTGCTCGCTCATTTTTTCGTCAGCCGTAACACCAATGGATCCGAGTTCTTTGTCTACTCGAATACGTGTTTGACAGTTCCTGCATTCAGCTAATGGGTCAGCAAACCCGCCCACATGCCCACTCGCCTCCCAAACTTTCGGATGCTTAAAGATGGCACTATCAATACCATAGTAGTTTTCTCTATCGTAGAGAACAGCTTTCCACCAGGATTTCTTAATATTACCCAACAACTCTAAGCCACGAGGTCCATAATCATACGTCCCGGCCAGGCCGCCGTAGATCTCGGATCCTTGGAAAACGAAACTGCGGCGTTTGCAAAGACTTACTATTTTTTCTAATTTATTTTCCATTTTTACTGACTGACTCTTGACCAAATTTCTTGGAAGTTCTGATCTGTATCTATGCGTGTATCAATAGGTTGAGCAGTATCAGAAAGTTGCCCACCAGTAAACAAGTCTCTGCCAGCGATGCTCATATTAACTACTAAGGGAATAGTCTGACCTATCTGCGGCACCGATGGCAAAAGTGAAATCTGGAAAGCTGCCTCGCGCACAGGACTTGAGCCGGGTAAAGCGGGAAGTCTGCCAGCTAGCCAAGTAACTACTCCGGTCGAACTATCGTAGTGAATATTGGCATCGGAGGGAGAAATGTTGTTTAAGAAACGAGCGTGTGAAGGCAATGTGCCACGCACAGTTACTCCGTCAACTTCATTTGAACTATTCGTAATCGCCCACTTGATGGTGTACGTAGTCTCTTGATTTGCTTTTGGCGGCATGGGGCCACTATTCACAAAAGCGCCACCCGTATAGAGAGCCGTGGCCTGAAGACCAAGTTGTGAATTGACTCGAATTAATTTGGTTAAGGTTGTTTTGACTTCTTCGCCAGGAGAACCTTCTACTACTCTAACTGCCTTGAAAGTAATCGCGATTTGCAAATATGGGTTACGGACAAGCAATGAATTGAGTGCCGAGTTTTCAAGTGTACTGAAATCAAAATCAACCTGTCCGATACTGCCAGGCTCGATGATAGCAAGGGCCGGTTCGTGTTGACGAGTCCAAGAGATTGTATCATCCAGAGATCTATATGCTCCCTTGCCCGCCGAAACCGTAGCCTGATCAAGAGCGTTGCCACTTATTTTAACCGTCACTTCCGCGTTCAAGAGTTTGTCTGGCAGATTATTAGTCCATGTGATATTGCCGCGCATAGTCTCGTCTGGATTAACCACAATCTCATTTGCACTTTGACCAGATAGAGTTGCGCTAACATCTACGAAGGATCGACGCATCAAGAGAGTTGCAAAGGTTGAACCATAGGGCACGCCGATTACGCTATCTTTACCTTCCGCGGCCACACCAGCTGTGACTCTGAAGAGCTTCTTCTCTCCGTCCTGGCCCTCGAGCACGCCAGAGACTCGAATGCGCCTAGTAGTACCACCTTGCATATCGCCCGCGCTCCAAACATTGGTGCCGAAGATTGGCCTGGGACTCGACTCCTTGAATTTAAACCCCGAAGGATAATCTGCTCTGATCAAAATATTAGAAAGGGCACTCTCTGAAGGAGCCGATACATCGATTACAAAATCGATTTGATTCCCGGCATTAAGTTCTTCTGGAATAGAAAGATTCACATCAAGGGGCGAAGACGACAAAAGAACTGTATAAGTTTTCTCTTTTTCAAAAATTGCGTTTGAGCCAGCCGTTCTGTATTCAAGCGCTATTTTAATTTGCGCCTCTTTCCCGGCTTCACCAAAGAGGACTGCCTTAACATTTTCGTTCACAATTTCGCCTTTATTAATTGTTCCCAAATTTTTACGATATCTAGGTAATTCTTTCTCTAGATTCCCAGCCTCGCGCGTGCCCGTCGGATATGTGACGATCAAATCAACGAATTCAAGTGACGTAGAATTATTATTTTCTATGCCAATCCCCAAATTTAATTCTTCCCCCCCTTTAATCGATGTGGGACCTTTGAGAGTAATCTCAAGATTATTGGCCTGGACAACGTTTGAGCCACTCCAGATAATATAGGCTGAAGCGCTAAGAGCAAGCAAAAAGAAAACAAGTGCAAACAAAAAGAACTTCTTCAAAAATTTTGGACTTAGTAAGCCTTTGTACATTTGATCATCTTCTGGTCGCCAATCTTCTCTCGGCTCGTTGTGGGATTGTGAGAATTCTGACCGACTAATGTCAGCTCTGAAAGTGCCCCTTTTATATATCTTATTTTTAAGACTCTCTATAAGTCCCTTACTCTCTTCGGGAATTTTTTCGTCCATTACGTTATTATACCCTTACAAATGACTCGCGTATACAGCCCTATCTATCAGCTTCTCTCTCTCAATATATGTCTCTGCTTGCACACCCACGTATCCTAAATGATCCAAAACAGCAAGAATAAGTTCTCTCTCTTCGCCTCCCAACTTAATGTAATTAAACAATTCTCCGTGAGGAATGTGTTCCCCCATGAATCGGCAAACGAATTCGCAGACTCGGGGCGCAATGCTGGAGTTCTCTGCATCTTGTGCACCCACAAGTCGCCAATATTCTCGCCCGGGCACAAGGGATACAAGTGTCCGTGAATATATAGACAAATTATATCGAAGCTTTGAACGTGTCTCCCTGACAGACCGCGCATAAGCATAAACCAGCCCCAGCTCGCGAGTAAAGAGCGTAAGCACTTTACTCCCCTCCCCACTCGCCCGTTCCCCCACCACGAATGCCTCAGTTGTATAAATCTTTTCAGCCATGCAATAGGTACTAGGTGTTAGATATTACCTGCCTGCCGGCAGGCAGGGGTGCTAGTTTTTCTAAAACTTGCGGGATTTTCTTTATATTACTGTCGTCTTCATAGTGTCCCATGTCATTTTCTATAATCACTTCGGCATTTAGTTTTTCTTTGAACATTCTCGCATTCTCTATGGGCACATACGGATCATCCTTTGAGAAGAAGCACAAAAACGAATCGCAATGTTTCTTTACACTCTCCCAGTCAATGGGAATATCGAGCCATGACTTAACGAGCACCGAGTAGTCTTGGTTACTCAGCACTTCGTTCGACAATGTGAGCCATGGGGCTACCAAAACAACCTTGCCTATTAGAGCAGTTTCCGGAAGTTTTGCCATATATCGTAATATTGTCTGACAACCCACAGAATGTCCCACCAGCACGGTGTCCCTGTTCGGCTCTCCAACGACCTCTCCTAGAATATTTACCCAGCTGTTTATCTCTGGCGCATCTGGGTTGGGCATCGCTGGCACCAACACCTCGTACCCCTTGCTCTCCAACTCACGTTTAAGCCAAGGATACCAATCCCGGCTTGGACTAGCCCCCCATTGATGCACGATTATAATACGCTTCATGTGACCATTATACTATTCTCTACGCCACTCGGTGCGACGACCAGCGCGGAGATTATCGGCTTGGACAAGTTCTTCGATTATTCCATCAAGTAATGAGTAGCCTCGTGCTTCATCAGTTGTAACCCAGGCGTGAGCATCAGCTTCTTCAGTCTGTAATGTCACTTCGCCACCAACATACTTGGCCAAACACGATATGCCTATCGAAGGCGAGCCATCTGCGTGCACAGTAGCGAAACTCGTCAGATAATCTATGTCTTTAATTTCCAACCCAACCTCCTCCTTAACCTCTCTTGCAAGCGTTTTCTCTAAAACATTGTACCAATAATCTTTAGTGTCTTTGGGCCCGCCCGAATAATCACTGACCTCAAGCTTACCTCCCGGTACTGTCCACATTCCCGGGAAACGCTTCTTGTTAGCACTACGACGAGTAATCAAATATTTGCCATCTTTCTCGACAATCGCCGTAATCACTACTTCATGTTTATTGCTTTCTGTCATACTTTTTCAATTTTTATTTCTTCCACATTAGAAACTATTATATCTCTTGCGTGGACGGATTTCTTTATCTCGGCTTCGAACTTAGAGGCAAGGCCACTAAGTGATTCGGAAAGGGTGAGTTTTATCATTTCGCCGGGTTTTAGGTTCAGCTCTTTGCGCTTCTCTTGGATAACACGCACAAGGTCGCGCATCTGACCTTCGAGCTCGAGTTCGGGGGTAAGCTTAGTGTCGAGTTTCAGTTCTGGGCCTATTTTTACCTCCTTCACATTCACTTCATCTTTAATCAGTACGACATACTCGTCATCCAGTTTTTCTGATATTTCTAAGCTTGCCAGCGGCTGGCGCACTTTTATTCTGACTTTCTGTCGCTGTTCAAGCGCAAGCGATACAACCTCCCGGGTTATTCTGATGTTCTCAAGAACTTCAGCATCACCTTTATTTCCTTTTATTTCTGACCAATCTTCAAGATGCACACTCTCAAACGGGCCACCCACAGCTTTGTAAACTTGCTCGGCTAAGTATGGCATGAAGGGTGCAATGAGCTTAGAGAGTTCGAGTAAGACAAAACGGGTGGTGGTTATAGCCAATTCTCTATCTGCCTTATCTTCTGATTTGAAGCGATCGCGTGACCTGCGAATATACCAGGTTGATAAGTCGTTCACAAACTCGCGAATGGGTCGGCCTGCGTGGATAGTGTCAAATTTATCGAGATTAGTTGTTACAACTTCGTGCAACTGCGCAAGTCTGGCCAATATCCATCGGTCTAGCACATTTTCGTTATGCCTTCCCTCAGCGGTCGGACCGCTGGGAACGTACAATTTGTAGAATAAAACCGTGTTCCAAAGAATATTTATCATCCGCTGATACACTTCTTTAACCTCATCATCTTTGAAAAGTGTGTCTTCGCCCTGCATCACGACTCCGGTCATCATGTAGTAGCGATACGCGTCTGCGCCATACTTGTCGATGAGAGCGAGCGGATCGGTGTAATTGCCCAAACTCTTGCTCATCTTGGCGCCATCACTGGCAAGAATCGTGCCTGTCACCGACACATTCTTGAATGGCTCGTGGTCGAAGAGGGCGGTAGAAATAGCGAGCATGTAGTAGAACCAGGTGCGTGTCTGGGCAATGTACTCGGCAATATAATCTCCAGGCGTCCGCTTCTCGAACTCACTCTGATTCTCAAAAGGATAATGGTATTCAGCGAAGGGCATCGATCCACTCTCCACCCAACAATCCACCACCTCCGGTACGCGCGACATCTCACCCCCGCAACCTGTCCCGACAGCATCGTCGGGATCACACTTCAACTTAATCGCATCAATGTACGGCCGATGAAAATCAAGCACGAAGTCACTATCGTGTGGGAAGGGCCAGAAGTCTATTAATCCAACTTCTGCATTTTCGTAAAACCTATGTCCTCGGTTTATATAAGTTTCCTCCATTAGTTTTTCTTCGGCCAAAACACCTATTTGTAGCATCGCCGTCACGCCTTCGTGAGTAACGATCAAAATTCTTTTACCTTTATATTTCTCTTCCAGCTCAAACATAACTTGCATTGATCGCTTCCTAACATCACCTAAACTCTCCGCTCCTTTCACGATTGAATATAATCTGTCTTTACGTTCACCGAATTGCGGCCAATATTCTTCCCATTTTTTACCGGTCATATTTGTATGGATCTCACCAACTCTTGGTTCCTCAATCATGTTTTCTGCATCGATACCAATAATCCCAGCTACGATCTCGGCTGTTTCTTTCGTCCTTCTGTAGGGTGAGTAGATTATTAAATCTATCTTTTCAGATTTTAATTTTTTAGCAGATTCACGTACACCCTCTTTGCCATCCTCTGTGAGAGAATCGTTATTTTCTATATCATCATTGATTAAACCACTGCCATTGCTAGCAGTCTTACCATGGCGCATTAAATAGTACTTGTTCCCCGACTTAGTCGCCTTGCCTCTAAGTTCTTCGGGTGAGCCTATTACTTCTACCTTTTTACATCCGCCAGCTGCCGGACTACATTTACAGATGGGAAGAGGTGAGGCCCAGAAGCGGTTGCGGGAGATAGTCCAGTCGGGGGCATTCTCAACAATATTCAAGAATCTGCCATGCTTGAGGTGATCCGGAAACCAATTTATTTTTTCGTTGAGCTCGAGCATGCGCGCCTTAATTTTCTGGATATTTATGAACCAACTTGATAGCGCGTTGTATATAAGTGCTGTGCCACAGCGATAACAATGGGGATAGTTGTGCGTGTTAGGCGCTTTAGCAAACAAGAGTCCCCTCTTCTCAAGATCATCAATAATTATCTTGTCAGCTTTCTTAATATACTGCCCACGCAAGAATTCCGGCACTTCATTATTATAAGTTCCGTTTGAGTTAAGTAAGGGGACCATGGGCAGGTCATTTTTGAGACCCAACTGATAGTCGTCCTCGCCATAGATCACCGCCGTGTGCACTATGCCTGTGCCCTCTTCGGTACTGACGAAGTCGGCCAGAGCAACATAATGTGAACGCTTGCCCGTTTTCTTTATCGCGGGAATCTCATAGAGCGGCTCATACTCAAGGCCTTCAAGATCTTTGCCAAAAAAAGTTTTCTCAACTTTTGCCTCTTTGCCAAATATTTTCTCAACTAGAGATGCCGCGACAACATATCTCTCCCGGACTTCGTCTCGCCCTCCCTTATCATAAGGGAGGGTAGGGTGGGATACCAACGAGTACTCGATCTCTGGTCCTACAGCCAGAGCCACATTTGCGGGCAGTGTCCACGGCGTAGTTGTCCAAGCCAGAAGGAAGGTGTTAGGTTCTAGGTTATAGGTTTTAGGTTCTTTAATACGAAATTTCACCGTGACAGCATCTTCAGTGATGTCACGGTAGCTGTTATCCATGGCGATCTCGGCTTTCGCTAGTGGCGTCTCGCAGTGCGGACAATACATAAGCACTTTCCTGCCCTCATAAAGCAACCCCTTCTCGTGCATCTGCTTAAGCGCCCACCAGACTGATTCTGTGTACGTGACGTCCATGGTCTTGTACGAATTATCGAAGTCCACCCAACGACCCAATCGATCCACATACTGCTTCCAATCGTGCACATATTCGAGCACTTGGGCCCGACAAAGTTCATTAAACTTCTCAATGCCCATTGTCTCGATATCTTTTTTGTTTTTTAGTCCCAATTTCTTCTCAACTATGTTCTCAACCGGCAAGCCGTGAGTGTCCCAGCCCCAACGCCTACGTACATGATATCCTCGCATAGTTTTATAACGTGGAATTAGGTCCTTGGCCGTCGAGCCCAGCAAGTGTCCGTAGTGAGGCAAGCCTGTGGCAAAAGGTGGGCCGTCATAGAAGACAAACTCTTCTTTGCCAGAGGTCTTCTCGAGACTCTTCTCGAAGATTTTATTATCCTGCCAGAACTTGAGCGTTTCTTCTTCACGCTTGGCCACCTCGCTCTTATTCTCCTTGCTTTCTTTCTTGCTTTCTTCCATAGTTGCTATATTATACGTGAAATATGAAAGAATCTATGCCCCAATCAAATAATGCAAATAATGAACAAAAAAGGAGCTTCTCTGAAGAAGATGTGCGAGTTCTCGATGCGCGCATGGCCGAGATAAACGACCTGATTAAGATGTGCATCGAGAGAGCCAAGACAGCAAGCCCTATGGCCAAAGACGGTTTCAACAGTCAGATCAGAGTACTGCGAATGGAACTTGAAGAAATAAAAGTCAAATTGGGTATTACTGATTTAGAGCGAATAGATTCGGCAGATATTGAAGAAATGCTTGAAAGTCTAGGGAACCAAGAGAAAGAAGCGGACGAATCTCAAGCGGCTTAATAGCGTACCTATTTTCGGCGCTACTGTCACCAAGAGATAACGCACAACTCCTCGCCACCGTAATCCTGCCGGTATCAGTAGCTTCTGATCCGGCACGGGTAACTCTCACTTTAGCAGTATAAATTCCCTGCGTAGTGTAGTCACAAAGATCAATATAATCTTTTGGACTACTCGACACTGTTTCAGTAATAGTGGGATTGGTTTGGGTATCATCACACCAGAATTCGTATTTGATTGGCCCGAGCAATGTACCCGAGACAGTGCCTCGCAAGTCAACATTATTCGCAGGCAGGGCCGCTTGGGTATCTTCTTGCCAACCACTACCGGCATTAATATAGAGCGTCACACCCAAGGTACCAGAGCCAACAGTCACGGTCACACTGTCACTAACATCTTGATTCTGCAAATTTTTGCAAGTGAGAGTAAACGTAGTGGTGGTGTACAGGGGCCCAACTTCTTCGCTACCAGTGTCCCCTTTTGGCCCAGTCCAGTCACCGCCAGAGGCCACACAAGAACCCGGAATAATATTGCTAGTATTCCAACTTAAATTAGAAGTGTCACCCGGAACAATTGATTGTGGCGTGGCATTAAGATTAATCACGGCCACCGGAGGAGAGACTGTTACTGTTACGCTAT
>JBBTXQ010000020.1:0-4390 GCA_038062165.1 Patescibacteria group bacterium
GGCACGCATGATGGGTCTGCCTTATCCGGGCGGCCCAGAGATATCCAAACTTGCTAGCAAGTTTGAGCCTAGAAACCTAGAAACCAAAGAACCTAAAACCTTCTCACTCCCGCGACCGATGATTAACTCAAAAGATTTAGATTTTTCTTTTTCTGGGCTCAAGACTGCCGTGCTCTATCTGATCAAGAAAATCAAAGAAAAGAATAGGCGCGAGCTCACGGATGATGAAAAAATTGCAATCGCTTATGAATTCGAACAAGCAGTGACAGAAGTGCTAATCAAAAAAACTAGCGATGCGATAGAAAAGTATTCTGCCAAATCGTTACTAGTCGGTGGTGGCGTAATAGCCAACAAGACAATAAGAACATCACTCCGACACTTGTCGTCGGAGTTGGGGGTTGAACTACATTTGCCGGACATGAAGTTCACGGGTGACAACGCCACCATGATCGGGATTGCGGGTTATCTGCGCTCAAGGGGCGGCACTATTAATCTCCTCTCCCCTGGCACAGAATCTTTTGAAGCGCTCCGAGCAACCGGCAACCTTTCCCTGTATAAGTAAAAGAAAAGGGAGCCGGTTTAGGGCTCCCAGAGTGCGATGGCTCGCTCGATTGATTCCTGTGACACACCGTGAACATTGCGCATGGCCGCGATGGCCGGGTCGGGATGCGGCAACATGGCGACCTCTTCGACCACATAGCCGTACTGTCTTGCAATATCCAGATATCCCCTGAAGTGTTTCCTCTGAATATTGCAACTGTCGAGGATAATAAGTGGTCGGGCCATTTCCATACTCGCACGAACCATCTCGAAGCAAAAGATGTGGGCTTCTTCGATATGCCCGCGATCGAATCGGTAGTTTCCTCCTTCTCCAGCAAAAAAGTAATCCGCTGAGTGAATCCTACCCTTAAGTCCCGCCAATTCCATGGCGCGGGTAGTCTTACCACTCCCGGGCACACCTCGCATAATAATGAACTTTTTCATTGAGTCCTCCTGTTCCAAGTTAATCACATTTGTTTTATAAAGTCAAGGTACGGAAATGTGGCTATCTTTGGTAGTATTTAAACACTATGGAAATACCGGAGAAATTACTCAAGCCTTATTCGCCGAGTAAGACGGAGGGACGGATATACGAGCTCTGGGAGGAGTCGGGATATTTCAATCCGGATAACTTACCCGCGCGACACAACGAGCCATTTTCTATTGTATTACCTCCTCCGAATGCCACGGGAACTCTCCATATTGGCGGAGCTATCATGACGGTAATCGAGGATATTATGGTGCGCTACAAGCGCATGCAAGGTTTCAAAACTCTATGGCTGCCAGGAACGGATCATGCCGCCATTGCCACCAACTCAAAGGTGGAAAAGATTATGCAGAAGGAGGAGAGCAAATCGCGGCATGACATCGGGCGCGAGGCATTTGTGGCACGAGTAGAGAAGTTTGTGGAAGAGAATCGTGGGGCTCTTAAGCACCAAATCTCGCGTATGGGCGCCTCGCTTGATTGGAGTCGCGAGGCGTTTACATTCGATGAGAAACGCAATGTGGGAGTTCGCACGGCCTTCAAGCGCATGTACGACGCAGGGCTTATTTATCGTGGCAATCGCATAGTCAATTGGGACCCTAAAGGGCAAACGACCATTTCTGACGATGAGATCGTGTATGAGGAACGCACGGCTAGGCTATACACATTCAAGTATTCGAAGGACTTCCCCATCGCTATTTCTACTACCCGGCCCGAAACAAAAGTTGGCGACACTGCCGTAGCTGTACATCCGGACGACGAGCGCTACAAGCAATATGTGGGCAAAGAATATGATCTAGAGTTTGCTGGTGCCAAACTACATATCAAAATTGTCGCCGATGAGGCGGTAGACCCCGAGTTCGGCACAGGTGCCCTAGGCGTAACGCCAGCCCACAGTCAAATTGATGCTGATATCGCTACGCGCCACAAGCTACCAACAATTCAAGTGATTAATGAGTTTGCGAAAATGACTGACGCGGCTGGCCCTCTGATTGCGGGCCAAAAAGTTCTCCATGCGCACGAGATGGTTGAAGATTGGCTATGGGGAAAGGGTCTCCTCCAACCCGAAGATATCAAAGATATCAAACAAAACATTGCCACCGCCGAACGCACTGGCGGCGTGATAGAACCACTGCCGAAGTTGCAGTGGTTCGTGAATGTTAACAAGACAATCCCCGAACGTGGCGACAAAACACTCAAGGAGCTTATGCAAGATGCGGTGAAAGTAGGTGGAATAAAGTTCTTGCCAGAGCGCTTCGAGAATGTATATTTCAATTGGATTAACAATTTGCGAGATTGGTGCATATCAAGGCAGATATGGTACGGCCACCGAATACCTGTGTGGTATAAGGGCGATGAGCTATACGTGGGGGTAGAAGCGCCCGAAGGGGGCGACTGGACCCAGGACGATGACACACTCGATACGTGGTTCTCTTCTGGACTCTGGACCTTCTCAACATTGGGCTGGCCGGAGGAAACACCGGATCTCAAGCTTTATCACCCAACGGATGTACTTGAGACTGGTTACGATCTTATCTTCTTCTGGGTGGCACGCATGATCCTTATGTCGCAGTTCCTCGTGGGCGAGGTTCCCTTCAAAACAGTTTACTTGCATGGTTTGGTGCGCAACGACAAGGGCGAGAAGATTAGTAAATCACTCGGTGGCAACGTAGACCCGATTGAGATTGCAGATACTTGGGGCACAGATGCCCTACGCATGGCCCTTATTGTAGGGGTTGGCCCTGGGTCAGATAGCAAGCTCTCAAATGAAAAGTTAAAAGCCTATAAAAACTTCGCCAACAAGCTCTGGAACATGGCCCGCTTCGTGATGGAACACGAAGCGAGCAACGCAAAGTTCAAAACGCAAAACTCAAAACTCATTCAGGAACTAGACGAGATCGTCAAAGATGTAACCCTAGATATGGATAATTACAGATTCTATCTTGCCGCCGAGAAGATATATGCTTTCACTTGGCACGAATTCGCTGACATATATATAGAGGAGGCGAAAAAGACCGGTGACCCTGAGAAGTTTTGTGCTTTGCATTTTGCGTTTTGTGATCTCCTCAAACTCCTTCATCCATTCATGCCGTTTATCACAGAAGAGATCTGGCAAACCATGCGCGGGGGGAAAACAATCTTGATGATCGAAGAGTGGCCTGTATAATTGAGTTGTGGCAGAAGAGCTAGGTGCTTTACAACTATTTCTCATTCTCTGCGCGGGCATATTACCGCCGCTATTATGGCTTTGGTTCTGGCTTAAGGAAGATAGCAAGAGGCCTGAACCACGATCTCTTCTTATTCTATCTTTTTTTGCCGGAGCATTTATTGTTTTGTTGGTTATCCCCTTTCAAGCTATTGCGAGCAAACTACTTACACCCGGATTGATCCTGTTACTAATTTGGGCGTTAATAGAGGAGGTGGCCAAATACGGGATTGCTTTTTTTGTTGACTTCCGTAAACGCACCTATGACGAGCCTATTGACACCATGATCTATCTCATCACTGTGGCTCTCGGGTTCGCCGCCTTTGAAAATGTTCTATTTTTGCTCAAAGGCATGTCCTATGGGGGGATGGATATTAGTTTGATCACAGCTTCCATGCGCTTCTTGGGTGCCACGCTCTTACACGTACTCTCTTCCGCTACACTAGGTGGTATAATCGCAACGGCTTATTGCAAAACAAGGCGGGAGAAAATTGTACATGTAATTTGGGGTCTCCTAACCGCGTCAATATTGCATACTATGTTCAACTTCTTTATAATAAACAAGTCCGTACTGTCTGGTACTGGCGATATTATTTCGATATTCGCAACGCTTTGGGTGGGAATAATATTTTTACTTTTGTTTTTTGAAAAAATAAAAAACGTAACCTGTAAACTTACATAAAAAAATATGGCAAAGAAACCATCTTTTTTCGAGAGACTCACTGGCAGTCATTATTACGACGAAGAGGAGGAAATAAAAATAACTCCCAAAATAGACAAGGTAAGTGTTCAGCAAATAGAGAGTGAAGATGAAGGCGAAGCATCTCTTACGGTAGATGTGTATCAAACACCGGATGATATCATCATCGAGGCCATGATCCCGGGGGTCAAACCTGAAGATCTAGATATCTCAATCACTCGCGAGATGGTCACTATCAAGGGTACCAGAGAGCGTCACAGATCGGTTGAGGACGATCAATTCTTTTTTCGAGAACTCTTCTGGGGCACCTTCTCGCGCACTATCCTCCTGCCTCAAGAGGTAGAGCCTGATCAAGCGGACGCCCTTTAGAAAGCTGTCATATTAACGATCATCTTGCCAAAATAATACAAGAACAAAACCCACAAAGTAAAAGTCAAATCCAGCCAGAATCAATAAATAA
>JBBTXQ010000021.1:0-13307 GCA_038062165.1 Patescibacteria group bacterium
GGCATAGGGTCTTCTGGCTTAGATCCATTTTCTGACCCCAAACTGCCAATTGTGAAAAAACTCAAACATAAGCCGGCACTCAGTTGGTACTCTATCATTGCGCAAGTGAAGAGCGTAAAGAAGGGTGAACGAGTGGGCTATGATCTGACAGAAAAATTAAAGCGCGATTCTACGCTCGCAATTGTCCCGGTGGGTTATTGGCACGGTTACCCTAGGTCACTGTCAAGCAAAGGCGAAGTTTTGGTAAGAGGAAGGAGATGCAAAGTTGTGGGCCGGGTGAGCATGGACATGATGACAATAGATGTAACCAGTGTCCCGGGTGTTAAGTTAGGCGATGTTGTTACGTTGATAGGCAAAGGCTTGAGTGCAGAAGGAGTAGCCACAAAGGCCGGCACGATCAACTACGAACTCGTCACTCGTATCAACCCCAAACTTCCCCGGGTGTACAAATAAGAAAGCGGGGGCACTTTCGCACCCCCGCCACTTGAGACCGTCCGGTCTACCATGACTCCGCGTAGGGAGTCATAGCCTCGCCCAAGATGTAGACGAGAAGACCAGTGAGACCCCCCACCACCATGGCCCAGAGCACGATGGCCTGAACTGGGCCGATGGCAATAAGAGCCACAGCACCCCCAGTCAAGGTACCGGACATGACCGATAGGCGTGGGTGAGAAGCGAGCTCAACGATTACCCGACCCATCACCCTGCGCACGCTGAGGAAGAGAGCGATAAGAGCGATTGCCCAGCCCACAAACCCCAGAAGGATGAAAGCGACAAGCACAATTGGCCAAAGTACGCCCGAGATGGCCAGGGCCACGACAAAGGCGAGCCTAGGCATTTTGTCCTTGAGCCAATCGTACAAATGTCTCACCAGATTGCCTGTCCATCTGATGAGTATTCCGTCCAAGTCCACACCGGCCATATAGTGTTCTTCCTCGCATCGCGGACAATAACCTTTCGGGTGTTGTGAAGCAAGGAGCCGCGAAACCTTACGCCAGACCGGAAATCTCTCTGGTGTACGTGTCTCGCTCAAGAGGAATACTGGCAGGGCCAGACCGATTATCGCCAGGAGCAAAGAGCTCATGAAGGCTATACCCTGACTGCCATCGCTTGGCAGTCGAGTAAGACCCATCACCCACTCTAATATGAAGTAGCCAATCCAGAAATCAACTATCCCGATAAGAGCAAGGCCAACCCCAGCGGTGCCTTTCTTGACCATTTGCCAGTTATTTTTCCTCGCGCCACTTGCAATGCCAGTAATGAGAGCTTTGGCCTGGGAGAGCTCTCCCTTGAGAACCGCGAGAACCTCCTTCGGCCGCCAGAAAAGCGGAGAAATGAGCATGCCCAAGGCAAAGCCCGTAAGCGGGTTGCCAGCGAAAGCAATCTTGACCAAAATGGCCATAATGCCGCCACCTACGGCCGAGTAGAGCGCTACTTCCGCGCGAACTGTCATGAGAGTGTCCTCCTTCCCCTAAAGGGATCCTAGGAGTTTATACACCCAAACTTTACGGGTTGCAACCTTTAACAGTTAGCCTAAAGTTATCCTATGATCTCGCGGATCTTTTTGATTATTTCGGCGAATGAGAAATGGGCCTTGACCAGATAGTCAACGGCTCCCAGCTTCTTTGCTTTTTCGATGTCTTCTTCTTGGCCAAGGTTAGAGAGAATTAAAACAGGAACATCTTTGAGATTAGGGTTGGCCTTCACCTTTTCTAATACTTCAAATCCCGAGAGGCCCGGCAGAATTAGATCGAGCACGATTATATCTGGGCGAGGATTCTTCTCTAGATATTCGAGTGCTTCAGTGCCGGTGGTGGCACTATTAAGTTTGAAGCCTTCAGACTCCAATTTCTGTGAAGCAAGATCTCGTAAGAATTTGTCATCCTCGACGATAAAAATTGTTTTCATATTATTGTTATTGTTTGATGGACCTTGATTATTTATATTTGTTGACTCTGGGGAGGTTGAAACGGGAGCCGGAGTTGGCGAGTGAGCCGCCTGTGAACGCAGAATTTGTTTAACTTTCTCGAGCACGTCAGAAGAATCAAAAATTGCTTTGATCAAAAAATCCTTAACCCCTAGACTCTTGGCCTCTCTAATGGCATCAGCATCATCAGAGTTGGAGATAGCAAGTACCGGAATATTCTTGAGTGCATCATTTTTGGCAATTTCTTGCAAGACCTCAATGCCACTTTTGACTGGAATTAGCATGTCGAGCAATACCAATTCGGGTCGCTCCTCTGTGATAATTCGCAGAGCCTCGCCACCATCAGCGGCCCCAATTGCAGTGAAGCCAGCAGAGGTAAGCTTGTTCATCAAGATCTCTCGCAAGATAGTGTCGTCCTCGGCAATTAATATTTTTTGTCCCATGTCTTAATTATATCACATTAGTGGCAAGCTCAAAGTAAAGGTTGAACCCTCGCCCTCCTTGGAATTAATCGTCACCTTCCCACCATGATCTTCGGTAATGTGTTTGGCTAAGTATAAACCAAGTCCTGTGCCCCCACTGCGCACTCGCTTGGCGTTTTCGGCTCGGTAGAACTTGGCGAAGAGATGCTCGCGCTCTTTCTCTGGTATGCCAATGCCCTTATCTGTTACAGAGATATCCACACTACTTGGAGTGATGGCCACCCCAACCCCAACACTTGTTCCACTTGGTGAATAGTCTATTCCGTTATCTAGTAGATTGCCCAAGGCGATGCCCATGCGTTCTTTATCAAACGCAACTTCTTTGTTCGAGATTGAGAACTTTTCTTCAAGCTTAATATTGCGCGTCTCGGCTTTCTCCTTTCGCGAAGTTATCACCTCCCGCACAAATTGAATAATGTCGTACGGAGCCTTCTTGTATGAGAAGCTAGCTTGTTCGACCTTGGTTACGTCCAAGATATCCGTGACCAAACCTATCATGTCTTCATTAACTACCAGACCCTTCTTGATCATCTCTGCTTGTTTGGGCACAACCGGACCACTGTCCCCAGAGATTAAACTTTTCAAGATCCACTTAACTCCGGTTAGGGGAGTAAGCAATTGATGCGAGACAATGCTAATCAGATCGTTCTTGTGCTTCTCTACCACTGTTTCAATTGTGACATCGCGGATAATCTTGATATAACCGAGTAAGGTTTTCGTATGTGGCTCTGTTTTGGGTATAGTAAAAATACGTAATTTAGTTTCGCTCGGCGAGGCTAGAAAGATATCGTAGCTTGCTCCTTCGGCATCTTTGGGCCTGAATAATACAGAGGCGAGGAGCTTGTCTGTGGGGTTAATAGAATCTCGATCAATGGCTCGGTTAATAATCTGACTTGCTTCGATCCCCAAGATTGTCTCGGCCGCTGTGTTGATGCGTGTGGCCACCATAGCGCTATCGCACTCTATCAGGCCGTCGCGCAGGCTCTCTAGAATGAGTGTTGCTTCGTCGAATTGATGCGATGCTTGTTCGCGATCTTTGCGCAGTCGTCTATTCTTAAGACCTAAGATTAAAATGACAACGAGCAGTATGAAGGTTATGAGCGAGTACATCCCGTTAGAAGTATAAAAGTTTTACTAAGTGGTTCATTTAACATAAATTTATTTAAGCGAAGAAACTTCTAACGGGATACACACACTAAGTATAAATCTCAACTCTCAAAAACACAAAACCCACAATTCAGTTTCCTCGGAAAAAATCCCCAGAAACTGAATTGCGGGTCTTCGCGTTTTTATTTCACTGCGTCCCTGCCTGCCGGCAGGCAGGTTTGAGAGTTATTTGACAGCATCTTTCAATGCCTTGGCGGCACGGAACTTGGGCACAGTCATAGCGGGTACGGTGATGCTCTCGCCCGTGCGAGGATTCCTTGCTATTCGCGACTTGCGCTGTTTGACCGAGAAGATACCCAATCCGGCAATCGAGACCTCCTCGCCCTTTTTCAGTTCTGCCACAATGCAATTGATAATTGTCTCTACGCCCTGCTCGGCGGCCACACGTGTGCCTCCAAGAGCGGCGTGTAGGGTATCAACTAATCCTGCTTTATTCATATTAACTATTATTAGTTATTAATATAGCTATAATCAACGACTTTTCACTATGCGGACATTATACCCCCCTCCCAATTTCACGCAACAGAGCCCTTCCACAGGGTCAGGGTGAGTTATCTCGCGTGCTCTATTACCCGATTCTCCCTTATGACGCAGACTTTGATTTCGCCGGGGTACTTTAATTCTGCTTCTATTTTGCGGGCCATGTCTTGGGCCATTTTGAGGGCATCCAGATCGGTAATTGTTTTGGGGTTTACGAACACCCTGATCTCGCGACCGGCCGAGATTGCGTAACACTTTTCGACACCATCGAAGTCGTTGGCTAACGCTTCGAGCTCGGTTAGGCGTTTGAGATAATTCTCTACACTATCGCGTCTCGCGCCCGGCCTGCCTCCCGATATTGCATCAGCAGTCTGGACTATTATACTTTCGAGGGTTTCATACGGATATTCTTCATGATGTGACTGCATGGCTTGGATAATCCTATTGTCTACGCCAAACTTGGCCAAAATTTTGCGACCAATTTCAACATGTGTGCCCTGTACTTCATGATCTACGGCCTTGCCGATGTCATGGAGAAGCGCGCCAGTCTTGGCCACTACCACGTCGCCACCCAGTTCTTCGGCAAGCATGCCGGCTATATGCGACATTTCTACCGAGTGTTGCATTACGTTCTGGCCGTAACTAGTCCTGAAGGCCAATCTGCCTAATATCACGACTAGTCTGGGATCGAGATTAAAGATGCCCGTCTCGACCAGTGCCGCTTCCGCTTTCTCTTTCATGATCTTGTCGATCTCTTTGCGAGCTTTGTCTACCATCTCCTCAATGCGCGCGGGCTGGATGCGGCCGTCTTTGATCAAGTTCTCGAGTGCCACTCTAGCCACTTGTCGTCTGACAGGGTCGAAGCTTGAGAGCACAATTGAGCCCGGCGTGTCGTCTATCAATACTTCCACACCAGATGCGCGCTCGAAGGCTCGGATGTTCCTGCCTTCTTTGCCAATTATTTTGCCCTTCACTTCGTCTGATGGAATGGGTACGTTAGTAGACATTACGTCGCCCGCGTTGCCGCCGGCCACACGTTGAATAACAGTGGCGAGAATATCTTTGGCTCGGCGATCCAGCTTCTCTTCAGCCTGGATCTCGAACTTTTGCATGCGCACCATAATATCCTCTTCACTCTTCTTCTCTACTGACCTAAATAGTTCTTCGCGTGCTTCGTCGCGTGAAAGTCCGGAAATTTGTGACAGTTTCAATTCAGTTTCTTCTTTCGTTTTCTCTAGTTTTTCTTTGACGTCTTTTATTTCTGCGATTTTTTGCTTAATCTGCTCAATTTCTTTATCTATGTCCCCCTGACGCTTATCAAGTAGCTCGTCTTTGCTCAAGAGTCGTGATTCTAGTTTGCCTAGTTGTGCTTCTTTTTCGCTTATTTGCTTCTTGCTCTCTTCGAGTAACTGGGTGGCTTTGTTTTCGGCTTCAGATACTACTTTGCTTGCTTCTCCTTGGGCCTCAATCATGCGGGCCTTGATAGTCAGTTCCATCGAGCCCTTCTTGCCAAGCAATATGAGCACGCGCAAGAAGTAGCCCAGGACTCCGCCAAATAGCAAAGCGCCGCCCGCAAGCAGGGCGAGTGTGATTGTACTTAAATTCATATGGGTTCTAGCCCAGCACCTTTTGAAGTGTCTTGAAATTCGAGATCCTGTTGCGCTCTGTGAATGTCTGTTTAGATTTCATCTCCCAAAAAAGTTCAAAAAGTTAAAAGGCAAATTAATTCTTAATTGATGACTCTTGCATCTTATCAGAACATATGAGAGCTTACAAGTTGTAGTAGGTCTCAAAATGCCTGGCCGCGAAGAGGGGGTGCCTGGCAATCCTGCCTCACACCCGACTTGGAGCGACCTCGCCCTACCCTTGTCCGCCTTGGGCGGAAATCGGAGGATCAATGACAACTGACACTGGCGCCTCAACAATTGTCGAACTGCAAGAGCAAGCCGAACCTGTGTGCAAGCACTGCACCCCAGATTCCGGCACTGCGCTCGCCCAGCGCCGCCATGTTGCTCAGGTTGCCCTGACGGTTATCGCGGTTGTTATCCTGGCGTTCTCTTTTCTTCTGGTCGCAGTCGGTTTCTGGGGGATTGGCCCCTCCCCGGCCACTCAATCATTCAGAGTGGCGGGCAGTGTGCTTAGCATTATATGTTGCATCGCGATGTACAGGATACGACGCGAATCAGGGGAAGTCTTCTGCTTCCTCGACCCAGACAGTGGCAAGTATCACCACTTCGTTGGTCCACGGCCAAAGAGTGAGTGGTACAAGTTCCGCTACGAGCATTCACTCGGACCTAACTCGCGGATGATGCGCATGTCCTGGAATGGCACCTTCCGGCCCACACTCTACAAGTGGGACATGGTGAAGAGGAACGAGTGGGCGTTGTGGCGGCCGGCGTCCTTCAAAGGTCGGCGAGCTGGCTACACCCGGGTCTATCCCATGCGCCGCGAGGCCCTCGGTTTCTTCCTACTTCCTCCCGAGGAGGTTCTCGCAGCGCACTGGAGCGGTCTCTTCCCTCGCGAGGTTCTCAGGAAGGCGGTCGAGGTGAGTCGCCGCGACGATGAGCTGGGTCTATGGAGGAGCCACTTCCTGAACGTGGTCCGTTGGGTCGAGTGTGAGTACGAACGCGCACGTCAAGCGCGTTCTGGGGGAAGGACAGTGTCCCCTAAGGTCACCCAACTCAACAACCTCATCAAGGGTCAGATCGAGGTGAGCGCGCGAGGTGGGCGCTACGGTGAACTTGGTGATCTCGTCGCAGTCTACGCGCGTCTCGGCGGCACGGCGGACGAGCTCAAGAGATTGAGTGAGTTGCCAAGTATTCCGTCCGAGGCATCTGTGCTTGCGGATGCTCCGGCGGAAAACGTAAGCGCAAGTTAAGGCTCACAGGTGGTTCGGTAGGTTGGAGACTTCTCTCCGGCTTCTTCCCGAACCACCTTTTTGTTTTTCTACTAGACTACTCCGAAGTTGATGTCTAACTCACCCCGCTTTCATCTGGACCTCTCTTGTCGCATAAGGTACATAAATCGGTGCATTTTTCATAATATTTCATCCAACTTTTTCTTCTTGGGAGCAATAGAATCAGCTAAGAAGATGGAATGAAGGACTTTCTCTTTCTGTTCCCTTGATAGCCCTCTGTGTATCTCCACGATGTCTCTAATGTGAGAGAAGTGACCCTCCAGTGAATTGGTGGTTTTCGGTATTCGCCTATCAAGTTCAAAGGTGAAGAGAAACTGTTTAAATGTTTTCAGACTATATGCAGCCTGGCGCAGATTCTCGTGCGTATAGCTCCTTTCTCCAGAAGTCGGATGTATCGTTCTCTCATCCAAGAAGGATTGGTACTTCTCGAAATACCAGATGAGTCTCCTCTCGAAGACGAGCCCGTATGTGTCATGCAAGCTTTTGGCCAGGGCAAGGAGTATTCGCCCTGCCGCAAGCTCCGGCTTTCTAGTCGTGCCTCGTATCACTATCCTCTCCATATGTACCTGGCACATTTGGAATGGTATGCCAGAAAAGGCAGTACGCAGGCCACCGAATCCGTCTCCGGTCACAGAGGCGATGTCGTATCCGAGTGTTTCCAGGTGTCTCCTGCCCTCTTGATACAAACTTGTTGATTCGCTATCACCAAACTGCCACCAGAGATTCTCTTTCCACCATGGATCACGGATGACAGAGACGCACCAACTAGAATTCTCTGTCCGTTGCCCGAACCACAGGGTGTCAGCAACGATGTTCACTCGACGAGGCAGGTGTTCTTTTTTTGGAGCTTCGTACCTCTCTAACAGAGATCGGATTGTTCTCTTATCTAAATGATATTCATCCTTGAGTTCTCGAAGGGTTTGCTTTTCAAAAACGTATTTCTTCCAGAGCTCTTTTTCTAAATGTGTTTTCTTTCTGTCTTTGCTTCTGAAAATTCTTCCGCAAACTTTGCACCAGTACTTCTGTTTGCCATCTTGGATTCCTCTCTTGACTACCTTTTCCGAATGACAATCTGGGCAGTATTTGCCGTTTTTTTAGGCATGCTGATTAATTTCTAGTTGTTATATCCATATTCTACTTCATGGAATGCCGATTCCATGCACCGGAAAATGTACTTTATTCCTCTCTTGTGTGACAAGAGAGGTGAATATGAACTATGCCCACCTCGCTTATTTATAAGAGAGGTCGAGACGAAGTCCGGGTGAGTTGGAGATAAAGTATTAGAGCGTTACTTTTTCTTAGAGCCGTAGATTTCGTCTACTATGCCGTAGGATTTGGCTTCAGGCGCTGACATGTATTTATCGCGGTCAGAATCTTTTTCTACTTGTTCACTTGTTTTGCCAGTGTTCTTGGCTAGAATTTTGTTTAATTTTTCTTTGGTGTTTAAAATATGCCGGGCGTGAATTTCTATTTCACTAGCCTGACCTTCCATGCCGCCCATCACTTGGTGGATCATGACTTCTGCATTTGGCAAAATAAATCTTTTACCCTTTGTGCCTGACGAGAGCAAAACAGCCGCGGCTGATGCCGCCATGCCCACGCATATGGTAGAAACGTCTGCCTTGATGTGATTCATGGTGTCAAAGATTGCAAGCGCCGCCGTGACAGATCCACCGGGCGAATTGATATATAAATATATATCCTTTTTAGGATCTTGACTCTCAAGGAACAATAATTGAGCCACTATCAAATTGGCCACATGATCATCAATTGGTCCAGCGAGCATAATGATGCGGTCGTTTAACAGACGCGAATAGATATCGTAGGCGCGTTCGCCGAATTGCGATTTCTCAATCACGGTGGGAATTAACATGGAAAGTAGTCTATATGCAAAACCCGACTTTTGCAAGTCGGGCCGTCATCGAGAGATTTAGAAATCGTAATGTGAGATCTCGATGACAACGCTCTCAGGGTCCATCTTCAGGACCTGGGCCAGAGCGATGGCAAGTTGGGTAGCCGCTACCGTGCTCTCGATAATTTCACTGACGTTTACGATCATTGTGTCCTCCTCTGCTTGTGATAACCTCTAGCGAGTAAGAATCTTACATATTAGCTGTTATTATATGTGTGCGCATGGGAAATAGGATAGAACAAACTTTTCTCGAGACATATCAAGCCAATACTGATGCGCTATTTCGGCATATCCTTTTTAGGATAGGGGGTGATAGAGACAAGGCTAAAGATCTTTTACAAGAAACGTTTTGTAGAGCATGGAAGGTGCTCGCGGGCGGTAAGGAAATAGAAAATTTACGAGCGTATTTCTACAGAATTGCCCACAACTTGATCATAGATGAGTACGGTAAGCACAAAAACGTATCACTTGAGCAAATGATGGAGGAAGTAGAATTTGATCCCGCGGATACTGGTTCTCAAAGTAACCCCGGGTTGGGAGCCGAAATAACAGAACTCCAAAATGCCATCAACAAACTTGAACAAGAATCCCGGACAGTTCTAGTTATGCGATATATAGACGATCTCGGCCCAAATGAAATCGCGAATATTTTAGGCGAGCGCGCGAATGTGATTTCCGTAAGAATTAATAGAGCCACAAAAGCATTAAAAAAAGTTTTGCACATAGAAAATGAATGACAAACTAGAAAACTTAATATCGGCAGGCAAGAAAATGAATTTAGATAAATCTGAAAAAGACGTTCTTGATAATGCAGTGGAAAGTTATATCAAAGCGAATCCTATCGCGCATGTCCCTACCAGCATACCCATGCCTTTTGTAGTTGGACTAGTTATTCTAACTGGTCTGATGACTTTATTTTTGGTTCAAGATCAAGAGAATTTAATATCAGATATACCCAGGATTAATGTTCATAAAATAGAAGAAACAGCCACAACCGGTCCCAAAATTATCCCGACAGCAGAAGCCACAACGACCCCGCCAGACAAACCTAAACAAAAGATTCCAGGAACTCAAGAACCTTAGTTGCTTCAATATTTTCGGCTATTGCAATTGATTCTATGAGCAAACCTACGCGCACACGCTCCTCGGCTATCGGTCTAAGGTGTGCTCGCAATTCGACATCACTCTCTTTACTGCCATATTTATTTTTTATATCGCGCACCATTTCTTCTAGTTGACGCTCGGCTATTATGCCGGGCAAGGGGATCTTAACCTCTTTCATGATTGCCTGAATAATCTTGGCCCGGCGTTCGTTTTTATCTAGGATTTCTTTCGAGATCGTTTTGGCTATGCTGTGATAATCTGGCAACTTAATTTTTGGTAAAACAGTTTGGGTGATTTTGAAGCCAAGAGGCGAACCTTCCGCAATTTTAGTCACATTTATCCTGGGTCTGTCTATTGCCTCTATTTTATTTTCGGCAATTATTTTCGGATATGTTGCTCGCAAAGCCAGCCCCGCCATTTCGTCGAGTATCTTCATTGGGCCCAATTTCTCGCGCAAGATATTTTCTGGCACATTCCCTTTTCTGAATCCGGGTAATTCTGTGTGCTCTTTTAAATGCGCAAGTGCTTGTGGGCGATACTTCTCGAATTCTTCCCAAGCTATTTCGCCCGTGATTTCAATTTCTGTCGCACTTAGTTCTGTGATTTTTACTTCCATCAAGACGAGACCTGCTAGAGTTCCTGATAAGAAGTGGCGTTAAGATCAGTCTCGATAGAAGGTAGATCGTCAGAATTGTTTTGGTTATTTTGGTTTGATTCTGCCTCTGTAAGTGACTCATCACTTGGGATCTCTGTTTCTACAGCTTCATTCTCTGAATTATAAGAAGGGCTGTTTGTACTCGATTTCCAAATATAATAAGCGCCCAGCAAAAGCACGATTACAATAACTATAATCGCCCAAATCGAACCATTCCCTTTTTTGAGATTTTGCATAATTTTATTTTACGAATTTATTTTTGTACAAATCGAGGGATTCGTGGATTGCTTTGTGTGCTACGGCTAAGTCTTGGAAGCCCTTGACTTCCACTTCTTTATTCTGGAGCTTTTTGTACGTGCCGTAGAAGTGAGCGATCTCCTTGAGGGTGTGTTTATTTATGTCAGCAAGATTCTTCACATCTTCGAATCTCGGATCAGAAGCGGGCACGGCGATAATCTTGTTGTCGTTGTCGCCCGAATCAATCATCTCGAGCATAGCAACCGGTCGCACTTCCACCATTATGCCTGGCAGGAGGGGATAGGTGGTGAGAATAATTACATCGAGAGCGTCGCCATCGTGCCATAGTGTCTGGGGGACGAAGCCGTAATCGAATGGGAAATCCTGAGCAGTGTGAGCCACACGATCTAGGGCAATCATGCCCGTTTCCTTGTCTATCTCGTATTTATTCTTGCTACCTTTATTGATCTCGATAATTACGTTAACGAGTTCTGGCAATTTTTTGCCCGGACTAATTTCATGCCACAAGTTCATATATTCACATTCTACTCTGTGGCAGGGATTTCTTCAACTGCACTCTTAATTCTGTTTTCTCTTTCGGGGGTAATTATGTCGAGTTTCCAGCCGGTTAATTTGGCCGCTAATCTTACGTTCTGGCCACCTTTGCCGATGACTAAGCTAAGTTGGTCGGGGGCTGTCAGAATCTTGGCCTCGCGCAAGTCTTCATCAAGCTCTATTGAGAGAATCTTGCCAGGGGAGAGAGCGTTGGAGATAAATATTTCGGGCAGTTCTGACCACTCAATCACATCAATCTTCTCGCCCCCAAGTTCCGAGATAACAGTCGAGACGCGCACGCCTCGCTGACCAACCATTGATCCCACGGCGTCAATATTATTATCGGTAGAGTTAACCGCGATTTTGACTCTTGATCCGGGTTCGCGGGCAATAGCCTTAATCTCTACTATACCGTTTTGCATTTCTGGCACTTCAATCTCAAATAGTTTACGAACAAATTCTGGATGCGCTCGGGATAAGCGCACTGCTATGCCCCGCGGAGTTTCCTCTACGGCCGCAAGATAAACTCGGATGCGCTCACCCTGGCGATAATGCTCGCCCGGTATCTGTTCATCGCGATAGAGCACACCCGTTGTTCTGCCCAGATCAATATAAACGTTGCCGCGTTCTGTGCGTTGGACAGAGCCGTGCACAAGTTCGCCCACGCGTTTGCCGTACTCATCAAGTACAGAATATTTTTCTGCTTCACGAATTTTTTGGATTATAGTTTGCTTAGCAGTTTGAGCAGCAATGCGACCAAAGTCGTCACGCACTTCAAGTGGGAATATTAATTCATCTCCCACTTCGGCATCCTTCTTCATGCGTTTGGCGTCTTCGAGCATAATGTGTCGCTCTTCATTCCACTTTTCCTTTTTGAGCTCACTATTTTCACCAGCAACTGGAGAAAGTTCTTCTTCGTTACTTGCCCCGCGAAGCTCGCCATCTTCATCAGCGAGCGAAGTGGGGTCTACTACCATTTTGACTTGGAAGAATTCAGTGTTACCGGTAGCAGGATCAAATTGAGCTCGGATTATCTGATTCTTCTTGCCGTAATCTTTGCGATAAGCAGCAGCAAGAGCGAGCTCAATAGCTTCAATTACTTTCTCTTTGGGTATGCCCCGCTCTTGCTCAAGCTGTTCAAGAGCAGATTTCATGACCTTCAAATCTATCATTTATTTAATTGGGTTTTGTTAATAATGTGCGATGCTAATTTACGAATTCATGCGAATCTGCGAATAATTCGTATCATTCGAACACATTCGTATATTGGCATCGTGTTAAAAAAAATAGCCCGCCGACGGCGCGCTTTGCTCACAGACCCCATAAGTATACACCCCCCAAATAAAAAGTCAAGCCCGTTAGAGGTCCGACGTCAATCGGCAGATTTGTCTGCAAATCTTACCTCTAACGGGGTCAAGCGCTTTGCAATCTTATTTCCATCCGGGCTACACGTTTCTCTAGTTTTGCAAAATCGTCGTAACTAACCTTTTGTTTTAGGTCAAACTTAATTTGTTCCACGTCAAGCATGATCTGACCAATCATTTGCGTATGTGAATCAAGTGTTTTGGTATGTGAATCAAGAGTTTGAGTATGTGAGTCCAATGTTTTGCTGTGGGAATTCAATATTTTTGTGTGATGGTCCAATGTTTCATTAACAGCATTAAATCGCTCATCCATATGTTCAATAAGCACGCCTGTATGCATCTTGAATTCATCCAAACCTATCTTTTTACTATTCTTATTCCCTGAACCCTTTTTCATGCATACATTATACCTGACGTGGCAAAAAACAAAAGTTACGCAAAATCTAAACCCCGGGTCGCCTATTGTTCTGGCGAACCCGGGGTCAGGTGGCTTTACTTTTCATCTTT
>JBBTXQ010000022.1:0-7008 GCA_038062165.1 Patescibacteria group bacterium
TATCTATAGGCGGAACGCATTACGATAAAAATTTAATCTTACTAATATTAATCAAATGCTTAAGAAATCTAAAATCACGAAAGTGATTGCGGGTTTGACAGGTTTTGCAATGGTACTCAGCATTTCTCTCGCTCCGGTGAGCGCAGGCGCTGCTACCATTGAGGAACTCACTGCTCAAATCAACAGCTTACTTTCAACGATTGCAGGGTTGCAATCACAATTATCTACATTATCAGGAACGACAGGAGGAACCTCATACACCTTCACTACTAACCTCACTTTGGGGAGCACTGGTGCAGATGTCATGAATCTTCAGAAGGTTCTCAACTCAAGCTCTGACACCCAGGTTGCAGCAACCGGTGTTGGTTCAAAGGGTAATGAGTCTTCAACATTCGGTCCCTTGACTAAAGCTGCTGTTATTAAATTCCAGACAAAGAATGCAATTTCACCAGCTGTTGGTTATGTTGGTCCAATAACACGTGCAAAACTCAACACAATGGGTGGCGTCGTCGTTGTTCCTCCAACACCAACTGGAAGTGCGACAGTTTCAACGACTGTCCAGCCTTCAGCCTCGCTTGCTGTTTCAGGGGCGAGCCGTGTTCCATTCACGAAATTTGTAGTCACAGCAGGAGCTTCTGACGTCACAATCAACAGTGTTGTTGTTGAACGAGCTGGCCTCGCACAAGACGCTGTTTTGTCAGGAGTCATTCTTCTTGACGACCAAGGAATACAACTTGGTATTGCAAAGTCACTCAATTCAAACCACCAAGCAACCATCGGTGAAGCAGTTGTAGTTAAGGCTGGAACTTCCAAGACCTTCACTGTTGCTGGAAACACCACTGACATTACTTCAATGGCAAGTTATGCCGGTGAAGTGATTGGTTTGAAAGTTGTTGCGGTCAACAGCTCATCTACTATTTCAGGCTCATTACCGATTACGGGCGCGTATCACGTAACAAATGCCACTATTTCAATCGGTACTGCGACATTTGCGGTGTCATCATTTGACCCGAATTCAGCTTTGAGCAAGCCAGTTGGCACAGTAGACTACAAGTTTGCTGGTGTTCGCGTTACGGCTGGATCAGCTGAAAAAATAAGGTTGTGGTCAGTTCGATGGAATCAGGCAGGTTCAATCGCGGCGACCGACCTTGCCAACGTTAAGGTTTATATCGATGGAGTAGCTTACACGCCAGCTGTTTCAGCTGACGGCAAGTACTTCACTGTCACTGTCCCTTCAGGCCTCGTTATTGACAAAGGTTTCTCAAAAGATATCTACATTCAAGGTGATATCGTTGGAACCAATGCGGCTACTCGAACAATTCAATTCGATATTGAGAAGGACACCGATGTTTACGTTAGCGGTGAAACCTACGGATACGGAATTAAAGGTACGAACCCCAACAGTACGACAAACACAGCGGCATCAACGGCATCAGAATTCGTTGGTCCTGCCGCAACACCTGGAACGCCATTCTTTAGCGGTTCCACGGTGACTGTTACGGCTGGTTCTGCAACCACAATTGCAAAATCAAACACGGTTCCTTCCCAAAACATTGCAGTTAACGTTCCTAACCAAATTCTTGGAGGATACGAAACAAACTTCACTGGTGAAGGAATCACTGTTGCTTCAACACGATTTGCCTTTGCTACCTCATCAGGAGTGAGCGCAGGTGGAGCAATGACAGACGTTACTCTTGTTGACGAAAACGGCGCAGTTGTTGCAGGTCCGGTAAACGCGACTTTGGCAACAACGTATGGAGGAAGCCAATATGTAACCTTCACGGACTCAATTACCTACCCTCTTGGAAAACATATTTTCACCCTCAAGGGTAAACTTCCTACAACGTACGCTAACAACGGTACGATTACCGCTTCAACCACGCCAGCAGCATGGACAACGGTAAAAGGTGTCACAACAGGGAGCACGGTTACTCTTACTGGAGTGGCGTTTAGTATGAACGCCATGACGGTAAAAACCGCTTCTCTTGCGGTGAGCGTTGGTTCAACGCCTTCCGCACAGAACATTCCTGCCGGTATTCAAGGATTTACCTTCGCTAACTACCAGTTTGACGCTTCAGCATCTGGCGAGGATGTACGATTCTCATCCATTCCTCTCTTGATGGACGTCACAACTATGACGACAGGAGAAGTGAATGCGTGTCAGCTCTTTGACGGAGCAACAGCTTTGAACAATGGTTCAAATGTTCTTAATGCTCCAACTGACGCGGCAAACACCACGCTTACCTTCGACCAGCAATACACAGTTCCAAAGGGAACGGTCAAGACTTTAGCGCTTAAATGTAATATTTCAACTTCTGTATCTGCTTTAGATACGATTACTTGGGGTATTACCGCTGGCGCTTCAATGACTGTTACCGGCGTTACATCAGGCGCTGATGTTTCTGAAACAGTTTCAGGTTCAACCGGTCAGCTTATGACTGTTGCTACCGGTACATTCACAGTTGTTCTTGACACAGGAAGTCCTGGATACACAATCGTATCAGCGGGTTCAATAGGAACCACTCTTGGAGTACTCAAACTTCTTGCAACTAACGAAGAGTTAACACTTAAGGAACTCACGCTTCAACTTACCTCAACTGCCTCATCAACGAACGCTGACTTTGTCGGAAACACGGTCACAATTTGGGATGGCGGGACGCAGGTTGGTTCGGCTGTCTTCCAAGGTTCAAACACTCAAGCAACGTCAACATTGAGTCTTATTCTTCCAAAGGACACCGACAAGCTTCTTACCATAAAGGCTGACCTCTCCCCAGTGGGAGTGTCACAGCCAGGAACTGTAGGTGCTCTTATCAAGGTTGACTATGATGGCGGATGTGTCTCATGTACGCGCGTATTGAGCGCGACGACGGGATTCATTAACTCAAGCTCCGCGTCAGACACAGCAGTCAACGGAGTGAGAGTCTTCAAGAGTTACCCAACGTTTGCTAAGTTGGCAGTTCCTTCAACTAGTCTTGTTACTGGTACCACAGCTGACCTCTACAGATTCAGCGTAAAAGCTGCATCAACAGGAAGCATTGGTATCTACCAATTCACTGTAAACGTTGCGACGTCAGCCACACCGGCTTCAGCGTCAACAACGGTTACAAACCTTAAAATCAACGCTTATACGGACTCACTCTTCAGCTCTCCTGTCAATGGATTTAATCCTGCGGGACAGCTCAATGACACGCTCACGGCCTTGATAACCGGTAACAACACAATTACGTTCACGGCATCGACACAGACCCAAGACTACTTGCAGATTCCTGCAGGTGAGACTTACTACTTCCGTGTTGTCGGTGACATCACGCTAGTTGGAAGCCCAACAGGTGCGTCAGTTGTCACAAATATCCAAGGTGATGCGGCATATCCATTGGTTCCCGAGTCCACAACGTTCCAGATGGCAAGTACGACGAACACAACAGCGTTTGCTACCCATGATGATTTCATCTGGTCACCAAACTCAACGACAACGAGTACTACCGCTGGAAACGCTTGGACAAACGGATACTTTGTTCCTGGCCTCGGTGCCGACAACATGGATGCCGTCACATTGACCAAATAATGAGCTCTTGTGATTTGCCTCTAGTCTAACGACTACGCAAATGCTTACAAAAAACCCTCCGCCTTAGGCGGAGGGTTTTTTGTTTTATTGAAATTTACTGTTGTTTTGTCTACAATATCCAGATATGAAAACACAAAGAACTATTATCTTGGCCACCATAGGGATTGCGATTATTGCAGGTCTCCTTTTCTTTGGTGGTAATGTCTATGCTCCTCAAAATAGTGCTGATACTACAGCAACCACATCACCAGTTACAGGCGCGGGCGTCTTTGATAAAGAGGGGAACCCCATCACCATCAACGTACTCCCTATCAATGTGCCTCTTGCGCCGGATATGGGAGGAGAGATTATTTTCCCCCCGAACTATCTTGCGGGAAATAAAATAACGATTATCGAAAAGATTGAGTCTTTGCGCTTCGCGCTCAAAAAAAATCCTGCCGACAGCGCAAGTTGGATTGAGCTTGGGTCATACTGGAAAATGATAGAGAACTTCAAAAAAGCGGAGGCGGCGTGGACATACGTGACGAAATTAGAACCTACAAACTTTGTCGCGTGGGGAAACCTTGGTTTCTTGTTTGGGTATTATGTGCACGACAACGTGAAAGCCGAACAATACTTTCTTAAAGCGATTGAAGTAGCGCCCAACGAAGGATACCCATATTTTCAGACCGCTGAATTTTACAGGGATGCTCTTAAGGATATAAGCAAAGCCAAAACCATACTTGATAAAGGCTTAAAAGCATTGCCTGGAGACCTCGGTCTTAAAGCTCTGCGGGAAAGTCTCAACGCGCTCTAAATGTCCGCCTATCTTGATAAGACTTTCTTTCGCTTCCTTTTTGCCTTTCTAGGCATTATTTTAGGAAGTTTTCTTCTTATGTACGCGATAGAAGAAAAAGAAAAAAACAACACACTACCCGCTCAAGCGTCTCTAGAAGCACTCACCAATTGACTCTTTTTTTTCTTTGAGCTAGACTCTTTGCTACAAGGCCAAAGACAAGAGGTGCCATGGCGGTCTACCTGTAAGGTAGTTACCGCCGTGAACATCCCGACACTAGTCGGGATAGCGCGCTTAATTTCCTCTCGAGGCTATCCGAAATTCTTCGGATAGAGCATCTATCGGCCTTTCGGTCGATTTTTTGTTTTCAGATTAACCATATTATATCTATGCCAGTTTCTCGCACTAAGAAAAAAGAGATTCTCGAAGCACTCACCGGAGCGCTCTCAAAAGCTGCATCGGTTGTCTTTGTTAATTTCCACGGATTGGGGGTTCTAGACGCGATGGCAATGAGAAAATCACTTCGCAGTGAAGGGGTTTCCTATTCTGTCGCAAAGAAAACTCTTGTCAGAAAAGCGCTTGAGTCTGCAAAAATTTCAGGGGAGGTTCCCACACTTCCAGGGGAACTTGCTGTTGCCTATGGGGCAGATCTCACAGCTCCCGCTCGAGGGGTCTTGAGCTTTCAGAAGAAGTTTGAGAACAAAGTCTCAATACTTGGAGGGGTATTTGAGGGGAAATTCATGGACAAAGAAGCCATGCTTTCAATTGCCGCGATTCCTTCCCAGAAGACTCTCTACGCTCAATTCGTAAACCTCATCAATTCTCCAATTCAAGGTTTGGTTATCGCACTCAACGGCCTTGCGGAAAAAAAGTCATTATCAAATTTGTAAATTAATTAACCATTATGGAAGCAGAAAATACACAGGCGATTCAACAGACACAAGTCGTTGAATCGCCTGCAAAATTCAAAACTATCGTTGAAACAATCGAAAAAATGTCGGTCATTGACCTTCATGAACTCGTAAAGTTCTTGGAGCAGAAGTTTGGTGTTTCTGCAGCTGCAGTCGCCGCTGCGCCTGTAGCGGGTGCTGGAGCGCCAGTGGAAGAGAAAAGTATCTTCACCGTGCATCTTACTGATGCGGGCGCACAAAAGATTGCCGTCATTAAAGTGGTCAAAGAAGTCTTGGGTCTCGGACTCAAAGAGGCAAAGGACCTCGTTGATGCCGCTCCTTCAGTCCTCAAGGAAGGGATGAAGAAAGAAGAGGCTGAAGCAGTAAAGAAAAGAATTACGGAAGCCGGAGGCAAAGTTGAGTTAAAATAACTTAAACTTAAGCCTGAGTCCGCCTTAGGCGGACGAGGCCTGGTCGGGCACGTTTCGAGCTCGAAACGACGGGTGACAAGTAGAACTCAAATAATACTTTCTTACAAGGGGGTTATAGACAATCCGTCCCGCCTTAGGCGGGACGGATTTGTTTTGACCGAGGCTCTCTTTAGTGTTTTTGTTGTAATTGGGTCGTGGTCCCGTGTTATAATCGTCCGACAAAGAAGAATGTATGAATATCCTTACCGCAGTATTTGGAAGCGAGGGAAAAGTAAAAGTCATGCGTCTTTTTCTCTTTAATCCCTATTCTGCCTACAATCTCACGGCAGTGTCTAAACGCGCGCAAATTTCACCGCGAGAAGCGCGCGAACATATAAAAACTCTTGTTCGAGCTCGACTTATCCGTTCTCGCATGATTGTAGATAAAAACCTCTCTTCAAAGAAAAAAATAAGAGCATGGACGCTGAATCAAAAATTTCCTCAAAAAACAGCTCTCCAAGATTTTTTTATCGATATTACATCAATTTCTAAAAATGATTTACTCTCGCGTCTCTCGCGTGTGGGTAGACTGCGTCTGGTCATTCTTTCCGGCATATTTATCCATGACCTTGAAAGCAGGGTAGATATTCTCATTGTGGGAGAGCATCTCAAGAAGCGTTCAATTGAAACCGCTATTTTGTCTCTTGAGGCTCGTATTGGACGAGAATTAACCTATGCAGTCTTTGAAACGTCGGACTTTACTTATCGCTTAAGCGTCTATGACAAGCTCGTTCGGGACGTTCTCGACTACCCACACCAGGTGGTTCTCGATCGTTTAGGCCTAGAACAGCGCCAATCCCGCTAATTTTCCTTATCCACAGAGAGAGGAAAGCGCATGCCCGTCTCTCCAGAGAAGTGTTATTATAAAGGGCGAAATATTAGCAGTTAAAAAAACATAATGATTACACTGACATGGGGAGATGTGGTACTTAACTCATTCCAGAATCTCTGGGTGGGTGTCATTTCCTTCCTTCCCAACCTTATTGTCGCGCTCGTTATATTCATCCTAGGATGGATTATCGGCGCTCTCTTAGGAAGAGTCGTCGCACAGGTTCTCCGTTCGCTTAAAATAGATGAGGCACTGGCAAAGACCGGTGTTAAACACGTGTTTGATAAAGCCGGCCTTGAAATAAACTCCGGAGGATTTTTCGGGGGCTTGGTCAAATGGTTTGTGATTGTTGCTTTTCTCGTCGCATCCTTTGAAGTAATCGGCCTGACCCAAGTCACAAGATTCCTTCAGGACGTAGTGCTTAGTTACTTGCCACAAGTTATTATCGCGGCGCTTATTCTTGTAGTGACTGCCGTGGT
>JBBTXQ010000023.1:0-9629 GCA_038062165.1 Patescibacteria group bacterium
AGACGAGAAGAAGTCTCTATCCGGCATCATTATTCCTGAAACTGTGGATAAAGAGAGGCCCGATACTGGACGAGTAGTTGCAGTCGGTCCGGGCAAGCGTAACGAAACCGGGCATCTGTGGCCTGTGAATGTAAAGGTGGGCCAGAAAGTGATTTTCTCGAAGTACGGTCCTGACGAAATCAAGATTGGTGACAAAGAATATTACGTAATAAGTGAATCAAATATTCTAGCAATTATCGACTAAGTTCTATGTCCTAAGTTCTAAATTCTAAAATAAATATGTCAAAACAAATAATTTACGCTGATGCGGCTCGCGAGAAGCTAAAAGCAGGTATTGATAAAGTGGCCAATGCCGTCAAGATTACAATCGGCCCCAGAGGGCGCAATGTAGTAATAGATAAAGGCTGGGGATCTCCCACCATAACCAACGATGGTGTCTCGATTGCCAAGGAAATAAGTTTGAGTGACAAGATCGAGAACATGGGCGCCGAGATTGTGAAGGAAGTGGCGAATAAAACTAACGAACTCGCCGGTGACGGCACTACGACTGCCACAGTGCTAACGCAGGCGATTGTGACAGAAGGCTTCAAACGTACGGCCATGGGTGTCAACGCTATGGGTGTGCGAGCCGGCATCGAAGCGGCCACAGCCGAAGTGGTTCGCGTGCTTGCCACTCAAGCTCGTCCCATTAAGACCAAAGACGAAACTGTGCAAGTGGCTACTATTAGTTCGGAAAGCGCAGAATTCGGCAAGATTATTGCCGATGCTATCGAGAAAGTAGGCAAAGACGGTGTGGTAACAGTAGAGGAGTCACAAGGCTTCGGGGTAGAGACGGAAGTGGTGGAGGGTATGCAGTTTGATAAGGGTTATGCCAGTGCCTACATGGTCACTAACGGTGAACGTATGGAAGCGGAATATCACGACGTACCCATACTTATCACAGATAAAAAAGTTTCAAGTATTAAAGATATTTTGCCATTACTTGAAGGAGTTGCGCAGTCTGGGAAGAAAGAGTTGGTGATTATTGCGGAAGATGTAGATGGCGAGGCCTTGACTACTCTCGTGCTCAATAAGTTGCGTGGCACATTCAATACGCTTGCCATTAAAGCGCCAGGTTTTGGTGACCGCAGGAAAGAGATGCTTGAAGATATTGCTGTGCTCACCGGTGGCAAAGTAATATCAGAAGAGGTGGGCATCAAACTTGAGAGTGCCACAATAGAAATGCTAGGCCGAGCTCGTAGAATTATTGCTACCAAAGATACAACTACAATTGTGGGAGGTAAAGGTAAGAAGAATTTAATAGACGCACGAGTGGTCCAACTTCGCAAATCACTCGCAGATTCAGATTCAAAATATGATAAAGAAAAAATTCAGGAAAGATTAGGTAAATTGACTGGAGGCGTGGCAGTAATTAGAGTTGGCGCAGCTACCGAAACAGAAATGAAGTATAAGAAGCTTAAAGTTGAAGACGCAGTGCAAGCTACAAAAGCTGCAATGGAAGAGGGGATCGTAGCCGGTGGCGGCGCGGCGCTCATTCATGCCGCGGGAGTTGTGGCCAAAAAGACGATCAAGGCCCCATCAACTGATATTGAGAAAGAATTTCAAGTTGGCGTCGAGGTATTACTAGCCTCACTCTCATCACCCCTCAAGCAGATTGCAATAAACGCAGGCAAGGACGATGGCGCAGTTATTGTGGAAAAAGTACGCGAAGGCGGAGTAACGAGTGGCTACGACGCCGGAGCCGACGAAGTGATAAAAGATATGTTTGCGAGGGGTATTATTGATCCGGTCAAAGTCACGCGCGCTGGTCTCCAGCACGCCGCCTCGGCCGCCGCCGTTTTGCTTACAACAGAAGTAGCAATAGCCGAAGAACCCAAAAAAGATCTTCCCCCACCACCATCAGCCCCTCACGAAGATTACTAGCATAGTTGCTTGGCTGAAAGTCATCCAAGCGATGATTGATTTGTATTAACTTGCAATAAGAGATTTGCCAGAGTAGATTTGAACATAGGAGGGACACATGAGCGACCCCAAAGAGTTACCAGATGACGAATATGAGTGGGTAGAGGGTTGTGGCATGAGGCACTATGAAGATAATAGCTACAGTACTTGCATGTTCGCGGCCCGATCGCCAACAGAAGAAGGGGTGATAGAAGTTATTAAGAGGCACAGAGCTGTCCACCTTGAAAGTGAGGGGTGGAAGAGCCCACCTCGCGGCGGTTGGCGTACTGAGAAGCATACTGGATCGGGATTCGACTATGACGACTAACCTACTAAATTCCTGGGGGAGAATTCCCTCAGGAATTCTCACTAATCTTTTGTGCGTTTGGTAAACCCACTTGGAGGCAAGGCTTCCAAGTGGGTTGCGTCTTCACTCAAGTCAGAGTAATATTGTGTAATGAAAAAGAACCTAAAGTTCAATATTCAATTTGATATTTTGAGGGAAGGTAAGTCCTTTATTGCCTACAGTCCTGCTCTTGATCTGTCTACCCACGCGAAGACACTCAAGAAAGCCAAGGAGCGCTTCACCGAAGCTATGGAGCTTTATTTCGAATCACTAATTGCTCATGACAAGCTTGAAGAAACACTTCATAATCTTGGGTGGAGCATAAGCAAGGGAACCTATATTCCTCCGATGATTGTTGCACGGGAAATGAGCTCGTTTGCTGTACCTGCCAGCGTTTGAAATGCCAAAGCTCAAAACTATTCCTTGGAGAAAATTTGAGAAGTTCCTTCTTTTTGTCGGTTGTGTTCATGACCGAACAAGAGGAGATCATAAAATTTACATTAGATCTGGATTACGAAGACCGATTGTCCTAACCATGGAGGGTAACGTTCCCATCCACATACTAAAAAATAACCTCCGCGAACTAAAAGTAGGGAACCAAGAGTTCCTAGATATTTTGAAGAAAAGTTAACATTAACATTCCACTTGATTTTTGGGAATGGGGGAGTAGATTGGGAGGTGAAGCAGTTCTTAAGACCAACCGACCAGGGCCGCTTGCGAGCGGTACGGTCAACCCATCCGAGGATGGGGCATTGCGGGCCGAGGCCCGAAAGGAGATCGAGATGGCGATAGAGTCAGGGATGAGTCTGACTGATCTGATTGCGAAGAACAAGGATTGGGCTTTGTTGCTCGGTGTGTCAAAGGCTGGGGAGCTCCCCTTAATCTGCGACATCATGGAGAACGTGCTTGTCAAGGCGGCCGAAGCTCATGATGAAGACGGTACGCTCAAGTACTTGGGATACTACCGGATGGCTCTGGATGAGCTAATTTCTCAACCCGCTGGAGCGGAAGAGGAGAAGAAGGACCGGTTCGAGAGGACCTGGGCCGACTGGGTTAGACTCCTCTACGATAGGCTCCCCGCATTGCGAGTCGTCCCGCGACGAACACGGGATACCGACACCGATAGGCTACCGACCTTGCTCAAGGTGAAGGCCGAGATCGTTGGGGTGGTCATGAAGCGTTGGGCCACGACCCCACATCCCGGAGAGGCTCTAGTGCTCATGGCATTCCTCTCGGAGCTTACTCCAGAGTTCAAGGAGGAGTGCGTGGCCCTGGCCAAGGCCACTCGCGATGCCGTCGAATCGGTGCATCCCCTGCGAGCGAGTGAAGGTATGGAGTACTTGCTTCAGTCGGCGACCGCGCTCGATCAGTCCACTTGGCGCGGCGAGCTCGTGGCTACGCTCCTGCGCAAGACAGCTCAGCACCCGGAGGGGCACCACCTCCTCGCTTGTGTGCTTGGGCAAGCGAAGCCCCTGGTTTCCGCAGTCGAGGTGGCCAACGTGGCGAAGGTTGCCCCAGCATCCATCGAGACAGAAGTTTTGGACTGGCTCGGCAACGCCTTTGAGCGAAGTGCCAATCTCTATTGGTTGGCGCTCGATTTGCGAGCGAGCTTGAAGGGCAAGTCTACCGGTGACGACTATATCTCGGGCGCGATCCACTTCGAGTTTAATTACGTCGGAGACGGTATGGAGGTTGTTATCGTATATCCCGAGAGTAACACCGAAGGGTGGCTCCGTAACGAACTTCGGAAGGCCGAGAAGATCGCTCGGACGTGGCTCTCGATTGCTTCGCCTGATCTCACCAGCCTCACGATTGATCTCAATACCTGGGATGAAGGGCACTCGTCTCGGGTCTGGAAGCAGAGCGTGACGGTACGTTAGGTTTGGCGGGCCCTGGGAGAAACCCCGGGGCCCGAATTGCTTCACAATTGTGATATAATTCTAGTGTCCGATTATTTTATTAATCCTAATATACAAAGAACATGTTTGCATTTTTGATACTTGTGCTTGTTGCTCTATGGTTCATGTTTACTTATAACTCTTTTGTGCGTTTGGTTAATCGGACTAAAGAAGCTTGGAGCGATATCGAGGTGCAATTAAAGAGACGTTATGATTTGATTCCTAATTTGGTTAACACCGTCAAGGGTTATGCGACGCACGAATCGAGCGCCTTCGAGAAAGTTACAGAGGCTCGTGCGCGAGCATTGTCGGCGGGTAATCCTAAAGAGAAGGCCGCCGCCGAGAATATGCTCACCGGCGCGCTTAAATCTATATTTGCAATTTCAGAGGCTTATCCGGATCTAAAAGCAAATGTAAATTTCCTAGAACTTCAACGAGAGTTAAGTGACACAGAAAATAAGATTCAAGCTTCGCGCCGCTTCTACAACACCAACGTACGCGATCTGAACACAAAGTGCGAAACTTTCCCTTCTAATTTAATCGCCAGCATTTTCAGATTCGAGAAAAAAGAATTCTTTGACATCCCCGACGATCACGCCGCACAAGGGCCAGTCAAAGTCAATTTCTAGAACTTAGAAATTAGAAATTAGAACATAGGACTTAGTGGGAGATATAAATTCATACAAGGATCTGATTGTGTGGCAAAAGGCTATTGTTCTTGTGAAACTTGTTTATAAGATCACAGCGCAATTTCCTCAATCAGAGATATATGGCCTTTCCAATCAATTAAGAAGAGCAGCAGTATCAATCCCATCTAATATTGCAGAAGGTTTTAGCAGAGGATCATTAAAAGAAAGACTCCAATTCTTTCAGATCTCATTCGGATCTGCTAGTGAAGTTGAGACTCAATTATTGATTGCTAAGGATCTAGACTTTGCACGAAATGGGAATTACGATGAATTAGAGAAATTAATAATCGAAATAAAAAAGATGCTAAATAAATTATTAGCCCCCAGGAAGCTTTTATATATTACTAGGTCCTAAGTTCTATGTTCTAAGTCCCACTATGCCCAGTCTCTACACGCATCAATCAGAAAACGTTCGCAAGACTGTTATTCTCATGACGGGATTTTTGGTTTTCATTATTGCCCTCGGTTGGGTATTCTCGCAAGCTCTGGCCGTGCCGGAAATTATTTATGTCGCAATTTTTGTGGCCGTGATCATGAATGTGATTGCTTATTGGTCGAGTGACAAGATTGCTATTGCTCTCGCTGGTGCCAAGTTCGTAACGCGCGAAGAGCAAACAGAATTATATAGAATAGTAGAGAATCTCGCGATCACCACCGGTTTGCCTCTGCCTAAGATACATATAATAGCCGCGCCCCAGATCAATGCTTTTGCCACTGGTCGCGACGCCCGGCATGCGGCTATTGCCGTTACGACGGGGGCACTGCAAAGATTAGATAAATCAGAGCTTGAGGGAGTGCTGGCCCACGAACTCTCGCATATCGGCAATCGCGATATTTTAGTCAGCACAGTTGTGGTTGTGTTAGCCGGCATTATTGCTCTCATGTCGGATTTTTTTATTCGATCACTCCGTTTTGGGAGTAACAGACGTGGCAAGGCTGGGGGAGTGATGCTCATCATTGCTCTAGTTGCCGCTATTCTTGCTCCCATTGCCGCAACACTTATCAGACTGGCTATCTCCAGACAGCGCGAATATTTGGCCGATGCTTCTGGCGCGCTATTAACCAGATATCCAGAGGGACTTGCGTCCGCGCTTGCTAAGATTAGCGCTGATAGCGAGCTTATGCCCCGAGCTCACAGTGGCACAGCGCATCTCTACATCGCCAACCCTTTTGGCAAAGGTGCCAAGACATTCGTCAAACTTTTCCAGACCCATCCGCCCATAGAAGAGCGGATCAAGCGCTTGCGCTCTCATTGAGTGAGTGTATACTTGAACTATGTTTGAGGGTAAGCATTTTGAACACATGCCAATCCGAGAGTTAGAAGAACTAGGAATAATGGAATCCCTAGAACGCGCCGGCAAAAGGGATATCTCTAGTTCGGAAAGAGAAATGAGCGAGTTTGAAGACGAAGAAATTGTTTACCCAGAGTGGACCTTGCTCAAACCTAAAATAGCAACATTGAGAAACCTGTTTGCGATATCCGAAAATGAGTCCAGAGAAACTTGAAGAGAAATTGAAGGAACTTATCATGGGGTTACCCCGGGAACTCTTAATCTCAATTGAGAGTAGGGTTAATTTTTACAAAACTAAACTTAGTTCGGACGAAGTGCTTTCAGAAGCACAGAACTTAGTGCGATTAGAGATGCTTGCGTATCTCGATAGACGTAAATATCTCGGGATGTATAATCGTGATTGGTCAGAACATAAAATTAGAGAGAGAATCAGAGAGATTGTTAGTCGCGAGAATCAAGAAGAGAGAGATCTCTATTCACTTGCTCGAGTTAACTTTGACCTGAACGGTTTGAAAGCTCTCAATGATCTGGGTGGGCACGAAGCCGGCAATAAGGGGCTTAAATTATTTGCGAATATTTTAAATTTCGGCGCCACTACTATTTGGTTGCGCGACGAATTGCATTTGCAAGTCACACCCTCTGCCGAAGGGGGAGACGAATTCGGACTAGTTATTAGCGGTGATCTTGATTTGCGAGCTCATGTGGGTGAGATCGCGTATAAATATTTTGAAGAAGTTCTGGCCGCTGATGTTTCGCACCTGATAAATTTTTCTGACTCTTTAGTGCGAGAGAATCTCAAACTTTTGGGCATATCAGATGAGATCTCCAAAGATTTCAAATTCACCATGAGCACATCAGTCGGCATCTGTCTCTTGGGCGAGGCGATAAATAAAGTTGATATAAATAGATTGGGCGTAACTTTTGATCAAATGCTAAGTGACATCATCCATCATATGTTCAGTCTCGCCGATAGACGCGCTCAAACGCACAAGAGCAAATACAAACGCGACTTGAGTGATTCCAATCCTGTCCTCTCTGGTCTCTACGCCAGAATGTCCCGAGAAGTGATCCACCTAGAACGCGAACTCAAATCGGCCCGTGACAGAATCCACGAATTAGAATCAAAAAACAGAGAAAAATAGAAATGGGGAAAGTAGAACACACTGGCAGGGTGGTGGAGGCAGGGGATAGATTTTCCCATGTGATGGCTATTACTCTTGATCCCAGAACTAACTACAAAGAAGGGGTGGTGCGCTGTATTACAAGTCGTTCTGGACAGATCGGTGTTAAGGGCAACCTTGATAGAAGCGTTTTACATCGAGTTGGTGGTGATACATTAGAGAGGTTTGAAATCGGCGAGAAACTAGTGATAAAAGGTGAAAATGAAATAATAGAAAAACTGGGTGGTCCGGAGTGGGACTTTATCGGCCTCGAAGATCCAGATATCTGGATAGATGAGGATAAGAATCTTGTGCACTTATACTTCACTATTCCGTTAAAGCATCGGATTGTGGGCGAAGGACACAAGAAAATGCGAATTTATCTAGGTCATGCGGTCGGCCAAGATCTAGGTTCGCTTGAAATGACCATGCCAGCCCTGTATTCCGAGGATCACGGCAATGCGGCCAAAGAAGTATCCATTGTCCCAGTAAATAAAGATGGTGTAAGGCTCAATATTTTTGAGTCGGCAGATTTAGTCGGCGATACTTGGTATTCAACAGTGAGGATGGCAATAGCCAGAGATATGGGGGAAAGATGGGAGTTCGGTCATACTTTATTCCACCCTAATGAGCATAAGCTATCCTGGATCGGTGGCCACGCATCACCAGGGCCGTTTTTGCCTAGAGAAATAGTTGATGTGGGGGATGGGAGACTCGTAGGTTTTATGAACGGTCGGGAAGCTAATAAAAAAATTGGCGATGTGGTGCACTACGGCATGTTCTCTGTCGGCTTATTCATCTATGATTACGAAAGAGGAAAGATCGATTGGGTTTCAGAGAAGCCATTTATAATGGATAGCGAGGCTAAGACGATTACATTTGCAAGTCAATTTGTTCAAACAAGTATGCAAGAGGGAATTCTGTATGCTCACGTCGACGACTCCTTTATTCGAGCCTACTCTATTAAGCCCGAAAACATCGAAAGTCTGCTTCAATAAAAAAAGAGGAGCTTCAAAGCCCCTTTTTCTACTCATTCGTTCTTGCCTTAATCGCCATTGCTATGATCTTCTCCGAGAATCGTGATCTGCCTCGAGTAGAAGCTGGCCCTATCGAGCAGGCTGTCGATTTGATCCCGGCATCTTCCGCAGGTCTTTATGTGCTACTCGCTCAGGTCAAGTTGCGCTTTGGGCAGTTTGCCTTTGTCTCGGCAATATGCCTCGATTGTTCCTACGAAGGGATGTCGCCTTGTCTCCAATTCGGCATCAAGTAGCCTTTTTTGTAAGTCGTCCCTATTCACGTTCATGAGAGTTCTCCTCCAAATGTATTGTAACTTATTTTAAGCCAGATTGGTGACATGATAGAATCTCAAAATGGAATATGTTTCTCGGGCGGGTGAAAAATTAGAGCACGCTCTAAATACTTTTGGCATTTCTGTAAAAGATTTGGTTTGCGCTGATTTTGGATCTAACACGGGCGGCTTCGTTGACGTGCTACTTGAATTCGGGGCTATGAAAGTTTATTCAATCGAAACAGGCAAGGGTGTCTTAGATTGGAGGTTGCGTAACGACGCGCGAGTTATTGTAATGGAGAGGACAAACGCAATGCATGTCGAATTACCAGAAAAAGTTGATTTCATTTGCATGGACACGAGTTGGACTAAACTAGAAAAAGTTCTCCCAAACGCAATAAAGAATTTAAAAAGTGAAGGGAGCTTGATCGCCCTTGTTAAACCTCATTATGAAGCAGAGGCAAATATGTTGCGAAAAGGTAAACTACCGGAAGAATTTATCCCAGAAGTTCTAGATAGACTAAGAAATAAAATTAAAAAGCTTAATCTAGAAATTATTGGAGAAACAGAATCACCAATCGTCGGCGAAAAAGCCAAAAACAAAGAATTTTTAATGTATTTAAAGCCCTTGATTTTTAATCAATGATTTATATTACTTTTGGAATAAACGACGAACATTATCGTCTATAACAGCTATCGAATGAGATAGTGTGCTTACTGCTCTCTCTAATACATCAACTTTTTTCTGGAGAACTTCAATAGATGAATAAAGATTGAAAAATTCCATTGTTCCAACTGGAACTTTACACAAATTACAACGTATAAAGTTAATCTTAAAATTTGAACCGATGGGAGACTCAGTGTGAAGTTCCCAACTAAAACTTCCGCAATAACCACATTTAGACATCATTTTAGTGTATATTAATTAATAATTATCCTTCCGATTCACTTGGGTCGGCTTCTCCTGGATAAGTTCTTTCTTCCTGAAATTCCCCATTCATTTTTCGAATTTTCA
>JBBTXQ010000024.1:0-23456 GCA_038062165.1 Patescibacteria group bacterium
CAGATCATAGCCCACTCGTTCACCCTTCTTTACGCTCTTCACTTGCTCAATGATAGAGTACCAACTGAGTGCCGGCTTAAGTTTGAGTTTTTTCAAAATTGTCAGTTTGGGATCAGAAAATGGATCTAAGCCATAAGACCCTATGCCGATTCGCACCATATCTAAATGAGACTGGGGCAATAGAACTGTGGCGGCAGTATCGGCAATATGTTTGATAACATTACGATCAAGCGCGTTCTCAATTTGCTTTGCCATTCTATTAAAACTTACTGACTGTTTCTGTGAGAACTTAGTGAACTTGGGAGCATCCCCAGCAAAATGCGAGTATGCACCCTCGAGCATCACATGTTCTAGTGTTCTCAAGAACTTCAGAGCTTCTGTAAGTTCGGTTTCCGTAATTCCTTGCCTGTTTAGGCCGGTTTCAAGTTTAAGGTGAATTTTCAATTTTCGATTTTCAATTTTCAATGAATGTCTCAGCGATTCAATGCTCGAAACAGTAACGGATATATTACTCTTTGCTGCCTCTGTGTAACGTGCAGGCAAAGTGTAACCCAAAACTAAAAGTGGCAACTTGATACCTGATTTGCGCAATGCGAGCGCTTCATCAAGATCATCAACACCCAACCAATCAACCACGTTCGCGGTCGTTCCGCCCGTGGCGGTGCGACCGCTGAATAACTTCGCACACTCTACTAATCCATGCCCGTAGGCATTGCTCTTGACTACAACCATCACTCGTACATTATTCTTCACAAGTTTACGAAAAACTCGCAGGTTGTGAGTAAGCGCGCGAGCATCAATCTCCACCCGACTACGATAACTTGTCGGGATACTTTTCATATATTTTCTCTAGTATGCCGAGACTGTGACTAGCGAAGGCTTCATCTCGGGTAAAGACCTCGTAATCTTCTTTGCTGTGTGCATCAATTGAGACGCTGTGTAGAACGCCGGTGCGATCTACTAGTTCTGCTAATTCTAAATATTTTTTTTCTTTTTCTTGATCAATAGCTTTCTCTTTATCTTTCCACCCCAGTTTAGTTTCCGCGCCATCAAGTCGTCCTGCTTTAAATATACTTTCGAGTACCTCGAGAGTGAAAACCTTCCTGTCTGTGTGCCAGTGGGCCAAAAAAGCTAGCCCTCCAGCTCCCCTAATCAAGCTCACCGCACCATCAAGATCAGGCACCCCAGCATAATCTTGGTATACACCGGGAACGAAAGCGGTCTCGCTCAAAAAAAGAGGATATACATAAGCATTAATCCCCCATCTACTATTACCCTCTTTGGCATCGAGAGATGCTTCTGCTAATTCCGGATTAGTTTTACTCGCCTCTTCAAACTTTTTTATATAATTTTCCAGAGTTGGAATATTCTCCGGATGACTTACCAGAGTTTCAACAATGTGAGGTTTGGCTACCACACCCTCACTCGCCTTACTCAAAACTTCTTCGGCTGTGATAGTGAATCCTAACTTGGCGAGATTTTCTGAAATAGTTGTAGCTTTATCTATTCTCGACTGCTTAACTATTTTGCAATGACGCACCAGGGCATTATTAGTATGATCTATGAATAAGCCAATTATGTGTGCGCCTTCTTTAGTAGATAGCTCTATGCCAGAGATCCATTTAACTTTGTGTTCGAGTTTACTAAGCTCATTAAATATTTCCGGCGGCATCAAAATATCATGATCAGTAAAAGCAACAACAGTGCAGCCATCCGCAAGAGCAACATCAAGTGTTTCTCTGTGTGTCATCTTGCCATCAGATAGATATGTGTGTGAATGTAAATTTTGTGAACCTTGTATCATGATGCGGGATAGGAGAGTCGAACTCCTGACCACAGTTTGGAAAACTGTTATTATACCGCTTAACTAATCCCGCAATATTTTTCTCAATTCTACCCCATTTTACCACCCACCCGTACTCGGGCGGGGCTCGCTCAAATATATTTGAGCGGCTAAACAACACCCGCAACTTTCGGGCCAAGCAGAATCGAACTGCTGTCTCACCCACCCCATGGGCGGATATTACCACTATACTATGGCCCGTAATGAAAGCCATTCTACAATTTTTATGCTAGGATGGGAAACGCCAGCGGGGCGTAGTATATCGGTAGTATACTTGCTTTGGGAGCAAGAGGGCCGGGTTCAATTCCCGGCGCCCCGATTGTGAAACTAGAGAATAGAATTCTGATTGGAATTTTGATTTTTGCTACTGTTTTGCGTTTTTGGAATTTGCCGGGGCCGGACATTGTGGCTGATGACGCCACTTATTCTTATCGCTCTGTGGGTTATGTCGACTTCATGGCCGCTACTAATTTGCAATCAACGCCACCAAGTTGGTTCGAGAGAGAACATTGGTGGCAGAAACTTTCTTTCCACGACGCTCCCCCACTAGTGTTTATTGCACAAAATATTTCGTTCAAGATTTTTGGCGTTAACCAATTTGGCGCACGTGTCCCCTTTGCGCTTATGGGGCTACTCGCGGTTTATAGTTTGTATTTGCTTGGCAGGCAGGTTAAAAGTGAGCGGTTGGGCTTAATTGCTGCGGGACTAATAGCAATTAGTAATTATCCGGTTTGGTTATCGCGCATCGGCTTCCTTGATGGCTTTCTCATCCCCATTATCGCGTTATCTATCTATTTCTTTTTGAGAGCAAAAGATGCGCATAGAAATTATGTTTGGTGGGCAGTTATGTGCGGCTTGGGGATGCTGACTAAATATACTTTTTTATTTATCCTCCCTCTTTTCTTTTTCTGGCTACTTTTATACCGACGAGAAAGTTTGCGAACTAGGCAATTCTGGCTAGGAATTTGTCTGTTTCTCGTGCTTATCTCACCTATCGTTACTTACAATGTGAAAATGTATCAAACTAGGGGCCACTTCGATGCGGCTATCTCGACCATGCTCGGCCACAAACCTGCAGATTTCGCCGGACTCACAAGAGAGAAAGAATTCGAGCCGTCAAGAGTGGGGCAGGAGCTAATAACTGGCAAAGCATTCAGCTATCCCCTACTTATACTCGCATTAATTGGCCTGACTAGCTCGCCTCCCGGCTGGCTCGTTGTGGGATTACTGCTTGCTCTACTTGAGCTAATAACAATTGGGGCAGTTGGTTGGATCGGGGCAATACTAGTGCCCTTTATAATTATTCTGACTTCATTAGGTGCAGAAAAAGTTTGGCTGAAATTTAATCTAACTAAATATAAAAAATTAATTCTGGCGGGGGCTGGTCTGCTAATTTTATTTGAACTAAGCGTTACAATTCAAAATCAATTAGCTCCCAGAAAAGCGACCAGCGAATCGCTTGTGGGCAAAATTCTTGAGACAGATTATAGTGCCAGCTGGCAAGGTTACAGTGAGCTCGAAACTTGGGTAGCCAATTTTTACAAAACAAACAATGCTATCTCCAACACTGTTACATACACAGACGTCAAGCAATTAGCTGATAAACAAAAAGAGTCTTTCTTGCGAGAGATTAGTGCAAATCCTTACAGCAAAATTGGCCAAGAACACTTGTTAGTTTTTGACGAGCGCATGGACTGGTTCGCCTCATTTTGGATTATCGAACGACGTCGCTTCTATAAGCGCACGCCCATCCACATGATCAGCGAGTTCATAGACAAAACCAAAGATGGCTCGTTTAGTTTCTACAAAGATCTCGGCTTTGTTGACGCTACGTTTATTATCGCTCGTGATCAAACTGACAATAATAAGCAAATAAAAGAGCGAGAAAATATCTTGATTTTCACTGAATTACTTAAGAAAACAGTCGCCCCGATTGATCAAATAAAAAACGCAAAAGGTAATACAGTTTTCGACATCTACTACTTCCCCTTTGATCCAGCCAAAAATAATTAAACTCAATAGTTCAATCTTCCTTTGGCGGCAAGCATACCAGCCTCACTAAACTTAGACAGTCTGATCCTGATATTGCCAAAATCAAAACATGCCAGAAATTAATTTCGTACATAAAAATTTACAAATCTTTAATTATCAATCAATTATTAATCCCGAAACACCTTCAAGCATTTTAACCTTAATACTTGGCCCACACCAGTTCAAAAATCTGACGGAAGGTTTTGGCCAAGTCCTCGTTTTCAATCACCACTGCCTGCAAGTTCTTATGATCTATTATCCGCACAAAATCTGGCGCGATATCAATTTGCTGATCCGATGAGTAGAGATCTTGGGCGATCATACGCATATCTCGCCGATACTCTTTGTCTAATTTGCGATAGTGCTTAAGTGACGGATGGTCTGGCACAATACCCCGAACTCTAATCCTTCGCCGCTTCATTTTGTTATTAAATTCGTCGTAAATAGGCAAAAGATCCTTACTCACTAAATCTGCTTTTGCATAAAATCCCACAATCTCCTTGAACTTCAATCGATCCAGACCAAAGAGCAGAGACCGCTTAATCCCCTCGCCACCCTGATAGTAAAGAGTGTCGAATTTAGTTGCACTACCACGCGTGAGAGCTTTTAAACGAGGCAGCGAGTCTTCAAACTCGACAAGTCTCTCTCGCGCGACACCAAGTAACTGCTCCGGCAATCTAGGTCTGTACAGACGCTTGCGTGACCGTGGCACAAGATTGACCACACCCTTCTTAACAAGCGCATCAAGCACCACATATGTAGTCGGCTTCTTCAAGCCACTCTTCGTAGCAACTTGATAAGCCGAAGCTTGGCCTAATTGCAAAAGCGCAAGGTAAACACTCGCCTCCTTGTCACCCATACCCAAACTTTTTATAGCCTCTTTTTCATCCATATTAGAGCCATTCTGTACCAAATTACAAACTTAGTCAATACTTTTGACTACAACGTGCCCAAGATTCAAAAGTATGCTGTCTTGTAAGACTTTTTATAATATTTTTGCTTATCAATACTGTTGACTATTAGACCTCATGCTCTAGTCTTGAGAACAGAGAGGTGACCTCATGACTGCTACGATAAGCGCACTATGTGACAAATGCAGGAAGCAGGCCGATTACGACAAAAAACAAGTCAAAGCAGGCAAAAATGAGGGCGAGTTCTACGTGAAGGGTGTCGCATGCGGACATCACATCTCCGTCCCCGCCCCGCCGACCGAAGAGGAGATAAAACGGGCGTCGAAGGGGATTCCCCTCAGAAACAATTCGATTCTTTTCAACACTTTTCGAGGTGTTCAGGTCATGCTTGCTCAAGAGCGAGAACGGGCAAGAAAAAAGAAGGGAGAAAACGATGACAAAGGATAACTCCGTGGAGGAAACAATCAAGGAGGCCGTTAAGGAGGCGGTAAGAGAGGAGAAGGCAAAGGAGAGATGGGAAAGGACTCTAAATAACGCAAGCCCCAAGTTCATCGAGTGGTACTTCGGGTGCGACCAAGCACCCGACAATGGCCTGGGGAGTCGGTAACGTTAGGGGCCCGGGAAACTGGGCCTCTTTTCTTTACTACCTGATATCTGGGAGATACTTCGCTCGGGCGTTACGAGTGGCAAAATCGAGTTCGATGGTTATGACTTTTATTTATGCCCCTTGACCACTAGCGGCTACTTGCTATACTTTTAATGTCTTTCGGTTAGCAATAACTGAAAGGGTATTACATCCAAGGGCAACCCTCCGCGAGGAGGGTTGCTTCTATTTAGAACTCTATTGTTCTTCTCTGCGCTTCAAATCCTTACCCCAGAGTTCAGCTATGTTGAGTATGTCGGTGTAGCCATCGGCGCCAGTTCTTAATTCTTCTGAAATATTATTTTTGGATGAATATATGTAAACTTTCTTTTTGTGATTTCTAAGGTACGTAACCAGAGCCAAGAAATCAGAATCACCAGTGAAGAGAACTGCGCCCTCGTACTTATCCATGTGATGAAGCGCATCAATAGTAATCTCAACATCCATATTGCCCTTCTCCACAATCACCTCACCTTTATCTGTAATGGATCTGATTTGCTTTAGCTTCTTAGTAATTAATGCGAAATGCAGTCCTTTCTTTAGGAAAGTGTAAAATTTGTGTTTACCGTCAAGACTATACTTCCTCGTTCCATCGGCTGGGTAAGCATCATAGTAGAAAATCTTTACTAATTTACATTCATGAGTTAGGCAAAGAAAGTCTGCGAGCTTAGAGTAATCCAGTAATTTCTTTTTAGACTTCTGAGCCGCCCAAAGATTGGAAGCGTCAACGAAAACATACACGGTCATACACAAATTGTATCATGCAGCTTATTTAACCTATGTCCGGTAGATACTTAACCTGGGCGTTGCGGGTATCAAAGTCGAGTTCGACAGTAATCACGTCTAATTGCCAGGCTTGGTCGTCTGGTAAGTTCCTCTCTAGGCAATACGTCTGTATGGCCCGAGAGAGACGTTTGAGTTTCCAGGGGTGAACGTTTTCTTCGGCTAAATAATCAGGCACTGCCTGATTATCGCCCGACCCGCTGGAGGCGGGTTTAGGGCTAAGTGATCGGGTAACTGACTTAACTTCGACGAAGTGATAGGCATTGTCCTTTATGGCTATCACATCTATCTCCCCCCATTTCTTCCAATAGTTCCGCTCTATTACTTTATATCCGTGCTTTGTCAGATATTTGCAGGCCACATCTTCACCTAGTTTACCTACAGTAGCCTTATCAAGTCTGTCCTTCATGTTCTTATATTTTAAGCCATTTTTGACGAAATCGAGTGTCCGTTATCCACTGTATCCACAGGCTTATCCCCTATTCAAAGACTTGAATGGCTCAACAAAGCCATTTGGTGTTTTGGACAAAAAGGACGTTTGACTAATCTCAATTTATTAAACGACGAAGCCCGCCCGCGCAAACTGCACGCGGGACGGGCAGGGCCAAGTGGCCGGATCGTTCAGACTCTCGCCGTGGTCCTACAAAGTGAGCTATTCGTCCTCCTTCTCTTCGACGAGGAGGCCCGTGGTCTTATCCACGGAAAGGACCTTACCTTCATCGTCGACGATCGAGAACACGCGTACACCCAGAGCCACGAAAGATCCATCCCCCGCGAGCCCAGGGGGCTTTTGACCAACTGCGTATCCTTCTGTCACTTCTCCCTCCCCTCCGACAACGCCTGAACTATCCGGCGCTCTCGTGCGGGAGGGAATATCTGGGTACTAAGTTACTCTTTTTAAATACAGAGTCAAGAGCCGATACTGAAAAAAGGTTTCTCCGCCTGGTGGCAAAACACAGGAAAAAGACAGCCTTCTCCGGCGGCTAGAAACGGCTCAAAATCAGCTTATTTTACTACACATTGCACCTTGACTTTCGTTAAGGAGTTTGATATACTTATGGCATATTTGTTCTTTATATTCTACCCCGATTCCGTGGCTCTATTTGAGGTCATTTATGTGACTTGAAATAGGGTCACGGATAAACCAGCGTCCCGCTGGAGTCCAAGGAGAATGGAGGAGATGATGACTGCCACCAAGAAGGCAACGATCGAGGGCGAAGTGAAGTATTTCCCGTACCGAACGGCCCAGGTCCAGGAGCGCTTCCTCACGCTCGACCGTGACTTGCTCAAGGACTTGGATGGATAACCACGTCGTGTACGGCGTGACCATGCCCGAGTACCTCGCCAACCAGGGTACCGTCTACATCAAGTTCAGCGACTCCCACGTGTATTTCGGCCGCAAGGTCGTGGAGGAGCGCTGGTAGGCGAGTAGTACAGGAGGCGTCCTGATAAAATAAACGCCGGTTAGGGACTTTTCCGAAAACAAAGTCCGCATCATTGAGTTCACCTTTCGACAAGCTCAAGGCAAGTCAAAAGATGAGCTGATAGATGAAAAGTTCTTTCAAAAGTTCTGTAGCGATTTTTCATTCTGATTTTCGGAATTGAAAACTGCTACAGAACACAAGTTAGCAGAGAAAGAGAGTAGCGATGACCTGCGACTTCGACGAGGCGTGGATCGGAAGATGCAAAACGGTTGTCCATGGAAAGGGCAATCGCTGCGAGAAACACAAAGACAAGGTTTGCATCTCGTGTGGTCAACCGGCCACGCAGAGCTGCGGCGAGACGGGTCAGTTCGTCTGTGGCGAGCCTCTGTGTGACAACTGCGAGCACACAACCTTCGCGGATGGCTACAACGGCGGCGTCGGCTTTAATCAGCGACCTCTTCCCGCCGGAATGAAGCGACACGTCAAGAAAACCGAGCAAAGGCACAGGCCCTGGTACACTCGCGAGGAAGCTCATTAGCTCGAGAAGAGGCTGCGCGATGACACTCGTTTCGGACAAGCAACTCTTCAAAGGCCCGCCGGGAACAATCCGGTGGGTCTTTTCAATTCCATAAAATTTGAAAACTGTTTGGTTTGTTGAGGAACTAAACTACTCTTCTTAGATACAAAGTCAACCTCTTGTGGTCATTAATATTTCCTCTGTTATGCTCCCGGAGGGACTCGAACCCCCAACTTTTGCTTCGAAGGCAAAAATGATATCCATTTCACCACGGGAGCATTATTATTCACAGTGCGTTTGTTTGACCAGGCGCGAACCTATTTCAAAAAAAAGTGATCGCGCCTGTCCCTAAATTCCCCGCGGGGTGGTGTGACGGACGCCTCATTGAAAAAGGTGTCTCCGTCCGCCTCACCTCTGGACAAGCCAGAGGTGGCCGCTTCACGCCAGCCCCGCCATGCCCTTTCGGATTTTCGCGCGGTCGGTCGGGAATTATGGATATGGCGGGGCACATACTGGCGTGGCGGCTGGCCCGCGAGTCTCCTCCATAAGTTATGTGGTATATCGTAGCTCTTTTTCCTCTCTACGTCCACTTACTCCAGAGCCTCGCGGGCAGGCGGAGGAGACTCTATTATTGTGTTTCCGCCTGGTGGCGGAAACACGGGGGAGGATGCGGGAACGGGAAAGATACTAGGGGTTTACTATCAACATATTTATACCTATACTTAATCGTATGACCGAAGCAAAAAGAGATACCCCAACTCAGCCTGATTCTGAACAAAATGCGGAAGAAGCAAGTAAAATTAATAGTGCCTGCGTTGCCCTACAGATGGATTCCGCTCGATTTCCAGAATACATGGAGAGAAAAGTTGATCGTTCCTTGCATAGCAAAATAGCGTTGAAGTTAATCTCGATTAGAAAAACAGAATCTCTCATCCTGAATTTAGGTTTATTTAAGGAACTAGATCATGAAGTCGCAATAAAATTATGTGAGGTTGGACTTGGTTGGGAAGTCGTTGCTAATTTAGAGAAGTTCAAAATTGATGATTCCAAGGTACTGGCCCTCAAATTGATTGAAACAGGGCAGACTGCTGCTCTCGCAGCACACATGGAAAAATTTATGGATCTAGATCATCAAGAAATAGCATCAAGAATGATTGAGGCAGGAGGTGGACTTAATGTTATCAGGTATTCGCCTAATTTCCGTGGTTTAACGGATGCCACGTTGCAAGTATTAGAGAAGATAAAGCGGGATGAAGAAGAATCTAGTTCAAAACCAAAAAGTGATCACGGAAGCGAGTCCGCATCCCAACTTCTATCTCACCCCAAAGACTATCCACGTGTATTGGCAGGGATTGATTCTGCTCTACACAGAAAAACTGCACTAGAATTGATTTATTTGCGTGACAGTGAAAATGTGCTATCAAATTTGGGTTATTTCAAAAATCTTGATCCACGAGAAGTCATTACTGAATTACTCAAAGAAAAACAAAGCCATCTTATTTTAAAGCACTTAGAAAGGTTCAAGGGCATTGATCTACAAGAAGTCATAATAAAACTGATCGAGATAGGACGTGGTGAAGAAGTCGTTGACCATTTAACTAAGCTTCCAAACGTGAACAAAGCTATCGCTTTCAAGTTAATTGAAAAAGGGTTTGCCTGGGCTGTGGCACGAAACCTAGAAAAACTCCCGCTATTGAATCATCAAGAAATAGCAGCAAAAATGATTGAGACAGGGCAGGGCCAACGTGTTTATTTAACCCTGGAGAAATTTAAAGGCCTAGACGCTGAAACTTTGGCCAAAATAGAAACAATGAAATAGTTCCGCCTGGTGGCAGAAACACGGGAGAGAAAATACCATGGTCGCTGGTGCGTCGTATCATGTGTCCTTGCCCCGTCCTCCCGCGCGCGGACAATGCGCCGCTTCGCAGCGTTTGCTCCCTTAGTTCAAGATCATCTCTACTGTCGCATCAGCAAATATCTTCATCGTGTCGAATATCTTTAGTTTAGAGTGTTGAGGAATAAGCAACTGCAAATCGGTACAAGCAAGTATTACGCAATCGACATTTTTACCCTCAAAATCATTAATGATACCAATGAGCTCGTCTCGATCACGGTTTTTCTGCTGACCCGTGACAAGATTGAGAATAAATTTACCCATTCTAGCTTGTTGTAATTCGTCAGGGGCAACATACTCAATGCCATGCTCCGCAAAAGCTGTTTCGTATAGCTTATTCTTGATCGTTGCGGAGGTAGAAACTATGCCAACCCGATTCATATTCTCTTGTTTCAGAAACTTCACCATTTCTTCCACAATACTCAAAACAGGAACCGAAACTGATTCTCTGATTTGTTTGATAAATACATGCAGAGAATTGCATGGCATAACGATAAACTCCGCTCCGGCTTTTTCAAGCCTCTGCGCTTCGGTTGTGAGGTATGGAATATATCGCTCGGCACCCTCGCTTCTCAAGATGAGATCTTCTTCAATTTGATAAGGCAAAGGAACCGAAGAAATAATGATTCCCGGGCGAGCAGTTTTATCCTTTTTGCTAGACGAAAAGACTATGTCGAGATAAAACTCCGAAGTTGTTTCTGGCCCTAGTCCGCCAATGATGCCAACGGTTTTCATAAAAGTAGCTTATCAGAACTTTTTCGGTTATTCCACTGCGAAAAAGAAAAGAGGCATGTCGCTTGTGCGTCATGCCTCGGGGTTAGACTCATCGCCTAACCCCGAGGGGTAGGCGTGAGCGGGTGCTACGGCTGGATCGGCGCGTTGAGCGGCTTCTTGAAGACCTGGGTGAGAATCGCGCTCGACAGTCCCGGCTTCCTGGTCTCGTTCTCCATGATCTCGAGCAACCGCTTGCAAGCGGCCGTCGCGCGGAGATAAAAGCCTTCATCCCAGGAATACCCGATGATCGCAATATAGGACACACCCGCTTCGTGGAAGTAGCCGAGTGACAGTTGAGCCTCGGCAACCTCCCTTCTCACGTTCATGTCCGTCGGACGCATCAGGCTCGCGCTTACGTAGTGGTTCAGCGCTTCCTGCAGGTTGCCGGTCTTGCGGGCTTTCTTGGCTTCCCGCAGATGTGACTGATACAACGCATCATCTCTCTTGCTCATCATACACCTCCTCGGGTTTGTTTCGACCGGCTCGGGATGAGACGGGAAACCTAGACCGATTTATTGAAGTATAGCAGGTTAATTTTAAATGTAAATACTACAAACTGCACCTTGACTTTCGTCAAGGGTTTTGATATACTTACGGCATACTTGTTCTTTACACTACTACCTTATTCCGTGGCTCTATTTGAGGTCATTTTTAGTGGCTTGAAATAGGGTCACGGGTAAACCAGCGTCCCGCTGGAATCCAATCGCTCAAGGCAAAAGGGGGCTATCGTGCGCATTCTCGTCGTCGAGGACAACAAGAAGCATATGCAGGACGCAGTTGCCGCGGCCAAGGAGTTCGACATCGAGCTCGTCACCGCCACCACCGTGGAAGAGGCTTCGAGGATGTTGCGACCCTCTGACATCTTGCCTGCTGTGGATGGTGTCGTCACCGACCTGTTCATGCCGTTCACGAGTCGTCCGCCCTACAATGCCGACGATCAGCCGTGTGGACTCTCGGTCGTCCTCAAGGCCCAGAAGGCGGGCATCCCCGTCATCATCTGCACCGCTGGCTCTCACCACGGGATCAAGTACCAGTGGGTGTGCGATCTCGGAAGGTCTCTCGGTTGGCCGGAGATGGCCGACTCCTCCTTCGACAACTACAAGGATGCCGAGACGAAGAACTGGCAGGGAGCGTTCAAGAAGCTCCTCGGAATCATCACGGGAGAAAAAGAATCCGACGAGGAGTAGGGTATAGTACAGGAGGCGAACCTGACAAAACGCCGGTTAGGGACTTTTCCGAAAATAAAGTCCGCATCATTGAGCTCATTATCAAAAATAGTGAGCTGATAGATACAAGTTCTTTAAAAACTACTGCTTAAAATTCCTGGCTCTGTTTTAGATCATAATGATTGTGATTTGAAACAGGGTCAGGGATAAACCAGCGTTCCGCTGGAGTCCATCTGCCCTTGGAGGGATTATGACACTCAGTGCAAAAGAAAAGCGCTGGCGTATGGAGGCGAGAATTCGTGGCCTGAAGGAATTGGCCATGGGTTTCCTACTCCTGATGTTCTTCACGGTTCCGGCTGGGCTGGCCGCGCTTGGTGCTAGCGCCTTCGATAAGTTCGCCAAAGAGGAGAGGGCGGCTACCATCGCGGATTACCGCAATACGCCTACCGAACATCGGCTCGAGCGTGTCTTCACCCGACACGATCAGTATGGCGACGTGCACTACACTCTCATGGCTCGAGAGGGAGCCCAGACGGTTCCTTATGAGGCAAAGGGAGTCGTGCAAGTAATCTCTGACGTGCCTCTCGGGTCGCCTTTGTGGTTCACAGAGTCCTTCGTGCCCAATCGTGGTATGGGACTCACAGAATGGTCCACCACGATCCATGTCCACAACGTCGCCGATATCACTGGCGATGGGAGGTAACATGGCCAACCCGACCGACGAAGCGGCAGCGGAACAGGAAGCGCGAATCTTTCACGATCTGTACCAGCTCACTCTTGAGAAAAAACTTCGAGATGTGCTGGGCCCAGTAATCGTTGAGCTTCGTGAGTCGTCCAAGAAGGTTAACCCATCCAACGCGCAAGAAACCTATCTCTCGCTCCTCTCGCTCGCCAAAGACACGACAGCGAACATCTTCGACGACATGGAGAAGAGGGTGGAGGGTAAAAAGCAGTAGCAGTTCTTCACGAAGCACTCGGATTAATTCGGCGACCTTAGGTGGTCAACGAGAACAAGAATTCGAGAGAGCTTCCGGGCCCGTCAGCGCATGCTGGCGGGCTCTTTCAATTTTCGCCTGAGATAGGGTAGTTCATTAGCCAATCCTAGGTTCTGTAATGATCCTCAATAATCTTCTCTGCGGTGGCTTTTAGTTCGGCAAGTCCGACGTTTGCCCGTGGGTCATCTCTCATATTTAATACAAAATGGTCATCGTACCCTAGTAGCTGTCCGTCTGTAGCGGACGTATCCGCTTTTCCGATATCATTTTCTTGTTGAAATCTTAAGATTGCACTTGTTGGATCGCCTTCGTAGTACACGATGTGTTTTGGTCTAAGATGTGGATTAGCTTCAAAATATTTCTCCCAGTATTCTTGAGATGGAACCGTTTTGTCCGCGCGCTTGAAATTGCCCCGAGAAGATTGTAATTTTTCACGCAAATGTTCATCGGGCACCTTCATATCTAAATCGAGCTGATGGAAAAGAGAACTTCCTAGGTGTAATGCTACGTCTTCATTAATCCCTAAGTTAATTAAATCCGTACGAAGAGTATTTTCATACTCTCGCCGTAGTTCGTCATTACGTCTATAATCCCTACTTCCACTATATGCTTTAATGGCGATTTTGACCGCAGACTGATCATTCAAGCCCCTAAACCAACGAATAAATGCGTCTACCAATTCTGAATCTTCAATCATCGCTCTCACATTTTGACCTTCAACGGATTTCAATTCAGAAGCATACTTTGATCCTGTTTCCGGATCAACTGGTGTATTTTTCGGCAAAAAAACGATACCCGTATCAACAGACATACCTGGATCGTCCAACTTATTAGGCCAAACAAAAACATCATTCCATTTATCCTCGCTTTGGGCATGAGTAAAATCCTTTTGCCAACCATTAAATGAAAAATTATTTTGAGATGCTAATACGTCTGATGGAAAAACAAAAAATACTTCATTTCCCGTTTCTCCGCCGTAGTATTCATCACCAACCATCTGGGCAGTAAAGTGAACTGCTGTTTTATCAGGATACTTTGGTGCGGACGCCCACGAATAATTCAGAAGTTCATCTAGCCTTTTCCTTGCTTCTTTTTCATCCGCGGCCTCCAAAACTTCTCCTTCTTTCATAAACTCAATAATGTTAGCCTCGTCGCGAGCCCGCAATCCTTCCACCGCAAACGGTGGTCGAACTTTTTTCTCATCAGTCAAAACGGAAGCAAACCCATCATGAAATTGCTCTAATCCTGCAGAGTGATAAATCATCGCACTGTGATCTCGAAATCCCTGTCGTGTCGTGTGTGCCAGAAAAGCTGGATTGAGTCTGCGCCAAAGTGCAATATATTCTTGTGTTGAAAGATTCTCCAAAACTTCAGGAGTGAGCAATTCACGCTTTTCTTCTTGGGTAAGAGGTGTACTCCGGGCCTTTTCGTAGTAGGCATCTAAAACATTTTGACCGCCTACGATCTTATTCTGTTCTGTATATAAGGTAACAATTTCCTCTCGAAGTGCGTTCATCTCGGTGGTCAAAGTACCTATCTCTTGCTCAATCGTATCTATATCTTGTTCTACATTCATGACCGTTTGATCAGTCATTCCAAAAACAGATTTGATTTTTGCCAATAATCTTTCGGTTGCTTGCGCCAATGCTTCTTGTTTACTTTCTTTTTCGAATTCCAATTCGTGAATTCTCGCAGTGTTTTTCACTGCCGATTCTCTATTTCTTGTAATACCTTCGAGTACAGATCGCATTTTTTCTCTTGCCTCGCGTACTTGTGTTGCAACAACATCACGACCTTCCTTATCGTGTTTCTTTGTTATGGCTCTAGGTTCGATCAATTCCTGTTGTGTAATTCTTTCTTTCATAGTTATCTTGTTAATTCGCTTACTGTAACCCCCAGCGCTTTTGCTAAGCTAAGAATTGTTTTTAAAGTAGGGTTTTTTCTCCCATTTTCAAGATTACTGATAAAACTCTTGTCTGTAGAGAGCTTTGAGGCAACATCGGTTTGCGATAAACCTTTTGCCTGTCTTATTTTTTTGACCTTTTTTCCAAATTCAGAAGTGTTATCCACAACACTATTGTAATTGATAGTTGTGCATCGTGACAACGTTGGTATATAATTAAACTAGGAGAGACAGAAAGTGGTGCTATCGCCCTATCATTTCCCACCCGCGGCTGTCTCGACGCGAAACAGCCGCCTCCCACCCTTGAATCCATAATTCCCGACCGACCGCGCGAAAATCCGAAAGGGCATGGCGGGGCTGGCGTGAAGCGGCCACCTCTGGCTTGTCCAGAGGTGAGGCGGACGGAGACACCTTTTTCAATGAGGCGTCCGTCACACCACCCCGCGGGGAATTTAGGGACAGGCGCGATCACTTTTTTTTGAAATAGGTTCGCGCCTGGTCAAACAAACGCACCAACATAGAACTTTCCGAAAAATCGGGGCTCGCGGCGGCGGCGTCCCGAATGAATGACCAAGGTGCGACTGGATCCCCGAGCAGGCGGCGGGCGGCCAGGCGGAGGTTCGACATCCCGTGCGATTCATATTTGCTTTCAATTTAATACAACATTGAGCATGAACAATCTCATCAAATATTTCATCTATGCCCGCAAGAGTACCGATGTGGAGGACAAGCAGGTCAGATCAATCGAGGATCAAATCACAGAATTGCGCGCATATGCTAAGACAGCTGATCTTGAAGTCGTCGATCTTTTCATTGAAAAACAATCTGCCAAGATTCCTGGTCGACCTATCTTTAACGAAATGTTATCGCGCATTGAGGCTGGTGAAGCTTCAGGTGTGCTTTCTTGGCACCCCGATCGTCTTGCGCGCAATTCAGTAGACGGGGGACGATTGATCTACCTGCTTGATACGGGAGTTCTTGCGGGCCTCAAGTTCCCTACGTTTTGGATGGAGAATACCTCTCAAGGTAAGTTCATGCTCAATATTGCCTTTGGTCAAAGCAAATACTATGTGGATTCTCTTTCCGAGAACACCAAGAGAGGATTGCGCCAAAAGGTGAAGCGGGGTGAGTATCCTGGTCCTGCACCTATTGGCTATCTTAATGATCCTCGCACCAAGACAGTAGTGGTTGATCGCAAGTTCTCCAAGGTTATCCGTTCTGCCTTTGAGTTCTATGCCAAGGGTGGTGCGAGGCTTGAAGATGTCTCTGACTTTTTGGCGCAAAGAGGCATCCTCTCGCTTGGTGGAAAGAGAATCCACAAGACGAGAGCGACTTTTATCTTAAGTAATCCTTTCTATATCGGCCTCTTTCGCTATGGTGGTGAACTCCATGAAGGAAGGTACGAGCCAATCATCACAAAGAAACTGTTTGATGAGGCACAAACAATCTTGAAGCAGAGAGGACGACCGCATCATCAACCAACCAATGATCCCCAAGCTCTCTGCGGTTTAGTCCGGTGCGGCACTTGCGGGATGATGATCACCGCCGAAGTGAAAGTGAAGCGTCAGCTCAACGGCAATGTCCACGAGTATGTGTATTATCGTTGTACCCGCAAATCGAAGTCAATTACATGTGCCGCACCATTCATCAGGCAAGAGAGCTTGGATGAGCAACTGTCCTCTCTGCTTCAAACAGTTTCTTTGCGGGAGGATTGGGCGGAGAAATTGTTAGTGATGGCAGAGCAATCTCAATCTTCCTCCGCCCAATCCAATGCCGCTGGTGTGGAAGAAGGACAGAAAGCGATCCGCGCCATACAAACGAAGCTCCAGCGACTCTTAGATGGATATTTAGATCAAGATATCGAGCGTGAAGTGTATCGAGAGCAAAAGGCTAGTCTACTGTCTGAGAAGAAGTCGCTGGAGGAGAATATGGCGCAGATTGAACACCAGCGGCATGATTGGCTCGAACCGTTCCAACGGTGGATAAAAGTCGCTACAACACTGGACGGAATCGCACGGGATGAGGACCTAAATCAGAAGAAGGTCCTTGCCAAAGAAATCTTTGGCTCGAACCTCCGCCTGGCCGCCCGCCGCCTGCTCGGGGATCCAGTCGCACCTTGGTCATTCATTCGGGACGCCGCCGCCGCGAGCCCCGATTTTTCGGAAAGTTCTATGTTGGTGCGGGTAGCGAGAATCGAACTCGCATTAGCTGATTGGCAACCAGCTGTTCTACCACTAAACTATACCCGCTAACAAAATACGACTGTGCTAGTATATATTATCGGCCCTCGTCGTTCAACGGATAGGATGCAAGCTTCCGAAGCTTGTGATCGAGGTTCGATTCCTCGCGGGGGCAAACGCAAATCATGAATCTTAAATCAAGTATCCCCAGTGAAATCCTGAATATCTCTGAAACCCTCACAAAGGCGGGTTTTGAAAGTTATCTCGTAGGCGGTTGTGTGCGCGATTTGCTGTTGGGACGCAAACCTAAAGATTGGGACCTGACTACTAACGCTCGGCCAGAGCAGATTGTGCAAATATTTGAGGCTAAATCCACTGTAAGTGGATCGCCCGACTCTGCCAAAGCAGAGTCTAGGGAGACTTTCTATGAGAACGACTTCGGCACTGTCACCGTCAAAAATGCTAAACCCGGCTTTGCCGGGTCGCACGACGCCCCGGAAGGGGCGTTTAGTGAAGATTTCTCCCTGCGCAATGTAGAAATTACGCCATATAGATTAGAGGGCAAGTACTCTGACAAACGTCGGCCGGACACAGTAGAATTTTCTGACAAATTAGATGACGACTTGCAAAGACGCGACTTCACCATCAACGCCATTGCCTATGACGCGATAAAAGACAATCTGGTTGACCCTTATAAAGGACAGAATGATCTAAAAGACAAACTTGTCAGAGCTGTTGGTAATCCGGTTGAGAGATTTGAAGAAGACGCACTTAGACTTATGCGTGCGGTGCGCATTGCCACAGAACTTAATTTTGCCATCGAGGCAGACACTATGACGGCAATTAGCCAGTCTGCGGCTCTATTGGGCCACATAGCGAAAGAGCGAGTTCAGGTAGAGTTTAGCAAAATCATCATGTCCGATAGCCCCCTCACGGGCATTGTGCTGCTTCAGAAATTGGGGCTCTTGAGCCATATTGCCCCAGAACTGGAGCAAGGCATCGGCTGTGAACAGAACGGGGATCATATCTATCACGTCTGGGAACACAATCTGCGAGCCGTCCAACACTCAAGTGAACGCAATTGGCCCCTGCGCGTGCGATTGGCAGCGCTCTTGCATGACGTGGGCAAGCCAAAAACTCGTGTCTGGAGCGACGAGAATAAAGATTGGACTTTCTACGGCCACGACGTGGTGGGCGCTCGCATGAGTCGCAAAATATTGGAGCGTCTAAAATATTCGGGTGAAATAACAGAGAAGGTGGAGAAGCTGGTGCGATGGCACTTATTCTTTACTGACATAGACAAGATCACCCTCTCGGCCGTACGCAGAATCGTGAGCAAAGTGGGCCCAGATCTTGTCTGGGATCTTATGAACGTGCGAGCCTGCGACCGGATAGGCATGGGCCGGCCCAAAGAAGTGCCATATAGGTTGCGCAAATACGAGAGCATGATCGAGGAAGCCATGCGTGCTCCCGTCTCTGTGCAAATGCTCAAAATTAATGGCACCAAATTACTTGAGATTGGCCAAGAAACTAACCTAGACTCCCGCTCCAAGGGCGGCCCTTGGATGGGTTGGGTCCTGCACGCATTGCTCGAAGAAGTGCTTGATGATCCTGAAAAGAACACAAGTGAGTATCTCGACAAAACAGCCAAATCATTAGCATCTCGCCCAGACGAGGAGCTCAAAGCTCTCGGCGAAAAAGGAAAGGAAACCAAAGAATCAGCAGAGGAAGCCGAGCTAAGTGAGATTAGAAAGAAGTACGGGGTGAAGTAAAGTAAGGGGGTTGATAGTTGACAGTAAACTATCAACTTGCTTGCAATTGGCCGCATTTGGCATAGATTATATTCGGAAAGGGGGCATGCATGGAAAGCGTGCTGGTCCGAGATCTTATATCCAGACAAAGGAGGATGTTGGGCAAGAACATCTGCCCACTTTGCCCAGAGAAAGAGAAGGTTGGTCGGGTAGTGCTCGAAGAGGGCAATAAACGCTGTATGAACTGTAACGCTCTCTTCGAGAGTAACAAGCCAAGTGGCAAAGCGGGACAGGAAAAGGGGCGTCCCTATAAAAACGGACTCTTCCAAGACGACGGTGGATTCAAGACTCTCGACTTGAACATCCTCGACAACCTTATCACGAGCGCAGCCACTCGCACAAAAGAGGCAAGGGATCGAGAGAACGCTCACGCAACTGCCCGATCGCTGGAGGAAAAACAGAAAAAAGCCAAACCTAAACCTACCTGTCTTCCATTCTTCTCAATTGACGACGACTTCTAATCAGAGCCGGGCCCAAGTGGCCCGGCTTAAATTATTCGGACTTCTTTCATTGCAATTCGTGCACGCATCACGTAGATTATGAACATGAAAAACTATCAAAAAGGCATTGCTCCTCTAATCATAATTGCTATTCTTGCTCTCTTGGGTATTGGAACAGGCGCGGCTGTATACGTGAGTAAGAAGAATTCTGATCAGAACGCCACAAGCACACCCGTCACAGCAAAAACCGAAAACAAAATCACCACAACGAAAGAAGCAGCTGCTCCCACTCCAGTGGCGAGTGTCAAAACAGAGGTTAAAACAGAAACTAAGACAGAGGCAAACACTGTTCCAACGATAACGGCCACAGTGGGCACAACGCTCTACTATCGCCAATCAGGCAAAGATTGGAAGTGTGCCCGTGCATGGAACACTGGCAATGATGTTGGCAACTCTGTCGTAAGATTCTCTGCAAGTTATCCAGATAGATATTTTTGGGAGATTAATTCTAATAGAGGGATCGCCGGAGGAGAAATTATCAGCCATTACAAACTATTCAATCTTTCCGAAGATACCAACTACAATTGGGTCATTGGCTTTCCTCCTGGTTACAAAGAGATAGGACCCGACTGTCCGTACAAAGGCGACGGTGGGTTCAGTCATTATTTGGCCAATTGCGTTGAGAAAACCCAAGATAAAAGCTTCTTCCAAGTGCCGACCGACGTCAACTTCGACCGCACATATGGATCACGTGAAGCTAGTTGCACCACAAGTGGCGGCAAAGGTTCTTAATCACTACAATTCAAGGAGACAAGGATAAAAATGAATAGGCTGAACGTTCGGTCCTGTAAGTTGACACTGGGTAGCATGTCATATAGACTGTAATACAAATTATTACAAAGTAATACAGCACAAATATATGCGTAGCGTAATGAACATATCTCTGCCTAAGGAGCTAGCTCAAGATATTGAACGCGGAGTCAAGGAAGGTAAGTATGCCAGCAAGAGCGAGTTTATGCGCGACTTGGTACGAAGCTGGAATCAAGCCCAACTTGTCAAGGAATTAGATAAAATGCGCAAGGAGTTCATAAAGGGGAAAGGAAAGCTTCTGAAATCTCTAGCAGATTTGGACTAATTAATGAGTATGAAAATATACTATCTTTCGTCGTTCGAACGCCTGTATAAGAAGTTACCGAAGAATGTGAAGGAGGAGGCAAAGGCCAAAGAGAAACTTTTTAGGCAGAATCCCTTCGATCCAAAATTGGGCACCCACAAACTGCACGGTCCCTTATCCGACTATTGGGCTTTCTGGGTAAACAATCGCGACAGAGTAATTTTTGAATTTGGTGATAAAAACGAGATTTGGTTCTACAAAATTGGTGATCACTCAATATACGAATAGGAAAAATCTCGATAGTTCCGCCAGACCTCTTTCATTGCAATTCGTACACGTATCGCGTAGATTACGAGCATGAAAAACTATCAAAAAGGTATCGCTCCACTGATTATCATAGCTATTATCGCTCTGCTGGCTATTGGCACAGGCACCTGGGTTTATAAGGGCAACAGCAAAGTATCTGAGACCAAAAACACAAACAGCACCAGCACAACAGTCGAAGATACCGTAGACACCAGAACAGAAACTAAGACTTCTGTTGCGGTGAAAATCGAGACAAAAAATGTGTTGCCAGCGCCGGCAGTTAGTACTGCCCCCAAAATAGTCGAGCAACTTCCCACCACCGCAAAAACTTGTGTCATTGCATATACTAATGCCGAGTTCGAAGCGCAGAGGGCAAGTCGGATAATGGGGTGGTGGTATGTGAATCAGGCACAGCCAGTCTACAAAGGTCCCAAAGCAGATTGTCCCATCATCGATAGCACCGAAGCCCAGGTGGCTTGGTATGGAGTGGGCGACCTCAACTATGTCTTTGCGCTTACCACCGATGGCAAACCTGGCAACGTACTCCGCAAAGACCTGTTTTTGTTGGGCGATGATCTGGCCGCCTGTTCAATGCCATTACGTTACTCAATCGGCGCAATCACGGGCAAATTCGCCGAGAAGGGATACAGCAAGAGCGACTTGGCCGGGGTCGCCCAAGAAGCTGAAATGGCTTGGGAGACTGCCATAGGCAAAGAGCTCTTCACCTATGTCGAAGCTGGCGCCCTTAATATCGTAAACTTCGGCGGACTAAAGGCTGGTTCCGTTGCTGACCCTCTGGGCCTTGCCACGTACAATCAGGTTGAGGACACCTTCGTGATCAACTTCGATATAGATATTAATGACTTAACCCTTACGTCAGTTGAAAACGAAAACGCGAGTGAAGCTAGAAATTTTATTCTGCAAACTCTGACACACGAGTTCGGCCATGTCCTAGGCATCAAACACTTGGAAGGAAACAACATCATGAGCAGCGAATCTGGACAGGTTCCCATTATCAAACCTACTAGCGCAGATACAGAAGCGGCTCGCGTAGCTTGCAGTCGAGTGCACGTGGGCAACTAGCGGAGATTCACAAATGGAACAGTGTCGCCTAGCATGTACGTTGGGAGTGTGCCGTTCCATTTTTCTACGGCTTTGAGATTGACATAGGCCGCACCACCTTGTTGTTGGATGGCTTGGGCTTGAATCCTGATTGCTTCGGCCTCGCCCTTGGCTTGAGTCACACGTTGTTCAGCTTCGTACTTGATTTGTTCAAGTTTATTCTTGGCCGCGAGAGCATTCTGTTCGGCAGTAACCTTGGCCTCGATAGCATCATTGAACGATTGCGAGAAGTCGAAATCTACGATCGAGAGCTCATCAACAATAATAAACTCGCGGGTCAGCCGCTCGGCAAGTGCGAGCTTGGCATCCTCTTTGACTTGGGCACGCAGAGTAATAAGTTCTTCGGCCGTATACTTGGCCGTAACGGCCTTGACCGCTTCTTGGATAGCCGGATCAATAATGCGTGTTTTGTACTCACTTCCAATTGATTGCCATAATCTATTTACTTTTTCTGCATCGAGATGATAGTTGAGAGCCACTTTGGCCGTGACTGTCTGGAGATCTTTGGAAGCGGCCGAGGCATCCACTTGCTCTTTCTGCGTCTTCACATCGAGCTTCTCTATCTTCTGAATGAGTGGGATCTTCAGATGCAAACCTTCAGATAGCACTCGATCACTCACTTTGCCGAGCGTTACCACCACTCCCCTCTCGCCCGCGCCAACAATAACGAAAGAGCCGAAAATTATTATTAAAACTATAACGGCGACAACAATCTGTTTGAAATATTTCTTCAAAACAACTGTGTCATCCTGATCTTTAAATATATCCATAAAATCAAATTAACACGTAGTAAGATCGAGTGCAATGGCAAGGTTAAAGCTGTAAAAAACAGAGCCCAGCGGTGAAGCGAGTCGCTGGACTCTCTTTCGCTAGGCTCGAGGAACTGCTTCCTTCTTCTTCGACATTGGGAGAAGTCTCAAGAATGCCTCCATTATTCCCCATGCGGCTCGGCTCTCCGACGAATTCTCAGAAGAAAGGTACGTTCCCGAAACTCCCACCTCCACCGCTGTTTGGGAATCGTCAGCATGGACCCCCGGCCTGACAAAGCAGATGGCCTGACGAAGAAGACTTTTGCCTTTTTCTAAGTCTCCTTTCAGCAGAACTTTGTCGGCTCTTCGGATGAGAGTCCGAACTTTGCCGACGTTATTCATGCGAACGTAAGGAAAGCTGAAATTCTTATTCCTTTTCTTTGCTTTCATCGTCGTCCTTTCTTAGAATACCTGGAAACTTTTTAACGACCTGGTGAATAATTTCATCCCATGCTGACTCCTCTTCGAACTGCCCGCGCCAGAACGGTGGACAGGCTTTGAGCCACTCGGTGTAGATCTTAGGCTTGTCCTCATTCTTCGCGACTTGCATGGCGTCGATGAATGCACCCAGATAATCGGAGAATTCCTTCGCCACTTCGCCCGACGGAGTCAGGACTCCCTTATTGAGCCCACGCTCCTTGAGAAACTCAAAACATGGTGTGCAAACAACGTTCTCCTCGAGTGGTTCCTGTCCTGCGTAAACATGGATGAGAATCTGCCATGCCGCCCCTAAGTGCTGTACAGCATCGGACCTAGCAACGGTCTCCCCATCTTCGTGGGTGAATTCGCT
>JBBTXQ010000025.1:0-1553 GCA_038062165.1 Patescibacteria group bacterium
CCAAACTTATATTATTTGGATTTCCACTTGCGTAAGGCTATCAGCAAGAAGCTATTGGTTGTGGGGAGGCGAGTGATTAAGGAAACAGGGACAACCAGACAGGCGGTTAAACTTCTCAATAAGTTGTGTGATAATCCACTGATGTCTTTTCCTTACGACGGGAGAGATTTCTTTAACCACGCAATAATTAGTCATGCTGTGAACTTGGCGGCGGCAGAGCTTGCCAACATGGAACTTGAACGAAAAGCAAACAGGAAAAAAGGAGGAAGAAAGAAGTAAAAGTGACTTACTGCAAAGTAATGTCACGCGGCGCCACGGGATAACCCGGGGCGTTTTTAATTACCAGGAAACCCCGCCCGAACCAGGCGTCGTCAATTACTAGTAGCCTGAAGTGAGGGCGGGGATGAATGGATCAATATACGTAACACAGGTACTCCTGTGTTACGCTGGTTGCATGAGAATTCGCTCGCTCAACCACAGTACCTATCAAACTCAATATCACCTGGTCTGGGGAACCAGATGGCGACGAAAATACTTGAAAGAGTATGTCAAAAACGAATTGGTCACTAGCCTCTACGCGACCATCAAGAAGCACCCCACGCTTCACCTCGAGACGGTTAACACCAATGAAGATCATGTGCACCTGCAGATCGAAATCCCACCAGATACGACAATTGCGGCCGTCGTCCAGCGCTTAAAATCTGAAGCTAGTGCCAAGTTAAAGAAGCGCTTTAAATTCATTCGCGACATGTACATCGACGGCCGCATTTGGAGTGTGGGGTACTTCGTCTCGACCATCGGACTGAACGAAGAACAAATCAGACGCTATATCGTCCACCAAGATCGCAAAGAGCGTCCACGAACACTACCCAGCTTATTCTCATGAGATTCGAGGGAAACCCCGTACGACCGGAGGGAGTGCGGGGAGGAGGTCATTGTCCACCTTTGGGAGCAAAACCCTCGCCTTCAGGCGATCCCTTCAGGTGTGCTAGACTTGGCGCAATGAAGCTATACCGTAAAGGTCCACACACCACCTTTGATCTCAAGTACCACCTAGTTTGGACAGTTAAATACAAATACCCAATTTTGCGGGGACGAATTGGCCTGCGAGTGCGAGACTTGATACGAGAAATTTGCACTGAGCACGATATCACCATCATCCGTGGTCATGTGTCCAAAGACCATGTCCATCTCTTCATCTCTATGCCTCCCCAAATTTCCGTATCAAAGATCGCACAATACATCAAAGGCAAGACGTCCCGCAAAATCCTCCTCGAGAACCCAAAGTTTAACAAACGTTTCTGGGGCCAGCATTTCTGGTCACGTGGTTACTTTGCTTGTACGTCAGGTGCCATTACTGATGAAGTGATCATGGAGTATATCTCTACACAAGACGAAGATAGTGAGAAGCGTGGTGATTCCTTCACTACACTTGATTTGTCTACCTAGTGCTTCAGCACAAACCCGAAACCGCCGGCTTCAAGCCGGTGGTGGTTCATTTCGATTAGTCGACCAGTTTTAGCTGACAGAGACAACTTAGTGTTTTTCGGTAG
>JBBTXQ010000026.1:0-1920 GCA_038062165.1 Patescibacteria group bacterium
AAAGCGAGCCACACTGTTTCTGAAGAACATCACGCAGGCTACATTCGGAAACAAAGCGAGCGAGTGTTTGCTCGCCCGGAACATCCCACAGGTTCTCTCGCTTGGCCAGAGAGAGAACCGAGGGAGAAGCGGCTCGAGCCGCTGGAGCTCGAGAACGCTGTTTCCGGAGAGCAAACGCGAGCTAGTCCTCGAGGGAGAAGACCTGCCTGTCCTGTCTGCCGACAGGCAGGCGGCAGGCAGGAATTTTTCTCGGCCCTCGACTGAGCTCGGTCGAAGTCCTGGAAGAAAATTATTCTGTTTCTTCAGAAATACGTGGGGCGAGTGCCCCTTTTGTATATTCATTCCTCGGATCCCATAGCATCCAGCCCATATTAGGATCTGCGTCATATACTGCTTTAATCTGCGCACGAACCATCTCCGCTGTGTAATCTGCGCCCAAATCAAAATCTTGCAACCACGGCCTAAGTTCGCCATACACAACCGGCCCGGTACCAGTGGCATTTCTCAAAGTGTTCAGCCTTGCGACCGCGCTCGTCATAGAATAATTGACTACTTCATACGGATACAAAGCTGGGTTTGAATACCCCTGAAATCCATTCGCGTAGTGCGATGGATAAACCATAGGCGCTACATAATCGAAATACCTGTACGCATCTTCTATCATCTGACCTATGCCAAGGCCATCGTAATTGATTGTTGAAAGCCCGAACAAATCAGCCGAAGTTTTTACACCATTCAAATTCGCATTGAGATACTTGAAAAATTCACCTATTGCCGTTGTCTTTAAAGTAGTTGAAGCCGCGTAGAAGGGATAAGAAATCACACTAAGATCGCCATCAGAAGGAAATCGAATATAGTCAAAATTAATTTCATCGAATCCCCTACTCGAAGCATCTTTAGCAATGGCGATATTGTAATCCCACACTTCTTTACTCGCAGGATCAACCCACGAAATTCCTTTTCTGTCTTTCCATACACCGCCTGTCGCACTATTCTGAACAGCTAAATCTGGCCTCGCAGCAACAAGCGCCGGATCCTGAAATACAGTCTGCCTCGCAATTACGTAGATTCCGTTATCATGCAAACGTTTTATTAGAGCATTTATACGAATAATTCTTATTTCCTTTGCGTTGTATTCATCAACTTGCGGGACGTCGGCGTCGTATAAAACAAGTCCAGAGAAATCTTTTATATCTATGACGATTGCATTGAGCTCTGTTGTATTAATCAAATCAATCAAGTAGTCCATTCTAGATTTGCTTGAGGCAGACCAACTTGTCGCATAAACGGCCTTTATAATATCCGGCGGATTCTCGAGCGGCTTCTGCGGCTCGATATCACTAACACCGCTACTGACAACGTTTGTCTCGGCTACCACCTCCGTACCGCTTGCAACATCCGCTTCAGGGACCTGGGGAAGTTCAATTTGAGTACCACTATTTAAACTAGTCTCAACATCAAAACTGTTTATGCTTGTCAGTAAAAAAATTAGCCCCGCCGAGGCTATGAGAATAATTCCCCATATCGTCGATTTACTCATGAATACCATTAATTCTAAGCCATAGCGCTCTACGATGAAAGCCAACTAATTCTCTACATACTTACCTATTACCAACTCAATACTAATTAGTCGCCCCCATCCATGCCTGCCGCCTGCCTGTCGGCAGACAGGGCAGGCAGGCGCAAATACATTGGCCTAGGGTCCGGCCGAGCACTCAAAGCGTTGAGTGCTCGGGGGCAATAACTACTACAAACAAAATTGCGGATGACCAACTAATAAGTAGAAGCGAGTGTGTACTCTCTAAGAAACATCACGGAAGCTCACCAGCTCGGTCCGCAGCACTCAGCGCTCTGAGTGCTCGGTGGTGAGCTGAGTGCGAAGAAGCTCCGATCGCTGGAATCGGAGCATTCTGTTTTCGA
>JBBTXQ010000027.1:0-39819 GCA_038062165.1 Patescibacteria group bacterium
CATGTACTCTCTGAAGTCTCTTTACTTGAATTATGATAGAGTGAAAATTAAGCCAGAAAAGATCCAAAATCAAATATGAATAGTATACAAATGGTAGACCTTGTCGGTCAGTACAAGGAGATTAAAACAGAAATTGATAAAGCAATTTCTGCCGTATTATTATCGGCCAAGTTTGTAAATGGCCCCGAGGTTCATGAATTTGCCACTAATCTTAAAAATTACACCGGAGCGGGGTTCGTGGTTCCGTGTGCAAATGGAACCGATGCCCTCCAGATTGCCATGATGGCTCTTGAATTTGAGCGTGGGGATGAAATAATCGTACCGGCGTTTACTTATGTCGCTACTGTTGAGGCAATTGCTTTGCTAGGCCTTAAACCACGACTTGTAGATGTTGATCCGGACACATTTAACATAAATCCGAAATCCATAGAACAAAACATTAATTCTCGGACTAGAGGAATAGTCGCTGTTCACATGTTTGGCCAAGCGGCTGACATGGAAGAAATAATGAAGATAGCACAAAAAAATAACTTAAAAGTTATCGAAGATAATGCTCAATCTATCGGGTGCGAAATAACTTTTTCAGATGGCAGCAAGAGACAAGCCGGTACCATAGGACATATTGGCACTACTTCTTTTTTCCCTTCAAAAAATCTCGGAGCTTATGGGGATGGGGGTGCGATTTTTACCAGTGACGGGCAGTTAAGTGATAGGCTTAAAACAATAAGTAGCCACGGCCAAAGACAGAAGTACTGCTATGATGAGATAGGAGTAAATTCAAGATTGGATACTATCCAGGCCGCTATACTTAATGTGAAGCTTAAGAAACTAGACGAATATATTTCGCGAAGACAAAAAATTGCCGCATATTATGATGCGCAGTTAGGAAGTTTGGATAACGTTTCAATTCCTAAACGTAACAAAAAAAGTACGCACGTATTTCATCAGTATACTTTGAAATTACACAACAAAGACAGAGGCGTTTTTCAAGATTATTTAAAGGGGAAAGGGATACCCACAATGATTTATTACCCGTTACCTATGCATCTCCAAAAAGCGTATTTGCATTATGGGCACAAGAAAGGTGATTTCCCCATTTCAGAAAAATTGTGCGAAGAAGTGATTTCCATCCCCATGCATACCCAAATGAACGATGCAGCGCTCGAGTTCATCACCGGGATTATTAGACAATATTTCGAATAAGATGGAGAACAAAAAAATTGAGAACAAAAAGGAATTTTTTGCCCATGAGACGGCAGTTATAGATGAGGGTGCCAAGATTGGCAAGGGCACTAAGATTTGGCACTTCTGTCATGTCATGCCTGAATCACAAATAGGCGAGGGTTGTAATTTGGGCCAAAATGTATTAGTTTCACCTGGTGTAATACTGGGCAAGAACGTAAAGGTCCAAAACAACGTGTCTCTCTATACTGGTGTTATTTGCGAAGACGATGTTTTCCTTGGGCCTTCGGTGGTTTTTACGAACATAAAGAACCCCAGAAGTGCAGTTGTGAGAAAGGGTCAGTATGAGCAAACATTGGTTAAAAAGGGCGCTAGTATAGGGGCCAACGCCACAGTCATTTGTGGCGTTACGATCGGAGAGTATGCTTTTGTAGGAGCAGGAGCAGTGGTTACCAAGGACGTTTCTCCATATGCTTTAGTTGTAGGTAATCCAGCAAGACAGATTGGTTGGGTTAGTGAGTATGGACACAGGTTGGAGTTTAAAGAGGGGATTGCAACGTGTCCAGAGAGTGGTGAGAAATACGAACTATCTGACGACGAAGTAAGAAAGATTAATAAATAATAGATAATGAAAAGGTTCGCCCTTATTGGTGCCGCCGGCTATATCGCCGAAAAGCATATGAAAGCTATTGCCGAGACCGGCAATGATTTGGTGGCTGCCGTAGATATCAGCGATAGTGTTGGCATACTTGATAAGTATTTTCCGCAGGCACACTTCTTCACAGATTTTGAAAAATTTGAAAAGCATATCGATCTTCTTCGCGAACAGGGCGAAAAAATAGACTATGTCAGCATATGTACTCCAAATTATCTACATGATTCGCACATTAGATTTGCTCTAAAATGTGGAGCGGATGCAATATGTGAAAAGCCTCTGGCTTTGGATCCAAGGGGTGTGGAAGCCTTGGCAGACTTTGAGAGAAAGGGAGAGAATAAAATTTATACTATTCTCCAATTAAGACTCCATCCTAAGATGATTGAGCTTAAAAAGAGAATAGAAGATGGTCCCAAAGACAAGATTTATGATGTGATCCTCACGTACAATCCTCTAAGAGGAAGATGGTATTTTTCAAGCTGGAAAGGTCAAGATGAGAAGGCGGGAGGAATTGTAATGAATATTGGCGTGCATTTTTTCGATACACTTATTTGGTTGTTCGGTAATGTTAAGGAGAGCATCGTTCACGTTATGGAGCCCGACAGATCGGCCGGTTATCTTGATTTGGAAAGAGCAAGAGTGAAATGGCTCCTCTCGTTGCGTGAGGATACTCTTCCAGCGCACATAAAAATAAAACCTCTGGGTGATCGGTATTACAGATCAATAACAGTTGATGGGGAAGAGGTCGAATTTAGTACCGGGTTTGCAGATCTGCACACTCTCTCCTATAAAGAAATTTTAAGAGGCGATGGTTTTGGTCCTCGAGAGGTGATGCCAAGCATTGAGGTAGTACATAATATACGTATAGCCAAGCCAATTGGTCTCAAAGGGGAATATCATCCATTTTTAAAAAAATGAGTGGCTATATAATGACTATGAATGACAGAGGATATTAGTAGAAAGAATATCGAAAGTTTTTCTTCCACTAATTCTGTGGAAGCCTACTCGAATGATTACTTGCGTGAGAGCGAGCGTTATGTGATAGATACTTATGGCACGAGGGGCAAGCGGGTGCTTGATCTCGGTTGCGGCACAGGTCGCACAACTTCGTACATATATAAGAATGGTGCAGATGTAGTGGGGATTGATCCGGCCGAAGGCATGATTACTCGAGGTCGCGAGTTGCATCCAGAATTGGACTTGCGAGTGGGGGACGCGCGCCATCTCGATTTCCCAGACAATTATTTTGATTTAGTTTTTTTCTCATTCAATGGTTTGGATAATCTTTACCCAATTTCAGAAAGGCAAAATGCAGTCAGAGAGATTAAGAGAGTTTTGAAAACTGGCGGGATCTTCGCCTATTCATCCCACAATTCGCTTGCCTTGCCGCGCACCGCAAGAGGCTTAAGGGATTGGTTCCTAAATCTGCCACATTTCCATTTAGGCCCTCATTATAGAATTGAACGTCATGATTTCGGCAAACTAATTCAGTACTACAACAACGTCTGGAACGAAGAGCGCTGGATCACATCTGAAGGTTTTAAGCTTGAGAAGCGCATCGGCGGCCCCTTCAGCGAGCGCTTCCCCATGTATATCTGCCGCAAGCCACAACTTGGAGGCCTTGCCTCTAAGTTGTTATAGGTGCTACACCTGTTGACATTCGTCAAGTTCTCTGATAGCCTCCGTTTAGAAAGAGAGGTAAAGGGCCATGGGACTTAACCTATCAATTTATCCACTTGTGGATCCAAGCCGTTTAAGGGGAACTGCGAGTTGTCTAGACAGGCTTTCCTTCGATCGGGATTATAGGATCTTTGCTCAATTCTCCGACGCAGAGCTTCGAGCCGGAGATACGCCAGAATATCCTGTAGGCTCTATCAAGTGCGAGAGGATTCCTTCGGACTGCTGGCTGGACATAAACGGCAAGAGAACGAGAAAAAACGGTGATCAGGTGGTCACCTTCGTCTATGCCGAAGACGCTCAAAGACTCATGATGCCAGCCGATACGTCACAGAAGAACAAGGCCATCAAAGCCTTCATCGATGCTCTGCCTCCGGATGCTCCAATCATCCTTTGGTGGAGCTAATTTGGAATCTCGCACACGAACCCCGAGGATCATCCTCGGGGTTCTCATATTTATACTAGAATTTTTGAATTAGAGAATCCCCCGGAGGGTAACCCTCCGTAGCAAAGCAATGATAACTCTAATTTGTCAAACGGAGGGTTACCCTCCGTAGGTTAGCCATTCGAGTCACAATTCACTTGCCATCCCACACACATTGCCCGGCCTGAAAGATTTATTTAGAAATATGTTCAAATTGCGAGTAGGCCCTCATTATCGCAATATCAACCAAGGTTTCGGGCCCCTAGTGCAGTACTATAACAACGTCTGGCAGGAAAAAAAGTTCATAGAAAATTGTGGATTTAGGTTATTAGAACGCCTCGGAGGTTCCGTGAGAGAACGCTTCCCCCTTTATATTTGCAAAAAATCACAACCCGGAGGGTTACCCTCCGGAACAACACGATAAAGAAAGCTACTTGTCAAACAAGGGGTTACCCTTCGTAGGTTCGTAGGTTAGCCAATCAAGCATTTCGGTTTCGTATTCTTCAATATTTGCAAAATATTTTGGAAAGGTATCTAAGTTTAATATCTTAGATTCCGGTCTCCATAGGTCCAGATGATCGGAGTAACTTGAGAATTTGTAATCTCGCAAATTTTGTAATACCTTTCTCGCCGCATGCTTATTCAGTTTGCCGGGTTTAATTCCAAACAATGCTCCAGGATTTAGGTGAATGTATGCGAACAAATATTTTAGGTGTTCGTTATTTTTTATATGTACGGCCTTGAATGTTCCCTCAAACAGTCTGCCAGTTCTATTATTACAGAGATTGAAGTACATAGAGTGAGACGTACCTAATTTCATCATAAATTTACTTATACCTCCTTCCTGTCTCTCCTTGGCAAGTACATGGTGATGGTTGTCCATCATTGCGTAGGAACCAATGTCGATTAATCTCTTCCCAACATCAACATCGTAGGCAGAATCAATAGTTGGAATTTCCCGAAAGTTTAATTCTTTGTTTCCGTTGCACAAGTAGAGTAATTTTTGAAATCTGATTTTGTCATTCTCGTTAGTGAAAATATTTCTCTTCTCAATGCCTCGGTTAAAGCAGTGATAGTACTCATTTAGAGAAAATTTAAAGTTTCTAGTTGCCATGTAGTAATTTTATACTAATCCACTCTTCTACAAAGGGTAACCCTCCGGAATTATGACATATTGATAATAATCAGTAAACATGATAGGGTGTGCAGAGGGAGGACAAAGCAATGTACAACGTTGCATTTGTGTACACGAGAGAAACTGGTGGCTTCGAAGGAGTTGTGACATGGTGCACTTTCAAATCCAAAGAGGATTTCGACAAATTTTACACAGATGAGATCCGAAAAAGAGAACGAGTGGTGGAAGAAGGGATCTCGCAAGAACGTTGTATCGAACTTGTTAAGTTGACCCCTCATGCTTGTAGAGTAGCCGCTGCCATTCAAAAGGCAACGGGGCCGGATGGAGAAATTGATGTGGAATCGCTAAAAATGGAACTCCACATGGCACTAATGGCAAGCAGTCTGGAGTAGCATCGACTGCTCGAGTAACAAGGGGCCACGTTCTGACGAGAACGTGGCCCCTTACAATTTTTCGGGCGAATTTTATGCTAGACTTTTTAATACTTTATGATTTTGATTCACAGAAAGTTCGGTTTGTTTAAGTCAGTTAGGATTTTACTCCAAAGGGAGACTTTGGAGCAGATTCTAAAATTCAGCAAATGGGATTACGTGACTGTTGTTTCTTATAATCCTTTACCAGAATTGGAGAAAGCGGGATTTGTTTTGACTACGAAAAATATCGCTAATATTTACTTAGGCGAGAGAAAAAGTGATGAGGAAATTCTGGCAAGTTTCTCTCGCAACACACGCAATGAGATACACAGAACTGAAACGATTCAGGAATTACGATTCATGATTCATGAAGGGTATAAAAAAGAAGAATACGAGTTGTATGAAAGTTTTGAGAAGAGCCAAGATAGGAAACCTTGGAGAGAGGAGACGCTAAAAGAGGGAATTGTGCACTTCAATGCTTATTATAAGGGTGAGTTAGTCTCAAGTCTGCCTTGTTATGATCTATTTCCAGCACTTCAGGTGCGGGCCATGTTTTCTAAGCGTTTAAGTACACACGATCATGAATTTAACAAGATAATTAGCAACGCGAACAGAAGGTTGGTTTACGAAACTTGCAAATGGGCGCTTAATAAAGGGTATAAATTTGTTGGTTTGGGTGCTGTTACTACCAGTACAGAACAAAAGGCGAATGTGGCCCAGTTTAAGATGTTCTTTGATCCTAAAGTAGAGACAGAATACACCTATACACGTAGGCCTTGGTTTATGTTATGATTGCCACATGCCCGTGAATACGACTGACAAGGTTCTCAAAGGTTTGCTGTATCTGTCTCTATTTGCCGCGCTTTTCCTCCCTCTGTTCGTAGCTAATGGTATGTTTTTCCCTTTCATCGTCGGCAAGAATTTTGCTTTTCGCATAATTGTTGAGATCGCTCTTGCTATTTGGCTTATCTTATTATCACGCAAGGCCATCACCGGTCCCAAATCGTCATGGATCGTCACGACAGTTGCGATTTTCGCTTGTGTTTTAATATTAGCCGCGATTTTTAGCGTTAATCCATACCGAAGTTTCTGGTCTAACTATGAACGCATGGATGGTCTCATCAATCTACTTCATGTTTTCGGCTATTTCTTTTTGATGGCTTCAGTTTTCAATACCCAGAAATTGTGGAATTGGTACTTACACACATCGCTTGCCTCGGCCACCATCACTTCCCTTATCGGCTTGGCCCAACTTACGGGGCTGAAAGCTATCAGCCAGAGTAGTACGCGAGTAGATACCACTTTCGGCAATGCCACTTACTTGGCTGTGTACATGTTCTTTCACATTTTCATCGCCCTGTACTTTTTCATCAAGAATCGCGATTTAAACAAATGGCATAGAATAGGTTACGGCGCGCTTGTCTTACTTTATGGCTTGATTCTCTATCACACAGCCACAAGAGGCGCAATTTTGGGATTAATTGGCGGTCTCATTTTCGCTCTCATTCTCTCGTTTTTCACAACAGAGGGGAGGATGCGCAAATTAATCGCCGCTCCACTTGTACTCATTGTTCTCTTTGCTGGGGGATTTTATCTTGCTCGTGATACTAAATTTGTCCAAGGGAGTCCTGTGTTAAGCCGATTTTCCAATATGTCACTTAAAGATTCCACCACGCGCACGCGCTTCATTGTTTGGAGCATGGCTCTCAAGGGTGTAGCCGAGAGGCCAATTTTAGGCTGGGGTCAAGAGAATTTCAACATAGTTTTCAATAAGCATTATGACGCGCGTCTGCATAGTCAAGAGACTTGGTTCGACAGAGCTCATAATGTATTCCTAGATTGGCTTGTGGCGGCCGGTATCTTGGGCCTTGCAGCGTATCTTTCTATCTTTGTAGCTTTATTTTGGATTATATGGAAAAACACGAGTTCTACTGTTTCTCGTTTAGAGCGTAATTTATTGGCGGGATTATTTGCTGGTTATTTATTCCAGAATATTTTCGTTTTCGATAACATTACGAGCTATATAATGTTTTTCAGCCTACTTGCTTACATTCACTTTATTTCTGATAGGGAAGTCTCGTTTAATCTTGTGCAGAGAGTGCGAAGTTTATTTGCGCGTTTGGGAGCATTTATGTCTGGCGCGTATAGAACAATCGTTTATGCTCTCGTGCCCGTACTTGCAATTTTCGTTATTTACTTCGTTAATGTTAAGCCCATCAAAGCAAACGGTCTTATCCTTACTAATATGTATCCGAGAGTGATATCAGAAGAGCGCCTCACTAGCATAAGCAAGCTTTTCGATATGGGCACTTTCGGCAATATGGAAGCGCGCGAACAGTTGCTATTCTTATTGATAGAGGTGTCTGGTCAACAAAATGTAGATCAGAATCTCATGATGAAATATCTCGAGCTTGCCTATCAGCAAATGAGCAAACAACTTGAAAGCACAGGAAATGACGCTAGGCATCAACTTTTCATGGGATCATTCTTGCAGACATTTGGGAAGGCTGATGACGCATTAGTTAACTACAAAAATGCGCAAGTCCTCTCACCCAAGAAGCAGATTATTCTTAATTCACTTTCTAGGGTTTATCTTGAGAAGGGGGATTATGCCGAAGCTATGCGCTTATCAAAAGAGGCTTACGAATCCGATCAATCATATAGTCGAGGAGCTATCGAGTATGCTATAACACTTATCTATGCAGGAGAAAATGAAGCTGCCGAAGCCCTTTTCAAAAAGCGTTTTGGCACAGAACTTGTGGCAGATCCTCGGGTCATTCAGGCGTATGTCCATCTTGGTAGGTACGACAAAATAATCGCAATTTGGAAAGAGCAGATTGCTGATAATCCCACTAATCCTCAAGCGTACTTATCGCTTGCCGCAACCTATTATGCGGATCATCAAGACACTAAAGCTATCCAGACACTTAGACAGATGATAGAAGTTGATCCCAACACAAAAGCTCAAGCCGAAGAATATATAAAGCAAATTGAGTCAGGAACTCTTCCCCGAAATTAGGTCATATTAGTGACTTGACCCCGTTAGAAATCATATTTCTAACGGGGTTGACAAATTAATTCTTTCTGATAGGATAGTTTATGTATGGGTGTGCTCCCTGCCCTGAGTTTATCGAAGGGCCGATAGTAATATCATTGGGATCCTCTTACAAAATCGCTCAAAGCCGCCTTCGGGCGGCTTTGAGTTTTAAAAGTTTATCTCCACTCACGACCCTCGGTGGCGACCTCCTACAAAATCTTATATGAGTGCGACCGAGAGTCGTGGGTGATGACAACAAAAAATAGTATACCAAAAATAAAAATACTTATCCACACAATGCACTTGCATGCAACTTTTTGTGTGCAGATTGATTTATAATTGAGTGAAGGAGGAATCTCAAAAGGTCGAGAACAAAAAACAAAATAAAAATATTATGGCAAAGAGAAAGAAGGCCACAAAAAAGAAGGCCAAGAAGCGATCAAAGAAGAGATAATATCTTTATCTCCCACTAACATAAAATCCCTTCCGGAAACGGTAGGGATTTTATGTTATAATTGAGCACTTATGTCATTTCTAAACAAAATTTTTGGCAACGCAGGCGACCGCCGAGTCAAGGAAGTTGCCCCTTTAGTCGAGCAAGTTAACTCCCACGAGGACGGAATAAAAGCGCTTTCTGATCAAGAACTTAAGGCTAAAACACTTGAGTTTAAGGCTCGATTAGAGAAGGGCGAGACTTTGGACGATATTTTGCCTGAAGCTTTTGCTTGTGCGCGTGAGGCGGCTCGGCGCACTCGAGTCGAGCGACACTTTGACGTGCAATTGATTGGCGGGGTTGTTCTACACCAGAAGGGCATTGCCGAGATGCGTACCGGAGAAGGCAAAACTCTTGTGGCCACTTTGCCCGCGTATCTGAATGCGCTTACAAGGAAGGGCGTGCACATTGTAACTGTGAATGATTATCTCTCGCGACGTGATGCTACTTGGATGGGGCAAGTTTATAACGCACTCGGCCTTTCTGTTGGCGTGCTTAATCACGAGGCGTCATATATATATGACGAAAGCGCAAAACTCAAAGCGCAAAACTCAAATCTTGACGAAGAGAGAGACACAGAGGGATACTTCAAAGTTGTGCACGAGTTCTTGCGACCGGTGTCACGCCGCGAAGCTTATCAAGCCGATATCACATATGGCACTAATAACGAATTTGGCTTTGATTATTTGCGAGATAATCTTTCGTATCATCCCGATGGTTTGGTTCAGCGCGAACATAATTACGCAATTGTTGACGAAGTTGACTCTATTTTAATAGACGAAGCACGCACACCTTTGATTATCTCCGGGCCCATAGGCGAGAGCGAATCGCTCTACGGCCAGTTTGCCAAGATCTCTGGCCAATTGATGGAAGGTGAAGACTATACTAAAGACGAAAAGTTAAAGGCAATTCAAATTACAGAAAAAGGGATAGAGAAAGTCGAAAAGATTTTGGGAATAGAAAATATTTATACTGATAAGGGCATCAAGTATGTTCACCATCTTGAGACTGCCGTCCGCGCGAAAGCGTTATTTCTGAATGAGAAAGATTACGTAGTGCGCGAGGGTAAGGTGGTAATAGTAGATGCCTTCACAGGCCGCCTTCAACCCGGCAGACGTTGGAGTGAGGGCTTGCATCAAGCCATTGAGGCCAAAGAGGGAGTTAAAGTTGAGCAAGAATCGCGCACTTATGCCTCTATCACATTCCAGAACTATTTCAGACTCTACAATAAGCTCTCTGGCATGACGGGCACGGCCCTGACAAGCGCAGAAGAGTTTGCTAAAGTTTATGGCCTGGAAGTCACAAGTATCCCCACCAACAAACCATCCAAGAGAACAGATTATAACGATCTAGTATTTCAAAGTGAGAAGGGCAAATTCCAAGCAGTAGCTAAGAAAGTCAAAGAACTTAATCAAAAGGGTCAACCAGTCTTGATCGGCACAGTCTCGATCGATAAGAACGAGATGTTAAGTGCGTATTTAACGCGCGAAGGGGTGCGTCACAATCTCTTGAACGCCAAGAATCACGAGAACGAAGGCGCGATTATAGCTGATGCTGGCAAGAAGGGTTCTGTGACTGTGGCCACTAACATGGCTGGCCGCGGCGTAGACATCAAGCTTCGTGGCACACATGCAAATGAGAGCGAGCATGATGAAGTCAAGACTTTAGGAGGTTTGTTTGTTTTGGGAACAGAGCGTCACGAAGCCAGACGCATAGACAACCAACTAAGGGGTCGCGCGGGCAGACAAGGTGACGCGGGAGAAACTCAATTTTTTGTGTCGCTTGAAGATGACTTAATGCGCATATTCGGCTCTGAACGCATCAAGAGCATGATGGGTAAGTTTGGCATCAAAGAAGACGAGCCCATAGAAAGTCGGTTAGTCTCAAAATCGATAGAAGGGGCACAAGAAAAAATAGAGGGCTTTCATTTTGACGCTCGCAAGCACACGCTCGAATATGACGACGTGCTTAATTTTCAACGTAAGCTTATCTATGGTCGCAGACGCAAACTGCTTGTGGGCACAGATCAAGAAGTAGAGTTGTATTTGTCTGAATTAATGGCCGGTAATCAAGAACTTGAGGAGCTGATTACTAAAAAAAGGGAAGAATTAAATAGTCCGCCAGCTGGCGGATTCTTACCCAGTGTGCGTCAACTATTGCTCCAGATCATAGACATGCTTTGGCTTGAGCACTTAGAAGCGATGGATTATTTGCGCTCTTCCGTGCGCCTGCGAGCCTATGGCCAGCGAGATCCACTCATCGAGTACAAGCGCGAAGGTTTGAGTATGTTCAAAGAACTCGAAGCCAACTTGGTTGCAAACATAACCCACATGCTCCCGAACGTAGGCGGCGTCAGGATTACTAGCGAGCAGAAGAACTTAAACGAAGTGCGCGAAGGAGCGAAAGATATAGCCACCCGTTCACTTAGCGACCATGTCGCTAAGTCAAAAGAAGTGGGCCGTAACGACCCTTGCCCGTGCGGAAGCGGTCTAAAGTATAAACGTTGTGGCATGATAAATGCTCCAGAGCATAATGGGTAGATTGAGCTTAAGTTCTGTGATATGATAGACTCATGAATCAGCACGAATTTACAGCTGTGTACCAGAAAAGAGGGAATTGGATTTTGGCTTGGATCGAAGAAATCCCGGGCGTAAATACGCAAGGCAGGACTAGGAAGGAAGCAAAAGAAAATTTAAAAGAGGCCCTACAGTTAGTCCTCGAAACGAACTACGCACTTTCTTCTGGAAAAGAAACCGAAACTAGTAGGGAATCTTTCAGGATAGCTGTCCCCGCTTAACTTTATGAAGAGGGTTGACCTCTTGAGATATTTGAATGAGCAAGGGTGTCTAATGATCAGAGAGGGCAAGAAACATTCAGTTCTCATCAATCCCAATACTGAACGTACCTCGACTGTACCTAGACACAATGAGGTCGATAGCTTTTTGGCCAAGAAGATCTGCAAAGATCTAGGCATAAAACAGCTAGAAAAAAAGTAATGGACAAGAAAATTGCAGAGAACATTCAGGGGAAGGTTGAAGGTTTGTTGCTAACGTTGGGAGGTGACTTGCGGATTGCGACCAAGGATCAATGCAGTGAAGTGGCTCGACTGGTTGGGTGTTGGATATTAAATGAGTGCCCTGGGTGCGAAGTTCAGGTTTGGAAGGGGGAATTATCTGGTGAGCTAGCTCACGATATCTTGGTTGTAAAAATTGACAACCTACTTTATTTAACAGACCCAACAATATGGCAGATATTTCCGGAAAGCGAAAGCATATTTGTTGGATCTGGCCAGAATGCATTAGAAGTAATCAACCTCCTCACGGTTAAATACGGCGGGACATGGGGAATGTCCGAGGTCATGAAGAATTGTGACGAAAGGTACCAGCGAGAGCTTCTAACCACAATACATGAAAACTCTCAAGCTTAATGATGGCAAGAACTAACTGGTATTCGAACTTATGCTAGACTAGCTGACATGAAGGGGCTAGAGAAGGATATTTTGAAATACTTGAAGGAGCGGGGGTGGGATAATCTTCGGCCATCGGATCTAGCCAAATCAATCATGATCGAGGGAGCAGAGCTTTTGGAACTTTTTCAGTGGGATAACCAGGAACTTAAGGGGGTGAGGAAAAACAAAGAAAAGCTCGAGAGCATTAAGAAAGAACTTGCGGATGTAATGATATACGCAATCGAAATGTCGGTTCTGCTCGGTCTTGATACTAAGGAGATTATTCGTACCAAACTACACAAATCAGCAGAGAAATATCCTGCAAAGTTGATGAAGAAAAATGCCAAGAAAGGGGCTGGTTCAGGAGGAGACACAGATTATTGGAAGATAAAGCGAGCTCACCGAGTAAAGGTTAAATGAAAAAGAATAAAGTCATGGGTCGAGTAAGTAAAGAGAGGTTACAGCACTTCAATTGTGGCAAGTGCACGCGTTGGTGGAGTATTGGCGATGCGTCTGTGAATAAGAAGGTCTGGCATTGCCCTTGGTGCGGTTTGAAGCAAGAGTTTAAAATTATGCCACTTTCAAAATCGAAATGAAAAAACTTATCGTTACTCATAGTGGCACTTTTCATCCGGACGATCTCTTGGCATGTACGGTTATAAAAATTATTGAGGAGAGGCAGGGCAATAGTGTGGGAATTATGCGGAGTCGCAAAGAGGAAGATTGGGCTCGGGGTGATTATGTAATAGATGTTGGTTCTGTTTATGATCCAGAGCACAATAGATTCGATCACCATCAGAAGGGTGGCGCGGGTGGGCGTGAGAATGGCATCAAATATTCGTCGTTGGGTCTTGTGTGGCAGAAATTTGGCATAGAGTTTTGCGAAGGTAACGAAGAGATCGCCAACAAAATAGATAAGAAAATTGTTGAAGCGACGGACGCTCTCGATAATGGTCAAGTTGTGGTGGAGAGCAAATATAAAGATGTATATCCATACACACTCTATGACGTGTTTGATCTATATCGCCCGGCATGGCACGAGAAGCACAAGACATTTGATGAGGGATTCTTAGAAGCGGTTACTTTTGTTGAGAGATTCTTATTGCGAGAAGTTGAGATGGAGAAGGCTCTCATTGTCGCTCGCGAACGCGTACACGCCCTGCTCGCAGACAGAGAAGATAGGAGGCTTTTAGTAATGGACGAATATATCCCCATACACAATGACATATACGAAAAAGAAAAGGAGCTTTTATTTGTAGTTTCACCAGACCCTTCAGGCAGATGGGCAGTTCACACAGTTCCGGCCGCATTGCACACATATGACAGTCGCAAGCTTTTTCCCAGGAATTGGGCTGGCAAAACAGAGGATGAGTTAGCAAAAGTAACTGGCATTGGCGATGCTCTCTTTTGCCACAACGCCAGGTTTATTGCAGTTGCGGCGAGCAAAGAAGGGGCAATCGCATTGGCCAAACTTGCGCTTGCAGAATAAGTGTGTTTTGTGGTATAATTCGAACAGGAGGGTCCCAAGATGACGGCAAGATCTCGTAAGGGAGCGTTGAAGAGCTTTCACTATCACAGAAACCAATTATTCTATTGTAATAATCAGATCCAGGGATACGACAGTATTCCGGAGTGGATCATCGCGAAGTGTCTGGCTTGGTGGCATAGCTTCTGTGCTGGCCAGATGGCCATGGATCTCTACAGTCAGCGTGACGAGTTCCCGATCGCAGGCCCCGAGTGGTGGCCACTCATGCAATTTCTCTCCGACGACTTCTCCGGAGCCTTCTTCAACATCGAAGAGCTCAAGAAGGTGGTGGAGGAGGCCATCGCCCACCCGGATTGCCCGCCACACGACCAGGCCATGATCCTCGAGATTCTCGAGGCGCATTATTTACAAAAAGAAATGGTGACGGAATCGTTCATGATCAATGATCGCATCAAGCTGATCCGGGGGCGTGCACCAGTCATCAGTCTATAGAAAATAAGAAGAGAGATTGACAGGATGGGCGAACACCCATCCTGTTTTCATTTTGTTTTGATATTATGCAGTAATGATTATCAGAGAAAACGTGTTGCTTGCGCCATACACAACATTGCGTATCGGTGGGCCGGCAAGGTATTTCGCAGAGATTGAAAACGAGCAGGAGCTTTCCGAAGGCTTAACCTTTGCGAAGGTTAAGCCTTCGGGTTTACCAATTTTCGTGTTAGGTGGTGGGTCAAACATTTTAGTTTCTGACAAAGGCTTCGACGGACTAGTGATCAGACCCATGATCATGGGCAGAGAAGTAATATCCCCACCTATACCCTCCCCTTATAATAAGGGGAGGGCTGGGGAGGAGATAAGAATCAGGGTGGGAGCAGGGGAGGTGCTTGATGATGTGATCGGGTGGACGGTAGAGAACGGTTGGTGGGGTCTCGAAAACTTATCCTTTATCCCGGGTCTCACGGGCGCGCTGGCTATACAAAATGTAGGCGCTTATGGGACTGAAGCAAGTGAAGTAATCGAGAGCGTGGAAGTGTTTGACAGGGCGAATAATGATTTAAGAATTATGAGTAATGAAGAGTGCGGGTTTGAATATAGAAGGAGTCGTTTTAATACTACTGATAAAAATAAATTCATAATATTGCGTGTGCTTCTTAAGCTTAAAAAAAATGGCAGGTCTAATCTATCATACGAAGATGTCAAAAGTTATTTTGGGAATCGCCTGCCTGCCGGCAAGACAGGGATTCCCAAGTTGATTGAACTACGTAATGCAATAATTGAAATTAGAAAAAATAAGGGCCAGGATCCAAATGAGATCTGGAGCGCAGGATCGTTCTTTAAGAACTTCGTTGTATGTGACAACGAAGGAGTTGAGTACAAAATTTCGGCCGCCGAGATCCTCGATAAGAGATTGGGTCTTAAGGGCTTGCAAGTAGGCGGGGCTAAACTTAGTGAGAAGCAGGTGATAAATATGGTGAACACGGGCAACGCCACAGCTCGTGATTGCATAGAACTGTTTGAAAGAGTGCGGGCCATAGTTCTGGATAAAACAGGGTTGAAGCTAGTGAACGAGCCAGAGTTTGTGGGCTTTGAATAGTAGGGCCGCCCGGTTTATGCCGGGCGGCGGATGAGTGTCCGAGGGGAGATTTTATCGGCCTTCTTTCTGGTGTGTTGTGTGGGTAAAGAGGTACTTGTTGACCAAATAGCTGGCCCCTTCGAATGCGACCGTGAGGCAGATGATTGCGGTAACAATGATAACACCCACCCAGTCGATCTTGTATTTCTCGTCGCGCCCAATCACGGCCCTTCGCTCCCACGACATTGCGTCTCAGCTTTGTTCGTAGTTACCTTTGTTGCGTGCTTGATGGCGTCATTGTTCCCTGAGTGAATGAGGATGCCACCAAAGAAAGTGAGAACAGTGGCGCAAACGATTGCTCCGGGCAGAAGCACCCAAAGATTCTGTTGGTGTTGACCAGCTGTTCGTTTGTGCAATGCTGTCACAGCGGCAATTCCTGCCGATACTCCCGCCAAGAACACAAGTACGGCTCCGAAAAAAGTCATTCGCGTTCCTCCTGCGAGTAAGTTAGCACGTGGTATAATATGTTGCAAACTACAAGATGAGTGAATATTTTCCAACAATAGGCCTGGAAATACACGCGGAATTGAAGACGCGGACCAAGATGTTCTGTGATACCAAGAACGATCCTAACGAGACGAGGCCGAATGTGAATATTTGCCCCATTTGCACGGCCCAGCCCGGGACTCTGCCTGTTATCAATCGCGAGGCGGTGAAACACGTCTTGAAAGTGGGCGTGGCTTGTGGCAGTGAGCTCGCAGATTATTCCGAATTTGATCGCAAGAATTATTTCTACCCTGACATTCCCAAAGGCTACCAAATCTCGCAATACAAGTATCCGTTAGTTAGTGGCGGAAGTTTAAATGAAGTGGCGCTTACGCGTATACACTTAGAAGAAGATACAGCTAGCTCGCAACACTTCGATGATTATTCACTTGTCGACTTCAACCGCGCAGGCGTACCCTTAATGGAGCTAGTCACAGAACCCGTGATGCACGATGCTGTCACGGCCGGGCATTTTGCTCGTGAGTTGCAGCTACTTTTACGCTATTTGGGCGCGAGTGAGGCCAACATGGAAAAGGGCCAGATGCGCTTAGAGGCAAATGTGAGTGTGATGAAGCTGGGCCTAAACCAATCCTCCGGATTGGTCGGCCGAACTCCGCAGGGCGGAGTTTTAGGCACGAAAGTAGAAGTGAAGAATATTAACTCTTTTAGGGCACTCGAAAAAGCAATTGAGTATGAGATTAAGCGACAGAGTGAAGAACTGGAAAGTGGGGGAGTGATCGTGCAAGAGACGCGCGGTTGGGATGACGTTAAAAATAAAACTTTCTCACAAAGAAAGAAAGAATCAAGTCATGATTATAGATATTTCCCCGAACCTGATCTACCCAAGCTTAAGTTGTCAGAAGTAGAAGAGTTCAGTGTAGAAAACTTATACAAGACCTTACCAGAATTACCTTCGCAGAAGCGCGAGCGTTACCAGAGAGATTATGGCATTAAGTTAGAAGACATAGAGAGTTATGTCACTAATCTAGATCTTGCTAATTTCTTCGAAAGTGTTGCGGAAATTTTGAAAGACAAAGATAAGGTAAAGCTTGCAAGTAATTACATCACAAGTGATCTAGTTGGTCACTTAGTCGCCTTGCCGCTAAGTGAGAATGAAGAGTACAAACTGCCGAGTCATGAGCATTTTGCAAAGCTAATAGAGATGATTGCTCGGGGTGACTTATCTAGTAGGGGAGGCAAGGATGTGCTGGCGATCATGCACAAAGAGGGCGGTGATCCAGAGGTGATCGCAAAGGATAAGGGACTGATTCAGAAACATGACGAGGGTGAGCTCACTAAGATAGTTGATAAAGTGATAAATGAGAATGATAAAGTTTGGCAAGATTTCAAATCCGGCAAAGAAGCCAGCCTGCAATTCCTAATTGGCCAAGGCATGAAGCTCTCAAAAGGAAGCGCAAACCCTAATTTGTTGAAAAAAATACTACTTGACAAGCTAGTCTAAAGGTGATATACTCCGTAACGGTTTCAGGTCAATTAATTTTTCCGAATTTCTTGTCTGATTTGTTTGCCGCCAGGCCCGGCTAAGGCCACGTTCTAGCCCAGGAGGGCGCCCCATGACCCACTTCAACTCGCTCGCCAACAAGCTTGCCACCGTCGCTCCCGTGCTCCACCTCGTGCCCCAGCCCGGACAGGATCTCACCTACGAGGTTCGCCGGTCGGGCTACCGCGAGCACAATATCGCGGACGGCTCCGGGGCTCGCAGGATCGTCTCGAGCCTCTTCCTCGACCAGAACGTACGGCCCGAGGTCAAGGCCCGGGCCATCGAGCTCTTCGAGACCTCCACGCTCGAGGTGTGCGTTCTGTCGATCGTGTCGAGCGATGGCAACGTCACGCATCGTGTGCGTGCCAACGGCGCGATCTGGATCGGATTCCTGGCCGTCGGCTTGCGCAAGGCCGAGGCCAAGGCCCGCAAGATCTGGCTCGAGGGAGACCAGAACAGCTTCAAGTGGCTCTCGACCTCGGGTCGCATCGAGTACCTACCGCAGTGGTATCTCACGGGCGTCGAAGTGCGCGCTGGGAGTAGCAACGACAAGCAGAGCATTCTCACGCACGTCGAGATCCTGGCCGCGCTTCGACGCTCGGTCGAGGTCTTCGTCCCCAAAGGGGCGAGCGCCTCGGCAATGATTCCGGACCCGTCGGTCAAGGCGGAATCGGAGAGCACTGCCGACACGGGCATCGTTGCCGAAATCCTGGCAGTCCCCACCGTGATCGAGACGGGCGAGGAGCTCGAGATGCGCTTCGCCTGGCGCGAGACCAAGAAGGTCGACCCCGCGACGGGCGAGATCAAAACGAGGCGCTACATGCAGGCCTCGCGCATCGACAACATGCACGGCGTGGTGGTCTACCAGGTCCAGGAGGAGGACAGTCCCTTCCCGGGCTCGGGCGAGACCTGGCAGTTCACGGTTGGACCGGTCCAGTATTACCGTCCGGCCAAGGGGAAGAAGGTTGGCCTGACCACTTACAGGGCCGATCTCATCCGAATCGTGCCGTACGTTCCGAAGGGCAAGACGGCCGAGGACTTCGATCCGAACTCGCACGAGATGCTCGTTGGTCTGCCCGGCGGCAATGGCGACGGTCAGCCCAGCAAGGGCAGACTGCCGCGCGAACTGCGCCGGGCCGCCGCGGAGACCCGCAAGCACGCCCCCAAGCCGCCCAAGTCCGACAAGAAGGACAAGGGCGGCAAGAACAAGGGCAAGAAGAAGTAGCAATAAAAGCCGGTGTCTCAATCCCCCAATCTTTACATGGGGGTGCGAGGCACCGGTTTTCTCTATGCTATAATTTCTGCATGAAGAAACTTAAAGTAGCTATTAATGGATTCGGACGGATTGGACGGGCTTTTTATAAATTATCTTTTGGACGGGAGGATATGGAGGTTGTGGCGGTCAATGATCTTGGTGACTTCAAAAACTTGCAGTACTTGCTCAAGTTCGATAGTGCATACGGCATCTGGGCCAAAGATAAATTAGAACAGGTTAAGTTTATTCAGGAAAAAGAACTAGTTAAACTTCCTTGGCGCGAATATGAAGTAGATGTAGTAATTGAATCAACAGGATTTTATACAAAGTACAAAGATGCCAAGGGTCACTTAGACGCCGGAGCTCGGCGCGTTGTGATCACTGCGCCTGCACATGGCGAGCACGATCATGGCGAACATGCCATGGGTGCGACGGTGCTTATGGGGATTAATGAGAACAAACTCGAAACTTGCCAAATTAGTTCTAACGCATCTTGCACAACTAATGCCAGTTCGCCGGTGATCCAAGTTATTCACGAAGCACTGGGCATTGAAAAGGCAATCTTAAGTACCACTCATGCGTACACTGCATCGCAGAGAATAGTTGATAGCCCGAATGCGAAAGATTTCAGAGAGGGCCGTGCGGCGGCGGTGAATATTATTCCATCAAGTACTGGTGCCGCCATTGCTGTTACGAAAGCGATTCCGGATTTGGAAAATAAGTTTGATGGCATTGCAATGCGCGTGCCTGTTGTTACCGGCTCGATTGCCGACATCACAATGTTAACCAAAAAGAACACTAGCAAAGAAGAAATAAATCAAATTTTGCGTGATGCGGCAAAAACAGATAGATGGCGGGATATCTTGGAAGTTTGTGACGAGCCTATCGTCTCAAGTGACGTGCGCGGTTCGGCTCACCCGGCGATTGTAGATAGTGAGATGACGCGAGTGGTAGATGGCAACTTGGTGAAAGTGCTCTCATGGTATGACAACGAAATGGGATACACGAACACATTAATTGCCCATGTGCGTAAAATCGGGCAATTAATGTGAAGTACCAAACATAACAAATCGACAAACATTTCAAACATGAAAATCATAATTGGGGCAGATCATGCGGGGTACGGGATGAAAGAGGCTCTCAAACAAGGGCTTACTCTAGCGGGGCATGACGTTAAAGACGTAGGCGCTTATGCATATGATGAGACTGACGATTATCCTGATTTCGTGAAGTCTCTAGTCGAGAAGGTGCTAGCCAATCCCGATTCGCAGGCAGTATTCTGCTCGGGTTCCGGTCAAGCTGAAGCAATGTGCGCTAATCGTTATAAGAGCATTAGGGCCGCTGTGTATTATCATCACGATCTTGAAATTGCGCGATTATCGCGCGAACACAACAACGCAAATGTGCTGAGTATAGGCGCAAGATTCGTGAGTGCAGAAGAAGCCAAAGAGGCGATTGAATTTTGGCTCACAATACCGTTTGATCCCCAGTCCCGCCATGCCAGAAGACTAGCTAAAATTGACCAATGATTATTGTTCCATCAATTGTAGCCAAGGACGAACTCGATCTTGAGTACAAACTCAAACAACTTAGCGGTCGGGCCAATCACCGCTCCGAGCGGGACCCCGCCAACGGCGGTGGGTGGGTGCACATAGATGTTGTAGATGGCGAATTTGCGACCCCGGCTTCGTGGCCTTATACAGAAGATGATCATGAGGAGGCTATTCGGAGTTTAGCCGGACTACAAACAGAGTTAAACTTGGGCATACACTTAATGGTCAAGGATCCGCAAGAATATCTTGATCAGTGGATAGACACGCCCGTTAAGAGGATATTGGTCCAGTACGAGTCTCCAGAGCACTTGCAAAACGCGCTGGCGGTGCTAGATATGAGTAAAATAGAGTCGGGCATTGTGCTCGCCCTTGATACACCCATAGAAGTGATAGCTGAATTGCCGGAAAAAATAAAGTTTGTGCAACTAATGAGCATAAACAAAATTGGCCATTACGGCGAAACATTCCAGGAAGAAATTTTCAAGAAAATCAAAGAAGTCAAAAGTTTAAACAAAAATATAATAGTCTCTGTTGACGGTGGCATCAAAGAAGAGCACTTGAAAGACTTAAAAAAAGCCGGAGCCGACCAAGTAGTCATGGGCAGTGCAATATTTGAGGCTACTGATCCCGCCGCCGAACTCTCCCGGCTTCAAAACCTAATAACCTAAAATTCGTGGCATATCTTGAGGACAAGAAGATAAGTTTTCTCGAGGAAGCGGCGCGCAAAATCCGTATTTCAATAATAGAATCACTGATTGCGGCGGGTTCTGGGCACACGGCTGGACCACTTGGCATGGCTGACATTTTCACTACTTTATTTTTCCACTCACTCAAACATGATGCTAAACGGCCGGATTGGAATGAGCGGGATTTGCTCGTTCTATCGAATGGTCACATCTGCCCAGTTTATTACGCCACGCTTGCGCATGCTGGCTACTTCCCAGTTGAAGAGTTGAAGACTTTGCGCAAATTTGGCTCGCGCTTGCAGGGTCACCCGCACAGAGATTTCTTGCCAATTTTGGAAACATCAAGCGGGCCGCTTGGGGCTGGGCTATCGCAGGCCGTGGGCATGGCTCTTGCTTTGCGCATCAACGCAGGTGACGAGAGCGCGCCCGGATTTGATTCGCATAGATATGTGTACTGCCTTATGAGTGATGGTGAACTTGACGAGGGTAATAGTTGGGAGGGGGCGATGCTTGCGGGCAAAGAGAAGTTGCACAACCTCATAGCCATCATTGATCGCAACAATATTCAGATAGATGGCTACACAGAGAACATAATGCCTCTGGAAAATCTGCGCGACAAATGGGAAGCCTGGAATTGGCACGTGCAAGAGATCGACGGCCACAATTTCTATGACATCAACATGGCAATTGAAAGAGCCAAGGCTGTGTTTGAAAAACCTAGTGTGATCATAGCCCGCACGATACCAGGCAAGGGCGTGCACGAGATCGAAAAGAATTATAAATATCACGGCTACCCAGTGGGTGGCAAGGAGGAAGCAGAAGGGTTTTTGAAAGAATTGCGTACGCTGGGAGGCAAGATTAAGAGCGAACATGAATAACGCTTATAAAATTCTCGTAATCCTGGTTGTCCTCGGTCTAATCGCGGTTGGAGCATTTGTGCTCACTTGGCCGAAGATTGAAGTTCCCAATGATATTGCTAATGATACTCCAAGGGATGTACCCACATCAGAAAAATCAAACGAGCCGCCACCCCCAATAGACATGTCTGAATGGAAAACGTACAAACATGCTCAAGTAGGTTTTCAATTTCAATATCCAGCCGAATACTTATTAATGACCAGTACCGCAGATGATCCGGATAATCCCGGCACGTATCATTTTAGTCGCAAGGATCCGGTGGCCGATTCACTGAACGAGGACGTCTATGCTCGTATAACAGAGGAACATAATGATATTTTCTATTACCCAGACACCATCTCGGTGGATACTCTAAATGTATATTCACTTCCAGCAGATAAAAAAGACCATTATTTAGAGGAGTGGAAGAATATTAGTGACGGGAATGCTTATCCAATTGGTGAATCATCATACGAAAAGTTTCACTCAGCTGTACTTGACTCTAAAATTGTTGATGTGGCTGGCCTCAAGGGACAGAGGTTGCTACTTGAAGAGACTGAAGATGGCAGAGAAGATAAGTCATATGTAATAACTTTTACTTTCTACACACCAAAGGGGGACTATGTATATTTCGCTATAATTCTAGATAAAGCGACAAATAGAGAGGAAGCTTTGAATGATCCCCGCAATAAGATTTTTGACGATATTATAGTAACTTTTCGAGCATAATTAGTAACATGGGTGTGATTAAAACATGTTCCCCACCTCTTGCGAGATGGGGTCGTGGGTAAATCCCAAAAGTGATTTTAGTATATACTTGTAGACGTAAGCCTGTCAAGTAAATTCCAATAATTAATAATGGCAGAGAAACCAAAAGGCAAAGATAAACCTAAAGCCCCATCGCCAGGAGATTCGTTCTGGACAGTGATGATTGTGCTCGTACTTATTGGTCTATCACTGAATAGGACCGAGTGGGGCAAGAAATTATTAGGCACAGCTACATCGACTCCAGAGTATTCTTTAAGCACGCCATCTGATAAACCCACAATAATAATCGGCAAATAAACTAGATTAAATGATTAATCAAGCACAAAAACTGAATCCCAAAATATTTGAGCGGGATTGCGAGCAGGAGCCTATTCGCAAGGGTTTTGGCTTGGGATTGCTTGAGGCAGGAGAAAAAAATGAGAATGTGGTTGGTTTGTGCGCGGATCTGACTGAATCGACGCAAATGCACTTATTTGCCAATAAATTTCCCAAAAGATTTATCGAAATTGGTGTGGCCGAGCAGAATTTGGTGACGGTTGCGAGTGGCTTAGCTCACATGGGCAAGATTCCTTTTGTTTCGAGTTACGCCATGTTTAGTCCCGGGAGGAATTGGGAGCAAATCAGGACAACTATTACATATAATAATGTGCCTGTGAAAATAGTGGGCTCGCATGCGGGAGTATCTGTGGGCCCGGACGGCGGCACGCATCAGGCGATCGAAGACATTGCCCTTATGCGCGTCTTGCCGCGCATGGTGGTAGTGGCGCCCTGCGACGCAATCGAAGCGCGCAAAGCCACGCTCGCACTTGCCACTAACAACCAGCCCAGCTACTTACGCCTAGCCCGAGAGAAAACGCCAGTCATTACCACAAGTGATTCGCCATTTGAAATAGGCAAAGCTAATTTGTTGTGGGAGAAAGAGAAACCCGAGGTGGCCATCATCGCCTGTGGTTCGCTGGTCCATAATGCGCTCTTAGCCGCTAGTGAATTATGGCACCAAGGCACGAGCGTACTTGTGCTCAACATGCACACAATCAAGCCTATGGACGAGAGGGCCCTAATTGAGGTAGCGAGGCCCGCCAGGGCGATTGTAACTGTTGAAGAGCATCAGATGGCTGGAGGCATGGGTTCTGCCGTGGCCGAAGTCTTGGCGCGCAATTATCCCGTGCCCGTTGAATTCGTAGGTATTAATGATGAATACGGTCAAAGTGGCGAACCGGACGAGCTTATCAAGCATTTCGGCCTTGATGCGAAAGGCATTATGGAAAAGGTGCGTAAAGTAATAAGGAGAAAAAATTAAAATACAGCAGAAGTAATGTTGATTTCATTAAAATAGCGGTCGCTATCATAAGGAAATGAGAAAAAATAAGACATCTGAAATGGTAATGGACATTTTGGCCAGAGTAAAGAGAGCTCAAGGAGTTGTCGTCGAGGAATTGTTGGAGATACTATTCCCTCGAGGAGCAAACGGAACTCCATTGAATATGTTTCGCCTGAAGAGTACTCTGACCAAGGCCATCGAGGATGGTTACATAGAGTTAAAAGAATCTGTACGGGGCAAGAAGTTCCTTTCGATAACAGAAAGAGGCAGAGAACGTCTCTCGTGGTACAAGCTACAAGACTATAAGGTTGTGAAGCCGCGTCACTGGGATGGTAAATGGAGATTGTACATATTTGATATTAAGGAGAACAGAAGGAGTTCTCGAGAATATCTTCGCAAATGCTTGAGACGTATCGGGTTCGTCAGATTACAGGACAGCGTCTGGGTCTATCCTTATGACTGTCCGGAACTAATGTTACTTATAAAAACAGGAATGGGAATAGGCAAGGATGCCTTGTATCTGGTGGTTGAGAGTATAGAGAACGACCGCTGGCTTAGACGAGAGTTTGGATTATGATTTCCGTAAAGTAGCTATCGCGATCTTGCGGAAATTGAAGGTGGGGATAACTTTTTGTTTATCGTGCTGAGGCGGGCTACAATTTCCGTAATTAACTCACAAATATCATGAACAAAAAATTATTATTCGTGGGAGTTTTGTTGTCTGCCATCGTAACAGGAACAGCTTTTGCTAATCCACCAATTATCACAGTAGACGAAATTCCGGACATGGAGTTCGCCACTTTCCCTCAAGCCTACACTGTGACCGGCTTCGTCACGCACGATAGCGCCACTGGTCCTGGCACCAAGAATGTTTGTCGTCTCACCTTTTTTGAAGTGATCGTGGGTAATGGTACTGCTACTACTACACTACTTAGTCTCACGGGGACGACTACTATCTCAACTTATTTCGGATGGCTACCTGATTGCTTCGAGACAGATACTTGGAGCGCCGATTGGTCTATTCTCGCCCCAGGTATTTACACGGTAGTGGTCACGGCCAAGCATATGGGCGCGAGTGATACTGACGATGAAGTAACATTAATCACTGAGACCCCAGTTGTGATCGCACTATGTCCAGCCGCGCCATCTTACGCCGCCCACTACTTGCAAGAATTAGGGGTGAAATCCGGTAGCAAACTCTACAAGAATGTAGTCTCTCTAGTGGCTAAGCACATGGGGCCTACCACAGACTTCGACGGCATAGCGGCTTGCGATGAGATCCCCTACGAGGTTGCAGTTCGCGCTTTCGTGGATGCCAATAGGACAATCGCCAAGTAACGCATATGGTGTGCGTTGCAGGAGGTTTAGCCTCCTGCAACCTCCCTGTTTAGTCAGGTGATTGTGAACAAAGTGTGCTAGAGTGGGGTTGAAAATTAACAATAACACTTAATATATGGCTCGCTTTGACAGAGGTGGATTCAAGGGAGGGGGTGATCGCAGACCCAAGCAATTATTCGACGCGACTTGCGCCAATTGTGGCAAGGCAACTCAAGTGCCATTTCGTCCCACGGGTGATCGGCCGGTGTATTGTCGCGAGTGTTTCGCCCAAATGGGCGGGGGAGAAGAGCGCGGGCGAGAGGCAGGAGCACGCGGTTTCAAGCCCACACAGTCTAGTCCAATTACTAATTCTCCCGATCACAGCGCACTCAAGCGCGAGTTGCAAGAGGTGAATGCCAAACTCGAACGACTCATCACGGCCGTGCAATCACTTGCCCAAGTCACTACCTCTGCCGAACCAATTAAGTCTCTCAAGAAGCCAGTTAAAAAAGTATCAAAGAAATAAAATTATGAAGGGGAATATTAAGGAACAGGCACGGATACCGGACGAGGATGTGGTTGAGTGGATTAGAACGCTACAAGAAGGTGGATTTTCACCACAAGAGATTGACATAATGATGTCAAATTTGAACGAAGAGTATCTGAGTCAGAAATTTGGCAAATATATAAATGAAGAAGTTTTGAAAGCGATAACTATGGCTGAAAGAGAACATGGTCGGGCACTTGACGACGAGGAGAGGAAAATTTTCGAACGAGCCGTTCGTGCAAGATTAAGACAGATCATAATCAACAGTTCTGGTATCGGTTTGTAATTCAAAGCATGACCCAAGCAGAGGCGCTTAATATTCTCAAGACCGGGGCGAATGTTTTCCTGACGGGCGAACCGGGCTCGGGCAAGACTCACACTGTCAATGAGTTCGTTCGGTATCTAAAAAGTCAGGGAGTAGAACCAGCCATCACCGCCTCGACGGGCATTGCCGCTACTCATATTGGCGGCATGACTATACATTCTTGGGCAGGGATTGGAATAAAGAGATACTTATCGAAGTATGAGCTCGACAAGATTGCTACCAATGAGCGTGTGCACAAGCGTGTATCTCGTGCGCGCGTGCTCATAATAGATGAGATCTCGATGCTCGGCCCAGACACACTCGATATGATTGACGCTGTCTGCCGCACAGTGAGGCGCTCGCACGAACCCTTCGGCGGGCTCACGGTATTGCTCGTGGGCGACTTCTTCCAATTACCGCCAGTCGTGAAGCGCGAAGAGTTGAACGAGGATGCAGATCTAGAGGAGTCTCGATTGTTTACGCAAGAAAGGGCCCGCTTCGCCTATCAATCGAGCGTATGGGCTAGAGCAAACTTGCTCACTTGTTATCTGCACGAACAATATCGCCAAGACGATCAAGTTTTTTTAAATTTACTAGGCGCAATCAGACGCAACGAGTTTGATTTTGATGGTGAGCATCTCGAGCATGTCGAAAAGCGCAAAGTGTCAAACAGCGAGAATCTCGAACACATACCACAGCTTTATGCTCACAATATTGATGTTGACAGAGTGAACACAGGCAAGCTCGCCCAGATCAAGAGTGATGAGAGAATGTTTGAAATGTATGCTGAAGGTCCGGAGCACATGACAGAAGCGCTCGCTCGCGGTTGTTTGTCACCCGAGAAGTTGATTCTCAAAGTGGGTGCGGCTGTGATGTGCACCAAGAATAATCAGAAAGAGAGATTTGTGAACGGCACTCTTGGTACTGTCAGGGCATTTGATAAGACAAGCGGCTACCCGATAATCAAAACGAGATCAGGCAGAAATATTTTGATAGAACCCATGGAGTGGACGGTGGAAGAGAACGGCAAAGTCAAAGCCAGAATCAGGCAGGTGCCCTTGCGTCTGTCGTGGGCCATCACTGTACACAAGAGTCAGGGCATGAGCATGGATGCCGCTCTTATGGACCTATCGAATGTTTTTGAACACGGACAAGGCTATGTGGCACTCTCAAGAGTGCGCAGGCTCGATGGTTTGCACTTGCTTGGCTGGAACGAGCGCACCTTCCAAGTTCATCCCCATGTTCTCGAGCGCGACGTTGCCTTCCGCGCTAATTCCGAAGAAACCCAAGCAACCTTCGCTAAACTAGACAGGAGCGAACTTGAGAAAATGCACTCAAACTTTGTTCGAGCCTCCGGTGGTAAGCTGAGCAACTTGGCGGTGAAACCGCCAAGTGAGAAAAAAAGTTATGATGTGGCGAGTCTGCGCACGAAGTATCCGAAAGCGTATCAAGCCTGGGAAAGCGAAGAAGACGGCAAGCTCATCCAAATGCATAACAGTGGCATCAAGATAAGCGAAATAGCCAAAGAACTAGGAAGAAAAACCGGCAGTATTACCTCGCGCCTGCGCAAGCACGGCTTAATGAAATGAAAATATCGGTCACAATTCGGGCATGTGCTGGGGAGGAGAAGGTGGAAGACTTGGGCTTGGGCAAATACAAAGTCTGGGTGCGCGAGCCGCCAGAGAAGGGCTCGGCTAACAAAGCACTCATCTTAGCTTTATCCAAATTCTTAAAAGTCTCGCGCTCGCAGATCACTATCCTCTCCGGCCACACAGCCCGTAACAAGATTGTGGAGATAGCGGGTTAGGTATAAAATTAAAAAATGAGATTCATTCAATGGCACGATGGTTGCGGGACTAAAATTTCACAGCATGTGCCTTGTTTTGGGCCACCTGATTCGTACTACACACTTTTCGGGCACGAGCTTTTTGCACAGACTCAGTGGATGATGGTTTCTGTGGCGGCCGGGATTCTACTGGCCATTGTCCTTATTGTGTGGCGATCTCGTCAACTGCGCAGGGGTCCATTTTTTCTCGTTATTATTGCACCCGCTATAGTCTCAGTTACTCTTTTTATTTTGCTTGTATACCTCTGGCCAGTGGTTGTTTACTACTGATTCTTATTCAGAGCTTCGGGACTATGCTAGTATTTTGCAGAAAGTTGCAATAACAAGAATAACAAGGTGGGGTGTAATTGGTGAAAAAAGTTCTATAATAGGGAAATGAAAGTGATATATAAAATAATCGCTCTGGTTGTATTGGTGGGTGGGGCACTTCTCTTGTCGCAGGGGTTGAGCGACATAAGAGAGATTGAGACGGCAGAGGATCTGAGGATGAAGAAGTGGATCTGGACAGAGTCGTCCAAATTTGGACTGACATTTAATTCAGACGGTCAGCTTGATATTGATACCGATTGCAACAACATGAGCAGTACCTACACAGTGGAGGGGGAGCGACTGATCCTCGGCAGGATCTCTACCACCCTTATGGCTTGCAACAATTCACGTGAAGGAGAGTTCTCCGCGTCACTTATAAAGACAGAGAGATATACTTTTACCAGTAGCGGTGAGCTAGTTCTCCATCTCTCCGATGGATCCTCTCTAATGTTCCGATAACCAAGCAAACCATACTGGCATTTTGTAAAAAGTGCAATAAATATATAAACCATGATTGAGCTTACGTTATTTGGACGGATCTTCATGCTCGTGGTTGGAGCGATAATCTACCCTCTTATATTGGTAGAGACGATTGCCTTTCTCAAAGCCTCCAAACCAAAACTAACACATGCACTTGTTCTCTCTGTTGTCGCCGTGCTTATCTCCAAACTGTTCACACCGCTTCTTCCCTCAAGCATTCTTCTTTCATATATCTTGCTCGCGGCGCACTTTATTGGTGTGCCTGCTGGATTACGTTATCTAACCAAGCGATCCATGACTGACGCTCCGGTTCGAGCCTACGTACTCGGGGCCCTCGTGTCCGTCATAGTGTTTGTTGTCATCGGCGCCATTCTCCTCAAGATCCTAGCCCCGTACATATTCAAACTAGTTTAGTGAATTTCTCACTATCGCTAAGACGGGCGCGCTTGCGTATTTGACAAAAAGGAGTATAAAGGATGTATGAAAACAAAAATTGCCTTTCTGCCCCTATTTTTAGCCATTATTTTAGTCCCTCTTAGCTTTGTTTCGGCGGGTAAGCCAAGTGGTGGGGGTGGCGTAAATTCAGGCATCTCTATTGTGAGTCCCAATGGTGGAGAAGTTTACACCGAGGGCGATATCGTCAATATAACCTGGACGGCTGGTAAGCGAGTGGGTGATATTTGGATCGGCTATTTTTCCGCACCGAACACGCTTGACTGGATCGCTACTGGCCTATCTAATACCGGTTCCTATAAGTGGACGGTCAATGTGGGCAATACCACCAACACGCAGTTCAAAATTTACATTTCGAGCAACGGCGGTTCTGATTATTCTAATAATTACTTTACAGTCAATCAGCGCGTCCCAGCGCTCACCTTCACCGCTGATAGCGCAAGTCTCCCATACAATGGGAGCACCACACTGCGTTGGAACGCAACTGACGTAACATCATGTACTGCCACAGGCGCTTGGAGTGGCAGCAAGACCCTCGCTGGTTCGCAAGCCGTCGGGCCACTCACAAGTTCGCGTACTTATTGGCTTAACTGCACGGGCATATATGGTTCGATAAGTAAGAGTGTGACTATCACCGTCGCACCGGCACCAGTGCCTACGCTCGCACTTACTCCCGATGACACAAGTCTTGCTTATGGTGGCGAGACCACGATTCGCTGGACTAGCACTAATGCCACGAGCTGCTCTGCTTCTGGTGCTTGGAGCGGAAGCAAGCCTACATCTGGAGCTTATGCGACCGGCGCACTCACAAGCTCAAAGACTTACACACTAATTTGCTACGGCAATGGGAGTTCTGTTGTGAAGAGTGTGAGTGTCTCGATCGCTCCGGCGCCTGCACCAACTGTGGCGCTTGCGGCCGATGACTCTGACTTGCCTTATGGTGGCGAGACTACTCTGCGGTGGATTTCTACAAACGCCACTTCTTGTGCCGCTTCTGGCTCTTGGACTGGTAGCAAGGCAACGACTGGCGAACAGGCCACGGGCAGACTCGGCGGTGGTAGTCGCAGCTTTACTCTCACTTGCACAGGTGCAGGTGGGTCAGCTTCTTCTACTGTTACAGTGTACGTTGCGCCTTCGATCTATCCTGTGCCAACGGTCAAGCTCACGGCTGCCGATCCGATCGTTAGTTCCGGTAACGCGACCACACTTAATTGGACTTCTACGGGAGCAGAGCGTTGCGTTGCGTATGGGGCTTGGGATGGAGATGTCGCCACAAGTGGTTCTATCTCCACGGGCGCCTTGTATGAAGATCATTACTACAGCATCACTTGTTACAACCCAGACAATATCAGCAACTATTATCTGGTGGTGGTAAATGTTATAAATGGTCCGGTTAATCTTGTGCCTTTTGCGGGTACCTTCCAAGAAATGTTGGACTCTGGAAATAGTTACGTTTGCTATAGCGATTTCTGGCCGGAAGGAAAAGGTCCAAGTTCTAAATACACTTATTACCTAGCCGACGGGAAAGTGCGCAGAGAAGCCGAATACCTAGACGGCACTACCGGAACCTTTTTCCCATCTACTGGTTCGTATTACCTTGAGTTGTACTATCCTTCGATCGCGCTCTATACCAAAGACTATCTCAACAACACTCGAACATTCTATCCCGGAGAATCAACATACGAGAGCTTTGCCAAAGGAATGAGTGAACCAACAAATAGCGTAGATTATTGTAGCCAAGGTTCCCTCGACCCAGCTCTCTTTACTCTACCCCTGTAACAAACTCAAGCATCTGTTATAATTAACGTATGAATAATTGGCTCAAAATAATCGGCTCTCTAGTTGTGCTTGTTGGCATTGCTCTAGTGCTTACTCAATTTCAGAATACTAACGAGCAAACACCACAACCAGAACCAGAACCACAAGAAGAGCCCGCACCCGAACCCACACCTTCCGATGATCCCGAACCTCCCAATTCTGGGAATGACGTTGTGTATTGCAAACCCGAACAGCGCAGAGCAGATGCTTGCATTACTCTCTACAAACCAGTCTGCGGCAATGTGAATGTGCAGTGTATTAAAGAACCTTGTCCTCCGCTCAAGCAAACTTACGGAAACTCTTGCGAGGCGTGTAGCAACGAACTTGTAGACTTCTACACCGAAGGGGAGTGTCGGTAAGTGAGACTTAAATATGACAGTTCTGGTCACAGGTATTGGCAAAGGGATTGGACAGGCCCTGGCCCAAAAGTTCTTGGCTGAAGGGCACGATGTTGTGGGCACTTATTTCCAGTCTGTGCCCGATTTCTCTCACGACAAACTCACATGCATCCCGCTTGATTTGAGTGATGGTGCAAGTGTTGTGAGTGCTGTGCACGAGATAGAAAAGTTAGGAATTAAATTTGATGTGCTTATCAATAATGCCGGGGCACTCTTCGATGAAGAAGAAACGAAAGTTGTTATAGATAAATTACGCAAGACGCTTGAAGTGAACTTAATCGGCACTATTAATTTTACCGAGCAAATTTTAGAATCAGTGAGTAGTAACGCACACATAATCAATATCTCCTCCCGAGCTGGTTCACACGAAATGCATCTACAAGAAAAGAGTCACGAACCATTTCAGTATCCCGCATATCGTATTTCTAAGTCTGCACTCAACATGTACACTGTCTTTCTTTCGCATCAACTTGCCCCGCGCAAGATCACTGTCTCCTCTGTGCATCCGGGTTGGGTGCGCACAGATATGGGTGGCGAGGAAGCAGATATTACACCCGAAGAAGCCGCGAGTGATATTTACAAATTTGCTCTCACGCGTCCAGAGTCGGGCCAATTTTGGCATAATGGAAAACGACTACCATGGTAAAAAAATTACATCTTGAATTTATTGGCACTCTCATCTTTGTTCTCGGAGGAACTTATGTTGCTTACAAGTTGATTGGTGGTGTGGGCGAATTCTGGAGCGCACAGAAGTTCTGGAATGTCGCGCTCATTATCTGTTGGCTCTTTGTCTCGGCCGGCTATTATCATCAAGGCTGGAAGGTGCATAAACGGCGTGATTCAAGTGAGGTCTCGCTTCTTCTGCCCGTAACAGTCTTTATCGTGCAGTGTATCCTCTTTGTGAAGGGGATCTATTATCATGACTGGTCGCTTATAGCGGGAGCTATGATGGTCAATTCCGGTGTGGTATTCAGTATTTACCAAATAGTCAAGAATAAACCAGTAGTGTATAATAAGAGTACTATTAATTAAGTAACAATAAGTATATGGCAAAAGAGAATTCGGCTTTCATGAAGCCCTTGAAAGTGAGTGACGATTTGGCGGCAGTGGTCGGTCCTGGCCCCTTACCTCGTTCAGAAGTGGTTAAGAAGCTCTGGGTCTACATCAAGGGTCACAATCTTCAGAATCCTAAGAAAAGACGCAATATCATCGCCGATGATAAGCTCAAAGCAGTTTTCGGTGGTAAAGGTGAGGTTGATATGTTCGAGATGCAAAAATTAGTTTCGGCCCACCTCTCATAACCTCTCAAATTAACAAAAATAAAGTAAATCACAATAAAATAATATGACAGGAACAATCAAAACACTTCTTACTGAAAAGAAGTTCGGCTTCATCACAGTAGAAGGACGCGAGAAGGATCTCTTCTTCCACAAAGACAAAGTAGCCGCTGGCACCAACTTCGACGATCTTAAAGAGGGTGACACAGTCTCCTTTGACATCAACGAGACTGGTCCTAAGGGCCCAGCCGCAGAGAACGTCGCCCGCGCGTAAGCAAATCGCATGAGGTCGTATCGGGAGATCTTGGCCCTGGCTAAGTCTGGCAATTACGCGATTGGCCACTTCAATTTTGCCAATTTCGAGATGCTCTGGGGTGTGGTGAACGCGGCTAAGAAATTGCAAGTGCCTGCTTTGTTAGGCTTGGCTGAAGGCGAACGCGATTGGGTGGGGATAAAACAAGCAGTTGCTTTGGTTAAAAGCTTGCGTGAAGAAGGGTTAGAAGTATATCTGAATGCCGATCACACTTATTCGCTTGAAAGAGTTAAAGAGGCAATTGATGCAGGTTTCGATTCTGTTATATTTGACGGGGCAAAATTAGGCATAGAAGAGAATATTAAGATCACAAAGGAGTGCGTTGACTATGCCAGGGCCGTATCATCTTCTTCGGGTCGAGATGTGATTATAGAGGGCGAACTTGGTTATATCGGCGAGGGATCGACTGTGCGTGACGCACTTCCTGACGGTGTGCAAATGACTAGTGTGGGTGATGCACAAAGATTTGTAGAAGAGACGGGTGTTGATTTGTTCGCGCCTGCTGTGGGCAATGTGCACGGCATGTTGCGCGGCTCTTATGATCCACCCCTAGATTTATCTAGGATAGAAGAAATTGTAGGCGCAGTAAATGTGCCACTTGTCTTGCACGGTGGTTCGGGTACGCCCAATTTGAGTGAGGGTATCGCGGCGGGCATTAGTGTGGTGCATATTTCTACTGAATTGCGCAAAGCCTGGCACGACGCAATGCTAGTGCACTTAGAAGAATTTCCAGACGAAATTGCGCCGTATAAAGTGGGCAAAGGCGCCCTGGAGGCAATCCAAAAAGTAGTCGAATCTCGCTTGGAATTATTTTCAAGCCCTAATTAATTTTCTAAATTTTAGTCCGTGACACTTAAAGAGCAATTACAGCACATAATCAAGGGCGACGTTTCTGATGCAATTGAGATTCTCAATAAGAATTCTACCGACGCTTCCATATTTCAGATACAGCCGGAACTTGTTGTGTCACCGCATTCAAGCGAGGATATCAAGAATCTAGTCAGTTTTGTTAATTTGCACAAGAGCGAATTCCCACATCTCTCGCTTACTGCCCGGGCGGCCGGTACAGACATGAGTGGTGGCCCGCTTACAGAATCGGTCGTGCTGGATTTTCTGAAATATTTCCAAGGAGTTAAGAATATAGATATTGATAAGCAAGAGGCAACTGTCTTGCCCGGCACGTATTATCGCGATTTCGAGAAAGCCACATTAGGCAAGGGCTTACTCTTACCCAGCTATACTGCGAGTAAGGAGTTGTGCACCGTGGGTGGTATGGTGGCCAATAATTCTGGCGGCGAGAAAACTCTTACCTATGGCAAAACGATCGATTATGTGCGTGAACTTAAAATTGTTCTTTCAGATGGTAATGAGTATGTAACTAGGGCACTTGACCGTGCGGGTCTGGATGAGAAGATCGCCCAGAATAATTTCGAAGGGAAAATTTATTCTGAAATAAAAAAGTTAGTGGAAGTTAATAGAAACTTGTTGCGCGAGGCTAAGCCCAAAGTGCACAAGAATTCGGCCGGTTATTACTTATGGGATGTGTGGGATGGTGAGACATTTGATCTGAACAAATTGATCGTTGGCTCGCAGGGCACACTGGGTATAATCACTGAAATCAAATTAGGCTTAATCAAGCCCAAAGAGCACTCAAGTCTACTTGTGATCATGCTCGACGAGTTCGCCATGCTTTCAGAGGTGGTAGGAACGATCCTTGCGCATAAACCAGAAAGTTTTGAGGCATATGATGATCACTCTATGAAGCTCGCCGTGCGCTTCATGCCGGACATGATGAAGCAATTGGGGGCAAAGAACTTAATCGCGTTGGGTTGGCAATTCTTGCCAGAAATTAGATTGATCTTGCTGGGCGGTGTGCCTAAATTAATCCTAGTTGCAGAATTTACAGGCGATTCTGAAGACGAGATATATGCAAAAGCGCGTGCCGCAGAAAAAGACTTAAAAAAGTTCGATATCAGGACGCATATTGCCAAAAATGACAAAGAAGAGAATAAATATTGGACAATGCGTCGCGAGAGCTTCAATCTCCTGCGCAAGCATGTTCACGGCAAGCACACGGCACCCTTCATAGACGACATTGTTGTCTTGCCAGAGCACTTGCCTAAGTTCTTGCCAGAATTAAATGCCTTGATGAAAGATTATAAACTTGAGTACACAATCGCAGGCCATATCGGCGATGGGAATTTCCATATTATTCCCTTGATGGACTTTGAGAGACCGGATTTCAAACAGATTATAAGTGAACTCTCGAAAAAAGTTTATGATCTAGTAGGGAAGTATGGCGGTTCGATCACAGGCGAACACAATGACGGTCTAATCAGGACGCCCTTTCTAAACAGGATGTATAAACCAGAAATTCTGGAACTTTTCAATCAAACCAAGCAAATTTTTGACCCCCTGAACATTTTTAACCCTGGCAAGAAGACGGGAGCTGACCTAGGCTATACCCTTTCCCACATCAGACATTGGCAATAACAGTAACTTGACATCTGGTCAAGTATATGATATGCTTCAGTTTGGAGGGTCAAAATCATGATCACGCAGCGAGGCTACAGGGCTCTGGAGAGCCGCGCGATCGAATCGCGCGAAATCGAGCTTCTCGAGCGAGAGCTCGACTCGATCTTCGGCATTCCGGAGATGATGCGCTCCGGCGAGCCCCAGCAGTTTCGGGCTCGGCGGGATCTCCATCCGGAGATCCCGAAGAAGCCGTAGTCGCGAATCTCCCAGCGCGGCCAGTGCCCAGACCGTCCCGACGCAAATCGAGACGGTCTTTGCTTTTTCAGGAGGTTTAGCCTCCTGTATTACTTGGTTAGAGCATTGAGCTCTGGCGCTATCTCCATCCAATCGTGTATGTTATCAAGAAGTTCAGTGGCGGAATCATAAATATCTAGTAGTGAATTTTGTGATAATATCCTATTTTCAATTCTTTCGTCTCCGAGATAATCGTAAAGACTTGAGTACTTATAATTAATTAGAAATCTTTTTGCCGCTTCCTTGTCTTTTACGCCATTAATTTTCCAGTTTGGCTCAAAAATGTCTAGGTGGTTTAAATGTATGTATGTAGGAATGTGTTTAAAATAGTTGTCGGTATTCATGTGTTTCGCCCTATAAGTACCTTGGAACAAACTTCCGGACCTTTCATTCATTGCATTAAAATACATTGTGTAGGCAGTTAATAATTTTTGCATAAATTTCGATATGCCGCCCTCACGTATTTCTTTTAACAATAAATGAAAGTGGTTAGTAAGTAGAGAGTATGCACACACATCAACAAGCTGTTCACCGCGATTCCACTCATAGACATCCTCAATTTTTTCAGCATTTATGTCGAAAGAATTAGTTCCGTTTGATATAAATAGCAATTTCATAAAGCGATCATGATCGTGTTCGTTACTAAAAATAATGCGCCTGTCTACGCCCCGATTGTAAACGTGGTAGTACTCTCCAGTTGAAAATTTGAATTTCCTCACCCAGTCATTTTATCAGGAGGCTAAACCTCCTGCAAATACCTCCTGCAAGACCAGTCTTTCTTTTTTGTCCGTATTGTGTATACTAGTCGCTATGCACGAAATGATATTAGAGAAGCGGGAGACATTTGGTAAGAAGCTGGCTAAGCATCGATTGGCTGGCAAATTGCCTGTGGTGGTCTATGGTTCAGGACACAAGTCTGGATCATTCTTTGTAGATCTAAAAAATTTTAAGAAACTTTGGAAAGTTGCTGGAGAATCTACTCTCGTTTCGCTCAAGGAGGATAAAAAGAATTACGACGTACTAATTCAAGATGTCGCTGTCCACCCACTCTCCGGCGAGCCTATACATGCTGATTTTTATGCGATCGATGTCAACAAGCCGGTGGAAGTGAAAGTGGCATTGGAGTTCATCGGAGTGTCGCCCGCGGTCAAGAATCTGGGAGCACTTTTGGTTAAAGTAATGCACGAGATCGAGATTAAAGTCTTGCCCAAGAATCTGGTGCATCAGATTGAAGTGGATATTTCAAGTCTTGCTAATTTCGGCGATTCTGTTCACGCGCGAGATATCAAACTTCCCGAGACCGCTGAACTTCTAACTAATCCAGACGAGGCCATAGCCCTTGTGAAAGAAATAATTGAAGAAAAAGAAGAAGAAGTAGCCCCAGTCGATCTAACGGCCATTGAAGTAGAAAAGAAAGGCAAGGAGCCAAAGGAAGGTGAGGAGAATAGCGAAACCGCGCCGGCCGACAAAAAAGAAAAAGAAGAAAAGAAGTAGTGGTATAATGGGGCAATGAAGAAGGTTTTTAGCTTTTTAGCTTTTAGCTTGTTAATTTTGGGGCCTAGTATGGCCTTGGCTCAGGCCTCTTGTCCGGCTAATATATCAGGCTATACAGACGAGCAATTGCAAGAATTTTTGGCTGTTTGCGAGAAGGAGATTGCCGAGAATCAGGCCAAGCTGACATTCACGCAAAAACAAGCTACTTCGATTGAGAGAGTTATTGCTGAACTCAAGTATAAGATTCAGAAATCAGAACTCGAGATTAAAGCACGCAATATCAAGATCACCCAGTTAGGAGATGACATCTCTGTTAGAAACAAAAATATAAATGTGTTAAGTGAGAAGATTGATAAAATGCGTGATTCGCTTAGCGAACTCTTGCGCAAGACAGACGAAGTGAGCGCTTTTACTCCCGCCGAAGCACTACTTTCCAATTCGGATTTATCAGAATTTTTCGCTAATTTAGATGATTACGAGGTAATTAGAGGTCACTTGCGAAACACTCTCTTGGAAATATCAGAAGTCAAAACGCAGACAGAGGCCGAGAAGGCTCGCCTCGAGCAGTCGAAAGTTAAAGAAGGCGAACTTAAATATCAGCAAGAACAAGAGAAGAAGCGCACTAATAGTCTAAAAAGTGAACAGGAGCATGTGCTTAAACTGACACGCGCTGAAGAGAGTGCTTTTAAAAAAGAAATTGCCGATAAAGAGCGTGTTAAAAATGAAATAAGAAATCGAATTTTCAAAACCGTGGGCGGTCAGGAATTGCGTTTCGAGGAAGCGCTCAAGCTTGTGCGACAGTACGAGGCACGCGTCGGCGTGAACGCCGCCCTTACCCTCGCCATTCTCACGCAAGAATCTTCAGTCAACGGACTCATCGGCAAGAATATCGGTAAGTGCACATATAATCAGAGCGCAAGTAATGAAAGTGGCACAGTGATGGCGCCTTCGCAGCAAGCATCATTTCTCGCCATTATGAATGAACTCGGATTGAACGCCAACACCACGCCAGTGTCGTGCCCGATATATTCTGACGGATCATATGGCGGAGCGATGGGACCATCGCAATTCATGCCCAATACTTGGTGGAATGTGAACACCGGTTTCGGCTACAAACAGAGAGTGGCCGAAGTGATGGGTGTGACTGTGCCCAGTCCGTTTAATAATCTCGATGCCTTCACCGGCACAGCACTATACTTATCTGACGCGCTAGAGCGTTGTCGCAGTGCCTTCACGAGTACGTTTGAATTGCGTGCCTGCACGGCGGCTAAGTATTACGCCGGCCTAACCGCGTCTGGTTCACGACTCGCCCGGCATATGAACCCAGCAAGCAGTTATGGTTACAAAGTAGCAATGAGAGCCGCCCAATTCGAGAAAGACATCACCCTTCTAGATCAGTAGAACGCCGGTTGCAATTTGAGGAGAGTATGCTAATTTATGGACATGAAGAAAGACGGGGCTAAAAAGAATGGGAAGAATCGGCTTATTACTAATAAGGATCTGTCACACCAGATCGAAGTTCTAGCTTCTAATGTGAATGGGATTGCGGAGCGGTTGACAAATGTGGAGGATAATATGGCCACAAAGAGGGACCTTAAAGACACAGAAGAAAGGCTAGATAATAGGATCAGAGGTTTAGAGAGGCGAATGGATGAATTTGCTGTGCAATATGTCAAGAAAGAGCATCACATGAAGTTGGCAGAGAAAGTTTCCAAATTAGAGCATAGAGTATAAACCTTCAATTAAATTAATATGAAAAAAGATACACACCCAATTTATTATACTAATGCACTCGTCACCTGTTCGTGCGGCAATACTTTCAATGTGGGTGGCACGCAGGAGAAAATTAAAGTTGAAATTTGCAGTGTCTGTCACCCATTCTTCACAGGCGACAAGAAGATTATTGACACAGCCGGTCGAGTAGAACGTTTCAGGACGCGCAGTTCTAAGAAGTCAACCACACCCAAAAAAGTCAAAGCGCCAAAAAAGAAAAAGGTAGCCTAGATGGATATTAGCGAGTTCAAGGCAAATCCGAAGACTAAATATCTAGCTTTTCAATATGAAGAGATGCTTAAATCTGATCCGGAAACGGCTAAATTTTTGCTTACTCAAATGGAGGGGATAATTAATGGTGGCAAGAGCGATAACTTAGACGAAGATAATTCGGGAGATAAATATGGGAGTGCACGAGAAATAATTCTAGAGATTAGAGCAGGCGCCGGTGGCAGTGAAGCAAGTCTTTTTGCTCGCGAGCTTGGCAATATGTACTCAAGCTATGCGCGCAAAAAAGGATGGGGAGTGGTGGAACTTGACGACCTTGTCTATGAGATCCGAGGGGCGGGTGCTTACGAAGCACTTAGATGGGAGTCGGGCGTACACAGAATTCAACGCGTACCCGTAACCGAGAAATCCGGTCGCGTGCATACGAGTACGGCGTCTGTGGC
>JBBTXQ010000028.1:0-13455 GCA_038062165.1 Patescibacteria group bacterium
CTGCCAGGTTCCCACTGCCTGTCGAGAAAAAGATTCTGGACTTCTGGCACTTCTGGCACGTTGAATCGTGATAGGAAAACGAGCCCCAAAACGAACGCCATGTAGCGCATAGCGACCTCCTCTTCTATTCACTAGACTAGCGCAATAGACCTGGCCTTTGCAAATCAAAATGTAAATAAAAACGGCGGGGATGTTCAGCGTGCTCTGCCGAACCCTTCCCCACCGTTCACTTCGCTACGAGCCATGTTCAGTTCTTGGCCGGGCCCAGGCCGTGGAGAGCCACGCCACTACCGTGGCCGATGTGGGCCTTACCCTTGATGCTCTTGAGCTTCTTCGGCTTGACCAGACTTGTGTACCAGAGGTACAACGGTAGGCCCAGCACAAGGAAGAGAGTAAGCCCGCCCAGATACGGTGGCACCACCATCCTTAGGGCTCCCGGGATCATACCCGCCGTGACAACGGTAGTGAGCGTAATGACTGCCGCCAGAAAGACCGCGACGAAAGTGCGTGCCGCCTTCTTCCTTGAATACAACCCGAGGAAAACGTTCACAGCTAGGTATCCATTCTCGGACCAGAACCCCGAGAAGAACACTGCTGCCATGACGAACCCCGCAGTCGTGGTGACGAACTGTATCGAAAGCTCAAGAAAGTGCATCGTTGATCTCCTTTCGTGGGTGCTACGTTGGTTGGAATGAGGCTCTGTCTGAATCCTCTGCTAGAACTTAACTCTTGTCAAGAAACTGCGACGGTGCACGGGCGAGAGGCCGTGCTTCTTGATTGCTCTGTAATGAGCCCGCGTGCCATACCCCTTATGTTTTTCAAACCCCCAACTTGGGAGCTTAGCTCCCAAGTTGCGCATTTTCTGATCTCGGCAAACTTTAGCAACGATACTGGCCAGACCGATTATGGGAACTAGCGAGTCGCCCTTGATGATTGTTCTCTGGTTTTTGTACTCTTTTGGTGCTCGCAATCCCCCATCTAGTAAAATATGGCACTTGGGATCCGGGATCCTAAGTCGTTCAAGAGCTCTAGAAATTGCCTTCCTCACTGCATATCCTATCCCCTTTCTGTCTATTACTGTGTGCGAGACTGATGCAAGTTTATAGTTCAGCTTGCCTTGCTTTTTTAATTCCTTTATTCTTTTGAATATTTGCTCTCTTTTTCTGGGTGAAAGTTTTTTAGAATCAAAAGGTCCTTCCCCGAAGGTTAAACCTTCGGGGATTACCAGGGCACAAACGGTTACGGGCCCAGCAAGGGGTCCACGCCCAACCTCATCTATCCCCACAACCCATTTCATCTCGCTAGTATATAATGCCCTCATGTCGAGGGCACCATTCATACACTTACACACGCACACACACTATTCTTTACTGGATGGCTTAAGTCAAACTGAACAACTAGTTAAATTAGCTAAAAAGCACGAGATGCCGGCTCTGGCTATTACCGATCACGGGAACATGTACGGGGCGATCGAGTTCTATAAACTCTGCAAGGATGCGGGCTTGAAACCCATTATTGGCGTAGAGGCGTACATTGCTAATAGGACTAGATTTGATAAAGATCCCAACATAGACAACAAACGATTCCATCTGACGCTTCTGGCCAAAAACGAGATCGGATATAAGAATCTGATCAAATTAGTTTCTGCATCGCATCTTGAAGGTTATTACTACAAGCCGCGCATGGATCATGATCTTTTGCGCAATCACAGTGAAGGGCTCGTGGCTCTATCTGGGTGCTTCGGTGGCGAACTTGCGCGAGCACTACAAGACAACAATGAAATGCGTGCGCGGGAAGTAATAGAACTGTATCAGGACATCTTTGGTGAGGATAATTATTTCCTAGAGGTTTGGCACGATCCAAGTTTGGAAAGAGGCTTAGAGATAAAAAACAAAATTATTAAGCTTGGAAAGGATTTAAAGATACCCATAGTGGGCACTCAAGATTCGCATTATTTATCGGTGGATGATAAACATGCTCACGAGACAATGCTTGCTATCCAAACATCGGCCGACATGAGTGACCAGAGCCGCTTCTCAATGGCGAAAGGTGATTACTCATTTATATCAAATCATGAAGCCTACGAAAAGTTTAAAGATAATCCTGAAGCAATTGAAAACACAAATGTTATTGCCAATATGTGCAATCTCAAGCTTACGCTCGGCAAATGGGTGTTCCCCCCACTTCAGATTGCGTCGGGCACTACCCCAGATGAGGAATTGGCTAGGCTTGCTCGAGAAGGTTTGATAAAAAAAGAATTGGTAGAAAATAACGAAATAAACGCGCGCATCGATTATGAATTAAAAATCATTAGGGACAAAGGTTACGCACCATACTTTCTGGTTGTTGCGGACCTACTTAATTTCGCCCACGAGAAAGGCATCTTCACCAACACTCGAGGCTCGGCCGCCGGCTCACTTGTATCATATTTAACCGGCATCACTACTGTTAACCCAATTGAATATAACCTACCTTTCGAAAGGTTCTTAAATCCAGAAAGGCCGAGTGCGCCGGACGTGGATATGGACTTGGCAGATAATAGACGCGATGAGGTTATTGAATACGCGCGGAATAAATATGGAGCTGACCATGTGGCCCAAATTGGGACCTTCGGCACAATGCTTGCCCGTGGAGTTGTGCGAGATGTAGCCAGAGCGCTTGGCCATCCTTATATATTGGGTGACAAAATTTCGAAATTAATTCCTTTAGGCTCGCAAGGCTTCCCCATGACTATTGATAACGCTTTCAAATTGGAGCCGGAACTAAAGAAATTATATGAATCGGATCAAACCGCGAGAGAAATATTAGATGTGGGAAAGAGAATAGAGGGTTGTGTACGCCATATATCCGTTCATGCCGCTGGCGTGGTGATCGCGCCCACTAATCTAACTGATTTCACGCCACTTCAGAATGATCCGAAGGGTGGCAAGGTGATTACTCAATACGATATGTACTCGATCGAGGACGCGGGACTACTCAAATTTGATTTCCTAGGAATTCGTAATCTGGCCATCCTGGCAGATGCAGTAGAACGGGTGGAAAAAATTAGGAATGAGAAAATAAATATAGAGAAGATCCCGCTTAATGATAAGAAAACTTTCGAGATGCTCGCTCGGGGCGAGACTATGGGACTCTTCCAATTAAATGGCGCGGGCATGACGAGGGCTCTGGTAGAACTGCGACCCACAAGAATAGATGACATTAACGTGATGGTGGCTCTGTACAGACCAGGACCAATGGATAACATCAATGAGTACATTAAGCGAAAAAGGGGGGAACATCCGGTCACATACTTGCATCCTAAAATGAAAAGTTTCCTAGACAGAACTTTTGGCGTACTGGTGTATCAAGATGACTTACTCATGACAGCGATTGAGGTTGCTGGCTATAGCTGGGGTGAGGTGGACAAATTTAGAAAAGCAGTGGGCAAAAAGATTCCTGCCGAGATGGCTAAGCAACATATTATATTCGTAGAAGGTTGTCAGAAACATGGAGGCATGAACGAACAGAAAGCAGAAGAGCTATGGGAACTTTTCGAACCCTTCCAGGGTTACGGATTCAACAAGGCCCATGCGGCAAGTTATGGATGGGTCGCATATCAAACTGCCTACATGAAGGCCAACTTCCCAGCCGAGTATATGACAGCTGTACTCACAGCAGAATCAGGTGATGTCGAAGAGGTTGGAAAAATTATCGAGGAATGCAAACGCATGGGCTTCGAGGTACTCACTCCGGACGTGAATGAATCTTATTCAGATTTTACAGCCGTCAAAGACAGCGAAAAGATACGCTTTGGATTAAGGGGGATCAAGAATTTCGGTGAAGAGATCGGAAAGGCTATTATCCGTGAACGCAAAGGGAACGGTCCCTACAAATCTTATTCAGATTTCCTAACTCGGGTGCAACACAAGAATCTCAATAAAAAGTCTCTCGAATCGCTCATCATGGCCGGTGCGCTTGATTCGCTCGGCGAGAGAGGACAATTGCTTGCAAATATCGAAGAGGCGCTCGCCTTTTCTCGAGCTTTATCTAATTCTGAACGTAATCAGACGAGCCTCTTTGGAGCGGAGACGACCAAACCTATTTTCCGCATGAAGTCGGCAGAGCCTGCCACAATGGGTGACAAATTAAGATGGGAGAAGGAACTCTTGGGATTCTATATATCGGGTCACCCACTTGAAGCGCACAAAGACAAATTCGCCAAGCACGACGAGACCCTCAGCAAGATTAAAACTTATGGAAACAATACCACCACTCTCGCGGCTGGCCTCCTCTCGAACACCAAAATCATCATCACAAAAAGTGGCAATAAAATGCTCTTCGGCCGACTCGAAGACTTCACCGATTCGATCGAGGTCGTGGCCTTCTCTGATACATACAACGACTTCAAAGATATTTTGATAAACGACGCCTGCATCGCTATAAGAGGCTCTGTCTCCCACCGCAACGGCACGCCCAGCATAGTCATTGAAAAAGTAAAGAAATTGGAGTAGACTTCTATTGGGTATGCTCTCATTCAACAAGAGGAGCAGCCTCCCCTCCTGGGTTTCGAAGCAGGGTATACCTCGACGGGTCACCCTGCTTCTTTTTTTATTCAAATTTGCTAATATAGCAGAATGAAATTGCCGAGAATTCCAAATCCGCTCTCGATTCTCAAGGGGCACAAGGAGAAGACCCCTGAAGAACTGACGCCCATGCGTCACAGTCTGGCCCATCTCTTGGCGGCGGCCGTAATGGAACTCTATCCGGACGCCAAGCCCACTATTGGCCCAGCCATAGATAACGGCTTCTATTATGATTTCGACTTTAACGACACCGATAGACGCGGAATTGACGCGGAACTAGGCAGAATAGAGAGTAAGATGCGCGGGCTATTGCCCTCTTGGTCGAGCTTCACTTCTCGCGAAATTTCGCAGGATGAAGCTCGCAGGTTGTTCGAGACAAATCCTTACAAACGTGAGTTGATAGACGAGATAGCCAGTAAGGGCGAAAACCTGCCTGCCGGCAAGGCAGGAATTACTCTCTACACATCAGGTCAATTCACTGATCTATGCCGTGGCGGTCACGTCGAGAATCCGGCAAAAGAAATTAAGCCAGATTCATTCAGGCTCTCGCACATAGCCGGCGCGTACTGGCGCGGTGACGAGAAGAACAAAATGCTCACGCGCATCTATGGCCTAGCCTTCGAGAACAAGGCCGCGCTCGACAAGTACATAGCAATGCAGGAAGAAGCCAAGAAGCGCGATCACAAAGTTCTGGGCCCAGCGCTTGGGCTTTTCATGTTCCACGAAACATCGCCAGGAATGCCTTATTGGCTACCGAACGGAATGACTGTGATAAACAACCTAGTAGATTTCTGGAGGAAAGAACACAAAGAGAGAGGATACCTTGAAATTGCCTCGCCACTTATCAACAAGAAGGAATTGTGGATTACATCGGGCCATTGGGACCACTACAAAGATGATATGTTCATCGCCGATATGGGCGAGAATGAGATCTACGGCATTAAACCCATGAATTGTCCAAATGCTATGGTTGTTTTCGGCTCACAGACCAGAAGTTATCGAGATCTGCCTTACAGACTATCAGATACCGACATTCTACACAGATATGAGCGATCTGGTACTCTCAATGGTCTTCTACGTGCCCGTTCATTCCGCCAAGATGACTCTCATAATTTCATCGCAGAGGACATGATCGAAGCTGAGTGCAAACGTATTCTTGAGCTAACAGATCGATTCTATGGAATTTTTGGGCTAGAATACCACCTTAAACTAAGCACTCGCCCAGATCAATTTATGGGAGATGTGAGTACTTGGGACACAGCGGAGACGGCATTGCGAAAAGTCTTGAATGAAAAAGTGGGCGCTGGCAAATACGGGATAAAAGAAAAAGATGGCGCCTTCTATGGACCCAAGATCGACATACACATGACTGACGCGCTTGGGAGAGAGTGGCAGATGGGAACGATACAGTTAGACTTTCAGCAGCCCAAACGTTTTAAACTCGAATACGCAGACAAGGACGGCTCCCGGAAAACACCTGTGGTTATCCATCGCGTGCTATATGGCTCAATCGAGAGATTTATAGCAATTCTTATCGAACACACGGCTGGTAACTTCCCCTATTGGCTCGCGCCTGTGCAGGTCAAGGTCTTGCCTATCACTGACACGCAGAAGAAATTCGCTGAGGAAGTTTTTGACAAATTGCAGGGATCAGGTTTGAGGGCAGAGATAGACACTCGCGCAGAATCGCTGGGTAAGAAAATTAGAGATGCCAAGTTAGAAAAGATTCCCTATCTCATTGTGATTGGCGAAAAAGAACAAAAAGAAAGCAAGATCACATTAGAATCTCGTGATAAGAATGGTAAGGGTGAAAGTATGAAAGTTGCAGATTTGCTAAACCGCCTCACCAAAGAAAACCACCCGTAATAAGCTCACAGAAGTGGCAAATTCATTTTCTGGCCAGCCTCCCGGGGCTCCGAGGAAAATGCAATTTGCTATTTCTGGAAGCTAAACATCCACTTCCGCTAGTTTTGCATTCGCTTGGATGAAGAGTTTGCGGGGTTCGACTTCGTCTCCCATTAGAATCTCGAAGGTCTTATCTGCTTCCATGGCGTCGTCTATGTTCACCTGCTTGAGTATGCGTCTACTCGGATCCATGGTTGTCTCCCAGAGTTCTGACGGATTCATTTCGCCCAAGCCTTTGTATCTCTGAACTCTGTATTTTGAAGTTTTGGTTTTTTGAGTTTCTGAGTTGTTAGATTCAGATTCTGACTCGGGCTCTGATTCAGAATCAGTTTCTTCGATCTCTGCTGACTTGCCCATAATCTTAGTTTTATCTTCGTCAGAATACGCATAATTTATTTCTTTGCCTTTAGAAATTTTATACAGGGGTGGTTGAGCTATGTATATGAAACCACCATCTATCAGAGGGCGATAATATCTGAAAAATAATGTGAGCAAGAGTGTGCGGATATGTGAGCCGTCTACGTCGGCATCAGTTGCAATTATTATTTTGTGATAACGCAACTTTTCGATATTAAATGTGTCGCCAATAGCCGCTCCCAGTGCAAGAATTATATTCTTAACAGATTCGGAAGCAAGCATCTTATCGAGCCTCGCTCGCTCAACATTAAGAATTTTGCCTCTAAGCGGGAGGATGGCTTGAGTGCGGCGATCGCGACCTTGCTTGGCCGAGCCGCCGGCCGAATCTCCCTCAACGATAAATAATTCTGATTCAGATGCAGACTTAGACTGACAGTCAGCTAGTTTACCCGGGAGTGTCATGCCCTCGAGCGCGCCCTTGCGCAGGACAGAATCTTTAGCCGCTTTAGCAGCTTTGCGCGCACGCACCGCAATGATCACTTTATTCACAATTGCTCGCGCGTCATCCGGGTGCTCCTCGAGGAACAAATTAAAAGCCTCGCCGAAAACTGTGTTCACGGCAGTCTGGGCCTCTACAGAACCCAATTTTGCCTTAGTCTGGCCCTCGAATTGCGGATCGGGAATTTTTACAGAAACTACTGCGGTGAGTCCTTCGCGCACATCATCGCCCGTAAATGCGTCTTCGCCATCTTTTACAAAATTATTTTTCTTGGCGTAACTATTAAGCGTACGCGTGAGTGCCATCCTGAATCCTGACAAATGTGTGCCGCCATCGGGCGTGGGTGTGTTGTTGGCGAAGCTATACTCATGCGAGGTGATGTCGTCGATATATTGGAGCGCGATCTCAACATTTATCGATTTGCTATTCTCGACCACGATATCCTTCTCGATAGAGAAAATATTTTTATGAACTTGCTTCTCTGTTTGATTATAAAAAGTGACAAACGAAATCAACCCTCCCTCAAAATAGAAAGAGTAGCTGGGTATCTCAAGTTCAAGCTCGTGCAAATATAGACATCCCTCTAGGTCTACTTTGCCAGAATATTCTCGCGCATCATAAGCTCTGATCCTGACCTTCTTAGAAAGATACGCCTGCTCGCGCAAATAATCCACAATTCTCTTCCAGTTATAAATAGTTTCAGAGAAAACGGCCGGATCAGATTTGAATGTAACAATTGTGCCTGTCTGTTTGGACTTGCCGATCTTCTTAACGTTCGCCACTTTCTTGCCGCGCTTGTACTCCTGCATCCAAATCTCGCCGTCTTTGTGCACTTCCACCCGCGTCCACTCGGAAAGCGCATTGACCACGCTTGCCCCCACTCCGTGGAGACCGCCAGAAACTTGATAAGCACCCTGATCGAACTTGCCACCAGCGTGTAGCGTAGTCATGACCGTCTCAAGCGCGCTTACTTTGGTAGCCTTGTGTATATCAACAGGAATGCCGCGACCATTATCGGCTACACGCACCACTTCACCCGGTAATAGCGCGATTTCAATTTCATCCGTATAACCTCCCATGGCCTCGTCTCGTGAGTTATCGAAGATCTCCTTGACCATGTGGAAGAGACCCTCTGGCCCCGTAGAGCCAATATACATACCCGGCCGCTTGCGCACCGGTTCCAGCCCCTCTAATACAGAAATAGAACTAGCGTCGTATAGATGCCCAGCACCTGTCTTCTTATTGCCTTTTTCGTCCCCTTTCTTAGCCATATTTACTCATATATTCTATCACATTTCTCTCTCTATTTCATCCCCATTTGAGCTTGACTTTTATATATAAGGTATGATATAATGATGGGTAGATTTGAGGGGAGAGGATGGGCTCATGAAGCAATGTATGGTGACGGGTGGCACCTTCGCCGCCGCATCAGTGAGACGAGATCCGCTCTTGAACGCGAGTGCCGCAGGGATCGCGATGATCGCGTTCATGCAGGGAACCACTCCGGAGGCCATTCGGGCCTCCATGAAGAAGGAAGAGGATCAGGGTACGGCACCGGCCCGGCAAAGCGAGTAGCGTGGCAGGACGCCCTCCTGTCAATCTGGCCCCGGGGACCCCTCACCCCGCGGGCCTTTCGTTTTTATTTTATATGAATCTAACTTGTCCGATCGGACATAATAGATTCAGCGAGTTAGCGCAATTGCGCACTGTAAGTGCTTGCTGTTTGGTCGTAGACTTTCTTCTGAAGCGCGTCTACTTCTTCGTTCGTGAGCGTGCGATCGAGACTGCGATAGGTGATCCTATATGTGTAGCTTACTTTTCCTTCACCGAACTTCTCGGTATTCTCATATTTGTCTATAAGCTCGACTTGCTCTATTAAGTCGCCGCCAATATCTCTTATTAAATCGAAGTAATTATTGGGAATGAAGTCGTTATTTACCACGAAGGAAATATCGCGAGTAATCGGCGGGAATTTCGAAACCTCTTTGTACTTATTACCAAGTTTGAGCTGACTCTTCACTCGTGGGTCTCCTGACCAGAGAAGGCGCACATCTGGCAACTCCATGCTCATCATGGCGAAGCGCTCGAGCCCCGGACCCATGGCCCAGCCTGTCCACTTGCTCGAATCTATGCCAAGCAATTCAAGTACACTCCCTTTAACTACTCCTGCCCCGCAGAGTTCTAGCCAAGACCCGTCAGTTAATTCCACCTCCATATCGACAGAGGGATCAGTATAAGGGAAGCTGTCTTCATTGAACCTGTACTTTACATTCTCGCCTATTACTGCCTTGGCAATACTAGAAAGAGCGTTCTGCAAATCTTCTTTGCCTAGTATTTGCTTGTCTTTAGGTGCCAGGTACCACGCATCAATCTGGTGGAAAACGTTCATGTGCTTTCTGTCTATCTCATCCTTCCTATAAACCTTGCCGTAAGAGAAACAGCCCACAGGCTCTTCCCTCTTCATCTTCTCGCGCACTTCCTCGTCCCGCAGGAAGTAATACCACATAATCGTAGTGTGCGTGCGCAAGATATGATCATCGTCCACGTAATACGTATCGGACTTTGAACGTGCCGGATGATCTTTGGCGAAGCCGAATAGATCAAAAGTAATTTCAGTAGAAACAATCTCGGAAGTCTCTATGTCGTCGAAATCTTTATACTCTGGTATAGCCAAAATTCTGTCTACAACTTCTTTTAGGGGACTGCCAGGCGTACGAGAGAGATCTGCCATGGCCATATAGCGCTTGATGCGCACAGATTCTGCATCGGTCCTCTCTTCTAGATTCATTAGTGGCACTGTTATGTCCTCCTTGGCATTAATGTATCGTCTCATGTCCTTATTATAATGTATAAACGATAATCCCGCCGGGTGGCGGGGGTTTTCGCACAATCAAGAAAACCGCCCGCTACGCCAGCTTGGTAAGGTTAGAAAAGGAAAAGCTACGCATGATCATACTGCATATATTACTCCCGATGGGGAAAATTGCAAATGTCTGGAACATGTAAGCATTCTAGACCCACGACCACCTACACCACGGTACTAAATTGCTCACGGTCGTAAATTAATTAGTACCTTGTAAGTTAAAATATGGAAGGCCCGGAGCGATCTCTCACCCCGGGCCTCTTACCAATCAATCGGTGTTGGCTTGTCGCAAATCTGGCATTTCGCTCTTTCTGGATGTTGCGCCGCACAACTTGGCACATGAAAGCTACGATATCTGCAGTAAAGGCGCCATGGGAAAAGCGGCAATTTGAGTCTGACCCATGCAATCCATGTCCAGTACGTTATGTACCCCATCCTTCCTCCCGCCATCAGACTACACATTAATCCTGCAAATGCAACTCACCTCTTCCCCTCTCTTATACATAAGAGAGGGCGATCCGCCAACTGGCGGACTGGTGAGTTAGTTCAAAGTCTTTTCGCCTTCGTGCCATTCCACCGGGCAGAGTTTGCCGGTTTGGAGGGCTTTGACAACACGCAGGGTTTCTCCCACACTCCTGCCTACGTCATTGTCAGAAATAGTCACGTGTCTCACGATGCCCTTTGGGTCAATTATGAATGTGCCTCTATATGCCACGCCTTCATCCATTTTCAACACACCATAATTACTAACCATTGTTTTTTGGAAATCAGAGAGAAGAGGGAAGTTCAGTTTTTTGAAGTCGCGTTCAATCCAAGCTTTGTGAGACTCTTTAGAATCTACAGACACACCCACTATTTCACACTTAAGTTTTTTGAATTCTGGGGTACGTTTGCTGAATTCTTTTATTTCTGTCGGGCAAACAAATGTGAAATCAAGGGGATAGAAAAATATGACTAACCATTTGCCCTTATAGTCACTTAACGAAAAGCGTTTATATTTCCCACCAAATACTCCATCTAGATTAAAGTCAGGGGCCGAGTCACCTATCATTGGTATAAAACTTGGATAATCGTGCATATTTGTGTATTATCTCTTAAATAAGCCGCCTTAGCTCAGTTGGTAGAGCAACGCATTTGTAATGCGTGGGTCCCCAGTTCGAGTCTGGGAGGCGGCTCAATTAATTTTATCATGGATCTGGCCAGCTCCTGTCTCATCGGCATGATCGCGCATATTCTGCACAAATGGAGAAGCGGCCTTGCGACCTAGATAATTTAATTCTCTTTTGCCTTTTATTAATTGCACCCACCTAGTAAGTGCCTGTTCGGTACTATGAGTAAACTTCCTGAACATGGGGATCACGCTCTTAAGAAAATCGTATGCAAGCCTATATAGGATGTCCCGGGAATGCCTATGTGCGCTACCGGCCACAGCCTCTACTCTGTCAAAAACAGCCTCGGTAAGCGAATTGTGCTGGATAAATGGCGTGATCTGATCGGCACTTTGAAGTGCTCCCATATTCTGACTCAAAATGTGCAGAGCGGCCCAAGCACTTATGAGCGAAAAGATGAATAGATATATTGCAACTGTAAGCATGTTTTATCCTTTAGTAGTGTAGCGCGTAAAGTTTGCGAGTTCTATGCGTTCGCCGAACTTCTGCGTAGCCCTTTCAATCAAACCTTTAACAGACATTGTGTCATCTTTTATGAATGGCTCGGAGAGCAGTGTGGCAATATCAATTGGATTAGTGGCTGATATATGCATAGCAAGATCATAGGCAAGATTTTTGAACTCGTCATTACCAGAAACAAAATCGGTTTCGCAGGCAAGCATTAGCATAGCGCCTATTGTTTTATTGTTATGCACATAGGCAGAAATAGTGCCAGAACCAAGTGAGCGACTAGATTTTTTATCTGCTATATCTGTACCCTTACTCTTTAGGATCTCTCGAGCGCGCGATTCGTCCCCTTGTGCTTCTTCTAGGGCTGATTTGATCTGACCCATAGAAAGGCCTGTTTCTTCACGCAATTTTTTTATTATTTCTACTCTGACCATGTCTAGCCCTTATAAGCCGTTATTATTTCGTTTACAATATATTTTATACTTGCTACTGCTTTGTCATTGCCAACAATTGGGTAGTTAACATCGTTTATGTTGCAATCTGTGCTCGAAAGAGAGATGGTGGGTATGTGTATACGGCGAGCCTCTGTTAGGGCAATCTCTTCTTTGTCCGAATCGATTACGAACATTGCGCTAGGCATTGTTTGCATTTCAGTAATACCTGAAAAGAATCTTTTCAAATTTTTAACCTCGTGACTAATGCGAGCGCGCTCTTTCTTGGTGTACTTACCTAAGTCACCGCTTGCCTCACGAGCTTCAAGTTCTCCCAACCTATCAACTCGCTTTCTGATTTCGTCAAAATTAGTGAGTGTGCCACCCATCCAGCGTAGAGCTACATAGGGCAGTCCTGCTCGAAGGGCCGCCTGCTTGATAACATCTCTTGCTTCTGACTTATTACCTACGAGCAAGAGCACCTTGCCCTCTTTGCCCAAGGCACTTACGAATTCTTTAGCCTTTTCTAAGCTTGTTCGCGTCTTATCGAGGTCAATTATTTCGAAATTATTTTTTACCCCAAAAACAAAATTTTTTGTTGAAGGGTGACGGCGACTCTTGGGCGCGCCGAAATGCATCCCGGCAGTAGCCATTGCGTCTAAGCGCGGATCTGCCTTTGTTTTTGTCTCTTTTACCACAGCCGGAGTATCCTATCATCAAATCTCAATCACGTCTATACCTCCAGCCTCACTATTCTTATTTGGTTCACCTTGACAGGATGGATCTCGTTGTATGTCAATTATGTTGTCTTTATCAGAATCCCACCCAAGCCAGTCGATGAAGCCGTCGCCATCGTTATCAATTCCGTCGTTACATCTAGGACACACACCTGGGCCGTCGGCTGGGCAATTACCTGAGACAACCGGATTCGTCTCACTATTGTCTGCCTTGTTGAAGCAACCTATGTCAGCCGGGTAATCTACTTTGCCGTCGCCGTCGTTATCAATTCCATCGTTACATTGGGGGCATAGGCTTGGACCATCGGCGGGACAATTAGCTCCTGTATCCGACTCGTTGTTATCATTTGCGTCTGTGCATTGAAGATCATTTGGGAAATCTCTAAAACCGTCGCCGTCGTTATCTATGCCATCGTTGCATTCAGGGCATATGCCCGGTCCGGCTCCCGGACATTGCGACACCGGATCACGTTCGTCGT
>JBBTXQ010000028.1:13555-15557 GCA_038062165.1 Patescibacteria group bacterium
GGGCATATGCCCGGTCCGGCTCCCGGACATTGCGACACCGGATCACGTTCGTCGTCATCATCTGCGTTCACACATCCCGGATCATTATTCGGACCTGTTCCATAGTCTGTTTTGCCATCATTATCGTTATCAAGGCTATCAGAACATTGTGGCAGTATGATAGGTGCGTCACCAAAGTGAGCAGTGGCCGTTCTCGAGACGTCCATTTTGAGTGTGCAGATTGGATTTACCCCTGTGCAAGCCCCTGTCCATTTTTGGAAAATCGTATTAGGTCCTTGAGGCAGGGCTGTTAACTTCACTGTTTCGTCGTTTATATAAGTTTCTGTGCAGTCTATACCGCAATTTATGCCCACCGGTGCCGATAGGACACTGCCCTTATTGGCCTGCCTTTCGAAAGACAAGCTTACTGTTAAAACCGCATTTGCTTCATTCGGATCTTGGGGATTATCAGAACAGCCACTATCGTTGAGCCAATCAATCTTGCCATCGCCGTCATTATCTATACAATCATCGCAAGCCGGCCCCACAGCAGAGAGCTCACTTGTGCCATTTAAGTTCAAGCATTCAGGATCGGCAGGATAATCTCTTTTACTATCCAAATCGTTATCGATTCTATCATTGCAAGCGGGGCATGCTCCGGGACCATCGTCTGGGCAATTGGCTGTTCTGAATTCAGCCTTGATTGTTTTGTCTGAAGAAAGAAGGATGTTGTTGCAAAAACGAGAAGTTAAACTGCTACATTCGTTTGCATTCGCTCCCGTCCAATTTTTGAAAAAATAACCCGGTCCCGCCATGGCCACTAGATTAACTGTAGTATTCTCGGCATAAGAGAAAGTGCAAGTACTCTGGTTACATGTGTCAGAATCAACCACCACACTTGAACCTCCGCCACCACTAACATTCCCCGTAGTTATGCTAGTTTGAGATTCTGAAAAAACACCTGGACCCTTGGTCGGGTTCCAGCTTATCCAATAACCAACAACAGGCGAACTTTCCTGATAACTCCACGAATATCCAGTAAACTTAATTCCGTCAAAATTAACTCCGTAGTTAGAACCCGATAAGTGTATCCAACCTTCCCAGCCTTGACTGACATTACCAGAGAGCACCTTGGCCCAACCGGTTAGATTATTGCCTACTACTTTAGGCGCGCAAGGTCCGACTGGACAGCCGGAGACATCACTCGAGTTAAAACTAATCCAGCCCACGCTTGAGTTCCATGCGTATCCGGAAAGTGCACCTGTAGTTCTGTCAAGGTTCACTCCGTAATTAGAAGTGCTACAAGAATTGCTATTAGTGCAGTTGAAACTGACCCAGCCTAGACCAGAGCTCCATGCATAACCCTCGACCTTGCTAGTTTCAGCATGAGCCGAACTAGCAAAGCCCCAAATTCCAAGCACCAAAACCCAAATAAATACCGCTTTTTTCACACTATAATTATACCTTTAAAAACAGAATACCTCTCATCTCTTATCCACACCACTTCGTCAACCTACCTGCCGGTCAGGCAGGGACTTCGCGCTGTGCGCACAAGCTTCTACTATCTTATCTATGTTGCCCAGCATTATATTCTCGATATTGTGCCAACTTTCTTTAATCCTGTGGTCAGTAATTCGATCTTGGAGGATATTATATGTCCTAATTTTCTCTGATCTGTCACCCGTACCTATCTGACCCTTACGCTCATTTGCCTCTTTTTTGGCTCGTTTCTCTTCCTCGAGCATGGTTAGCTTAGCCTCAAGAATACTCATAGCTTTTTCGCGATTCTTTAGTTGACTACGCTCACTTGACGAGCGCACCATTATGCCCGAGGGTTTGTGTTTGAGAATGACAGCTGTTTCAACTTTATTCGCATTCTGTCCACCCGCACCCCCGGAACGAGTAAACGTAAGTTCGAGATCGGCGGGGTTAATTTTGATCTCGCCGGTTGACCGCACGGGCATCACGGCCACAGACGCCGTACTCGTATGCACGCGACCGGATTTCTCGGTTACGGGTACGC